>NZ_CP125957.1:4582500-4900000 GCF_030064125.1 Pseudomonas sp. G2-4 | reverse complement strand
TCGTGCTGACCGTTGCCGGCCTGCCCCTGACTCTCAAAGGTACTGCGTTATGAATCACCGCTGGTGGCTGGACCCGTGCAAGCCCCTCGACACCCAGGCCCTGGAACAGGCCGCGGACCGTCAGCAACAACTGACCAAACCGGCCGGCTCCCTGGGGCGGCTGGAGTCGGTGGCGGTGCAACTGGCGGGGCTGCAAGGTCAGGTCAAGCCGAGCCTGGATCAAGTCTGGATCGCGATTTTTGCCGGCGATCATGGTGTGGTGGCGGAGGGCGTCTCAGCCTTTCCCCAGGAAGTGACCGGGCAGATGCTGCTCAACTTCGTCAGCGGCGGCGCGGCCATCAGCGTTCTGGCGCGGCAGCTGGGCGCTTCGCTGGAAGTGGTGGACCTGGGCACCGTGACGCCTGCGCTGGAGTTGCCCGGCGTGCGGCATCTGCGCGTCGGCCCCGGCACGGCGAATTTCGTCCATGGCCCGGCGATGACCGTGGCCCAGGGCGAGCAAGCCCTGCAAGCCGGCCGCGACAGTGTGCTCCGTGCCGTAGCCGCTGGGACCAACTTGTTCATCGGCGGCGAGATGGGCATCGGCAACACCACGGCGGCCAGCGCCCTGGCCTGCGCCTTGCTGGATTGCCCGGTGGGGCATCTGGTCGGCCCGGGTACCGGCCTGGACGCGGCGGGTGTCAGCCACAAGGCCCAAGTGATCGAACGGGCCCTGGCGCATCACAGTGCCCAACGCGACGACCCGTTGCAGACCCTGTTCAACCTCGGCGGTTTTGAAATCGCCGCGTTGGCCGGCGCTTACCTGGCCTGTGCCCAGCAAGGCGTCGCCGTGCTGGTGGACGGCTTCATCTGCAGCGTCGCCGCCCTGGTGGCGGTGCGCCTCAATCCCGGATGCCGGCCATGGTTGCTGTTCGGCCATCGCGGCGCCGAGCCGGGCCATCGCCACGTGCTGGAAACCCTCGGCGCCGAACCGTTGCTGGACCTCGGCCTGCGCCTGGGCGAGGGCAGCGGCGCTGCGTTGGCGGTGCCGCTGTTGCGCCTGGCCTGTGACCTTCACGGGCAGATGGCGACGTTTGCCGAAGCGGCCGTGGCGGATCGTCCGGCATGACCTTGCGCCTGGACCTGCTGCGTCACGGCGAAACCGAGCTGGGCGGCGGATTGCGCGGCAGCCTCGACGACGCCTTGACCGCCAAGGGCTGGGAACAGATGCACGCGGCTGTCATAGAGGGCGGGCCCTGGGATCGGCTGGTGAGTTCGCCGTTGCAACGTTGCGCCCGTTTCGCTGAGCAACTCGGCGCCCGACTCGGCGTTCCAGTGCACTTGGACAAGGATCTGCAAGAGCTGCATTTCGGCGCCTGGGAAGGCCGCAGCGCGGCGGCGTTGATGGAGACTGACGCTGAAGCATTGGGGCGGTTTTGGGCCGATCCCTACAGCTTTACGCCACCCGATGGCGAGCCGGTGCTGGCGTTTTCCGGGCGCGTTTTGGCGGCGGTCGAACGCCTGCATAGCGCCTATGCCGGCCAGCGGGTTTTGCTGGTCAGCCATGGCGGCGTGATGCGCTTGTTGCTGGCCCAGGCCCGGGGTCTGCCTCGGGAGCAACTGCTCAATGTCGAAGTCGGCCATGGCGCGTTGTTTTCCCTGTGCGTGTCGTCCGGTGCGCGGCTGGAAGAGGCGGTTTGATCATGTTGCCATTCTGGATCGCCCTGCAATTTCTCAGCAGCCTGCCGGTTCGCCTGCCGGGCATGCCCGAGCCTGAGCAACTGGGTCGCTCGCTGCTGTTCTATCCCTTGGTGGGCCTGTTGTTCGGCGGCTTGCTGTGGCTGCTCAACGCATGGCTGACGGGCGCGCCGCCGCTGCTGCACGCCGCGCTGTTGCTGACGGCGTGGGTGTTGCTCAGCGGCGGCCTGCACCTCGATGGCCTGGCCGACAGCGCCGACGCCTGGCTCGGTGGTTTTGGCGACCGCGAGCGCACGCTGCTGATCATGAAGGATCCGCGCAGTGGGCCGATTGCGGTGATCACCCTGGTGTTGGTGTTGTTGCTCAAATTCGCCGCGCTGTTGGCGTTGATCGAGCAAGGGCAGGGCTTGATGTTGATCATCGTGCCGGTGTTGGGGCGCGGCGCGTTGCTTGGGCTGTTCCTGACCACGCCTTACGTGCGAGCCGGTGGGTTGGGTCAGGCGCTTGCTGATCACTTGCCTCGGCGTGCCGGTTGGCAGGTGTTGCTGGCGTGTGCGCTGGGTTGCGTGCTGGTGGCAGGGTGGGGTGGTGCTTTCGCGCTGCTGGTCGCGTCGGTGGTGTTCGTTGGCTTGCGCCAGATGATGCTGCGCAGGCTGGGGGGATGTACCGGGGATACGGCGGGGGCGTTGTTGGAGTTGCTTGAAGTGGCGGTGTTGGTGGGGATGGTGTTGGTCTGATCCACCGTGGGGACCTGTCAACTCTGACAGTATCGCGCTTCGAAAAATCGGCGCTTAATTTTGCTCAAGGCTTCTAGGGCCGGGCGGAGCGACAGGGCTATTTTTCACTCTTTGAGCCATGAGTCGAACTGCCAAACGCGTTTTTGAAGGGCCATGAAACCTCTTCATGGCTTAACCCAAACGGTTTTGGAGCGGCGAACATGGCAGATTCAAGCGCACGTCCAACGGCGGTACAGGTACGGATCGACTATCGCAAAAAGCTCTTCAAAGAAAGCGAGGGGTTGGCGCTGCGGCCGCCCACCGTCGTGGATGCCATCCCCGGCGACGCTGACGGATTGATGCCCGAAAGCAAAATCCACGCCCCATTGAAAATCGAGATCCATGAATGGCCTGATCGTCCGGATTCAGGTAATCCCTTCACCAATAAACTGTACCTGGATTGGAAACCCGCCAGCTCAGACGATTTCTTGCAATTTCATGACGAAGAGGTCCCTGGCACCGACACGCTGCCCTCTGATCGATTTCCTCTGGAACGGACAATCCCGCTAAACATTTTTGAAAACTATGAGGGGACGTTTCAAATCAGGTACCGCGTGAAGCATTGGAACACGCCCGTAGAAACGGATTCACCCGCGGCGCCTATCACCATCGATAGGACAGGGCCCATCAGACCCGGTGTACCAGATCCTATTATCGTTTTAGAACCCCTGATCACGTCGGCCATCCTGGATCGCGATGGTGGTGTCTGGTGCGAAATTCCTGATTTCATTGAGGACAAGAAAGACTTTGTTACCGTCGCTGTTGCCTGGATGGATAAGCTGCCGCCAGCGGACCCAGATCCTGCCGACTTGGCGTACCTGGGAAGGCTTCCTCCGGACCGTAAGATATTGGTGCCCAAAACCATAGTGACGCCTCTGGGCTCGAACATTCATTACGTCGTGTACTTTTTGTTCGACAAGGCGGGTAACCGCAGCGATATGTCTTTCCCGGTCGTCGAAGTCATGGTTGCCCTGGGAAATCTACCGGCCGGTTTGGGTATCCCCAGGGTCCCACTGGCTGCCGATGATCTGATTGATCGTGTCGATGCTGATTTTCCAACCAAAGTTGAAATTGACCAGTACATCAACTGGGATGCCTACGACCTCATTCGCGTTAGGTGGGGCACCACGAAACTTGGTGAGACACCCGTCGGCTCGCACCTTCCTTTCCCGCTGAAAATCACCGTGCCCTGGTTACACATAAAGGCTGAATATGATTTTGACGGGGCTAACGTGCAGGACACGGAAGTGGACTATGAGGTGCTTCGAGGCAGGTACCCGACGGACTCTCCGGGCAAAATCGATGTCAAGGTGGACCTCGCAATCCCCGGCCCGGGAACCGAGGATCCTGGACCGATCAACCCAAATCTGGAGTTGATCAAGTTTCTGAGTTTTTCTGACAGCGATACCGAGTTGACCGAGGACGATATCGGCGAGCCCGCGAAAGCTTTTATAGAGTTATACGATGATCCTGAAGTGGGCGACACGTTAACGCTTTACTGGAACGGTGTGGCGGTGACACCTGCGTATGTCGTCAATGGCAATGAAACCCCTAACGAGGAGGTTGAAATAATCATTACTTGGGACGTAATAAAACAGACCCCGGTAATGTCCCAATTGCCGATGTACTACATCCTGACTCGCACAGGTTTCAATAATAAACCGGAGTCGCGCCGAACAATGATCGACGTCAATGTCGAAGTCATTGACCTAGAAGAACCAAGCTTCCCGGATCAAGACCCTGGCTATCCTTTGAATTGTAATGCGCTGATTGAAAAAGCCGGGGTATGGGGCATTCGAGTGCATATTCCAGCCTCTGAGTATTTGAAAAAAGATGTGGAAGTCAAGGCCGACTGGCAAACCTACGATAAGGATGAACTGGAGCTGCCTGACACTCATTTTCCTGATGATCTGATCGTCAGTGAAGAGGAGGAGAGGGATGGTATCGATTGGTTTATTCCTTATGAAACCTATTTGAAACCGACCTATGAAACCGGCGACCAATATGGCTGGGGCAAAGTTAAATACTCGATCAATATACGCGGTGAGGACGTCAGCTCTGACTTAGTGAGGGTCATGATTGCCGTATTCGAAGATGGCGGACACTGTGTAATCCCCAGGCCTTGAGCGGTTTCCTTGAGTGGTGCCAGGAGGGCGCATGTCCCTCCTGTTGCCAAAGTTAGGGTAATTTTTCCCTTTTTCTTTCGGATAATTCCTACATACCCTGGGGAGCTGTCTCTCTATTATTCGCCGCCTTTGCAAGTTCAAGCGCAGATCGTCGGTCACGGCGAGCCTATTCTTTGAAAGTTAATTATTGCGGTGTCTGATGAAAGCTAACCACTCCTTTGCGTTGCACCCATTGTCGGTCTCCCTGAAGTGGGTGACCATCATGCCGCTTTTGCTGGCAAGCACCTCCCTGCTGGCGAGAACCATCGACAACGACGCGCTGTTGATCGACGGCACCGTGGCCGCCGAAAACTACCTTCTCAGAAACAACGCCAGCCTGACCGCCAATGGCGCGACGACCCATCAAATCCGGGCCGAGAGCGGATCGTCCCTGACGCTCAACGGATCGGTCGTGACCTCCGGTGCGAGCGGCATCGCCATCGACTTGCTCGACAGCAACGCAACCATTCAAGGCAGCAACATCACCGGCACCGGCACTGGCCTGTCGTTGGGCAACGCAGCGGCCAATCCGCAAGGGTCCACGGCAACTGTCACGGGGAGCACTATTTCCGGTGGTAACGTGGGGGCGGTGGTCGGCGGGTTGAGTCAATTGGACCTGAACCAGACCGTGCTGACAGGCACTAACGCGACCAGTTTCGGCCTGCAACTGGCTAACGGACGGGTATCGGCCACCGCCAGTACGATTCGAGGGGGCCTCAATGGCATCGTGATGACCACGGATCAGACGGTATCGACGCCTGGCCGTCTGGTGCTCGATGGCACGACCGTCCAGGGCCTGACCGGTGCAGCGATCGTCGTCAATGATTTTGGCCTGCCTGCCACCACAGCCGAGATACATGTCGGCAACGGTTCCACATTGATCGGTGGCAACGGAAAAATTCTCGAGGTCAAAGGCTCATCGACCGCCAACATGACCGTCGACAACAGCCAGTTGGTGGGGGACGTCATCGCCGACGCCGGGGCCTCGGCCAATGTCACCCTGCAAAACCAGGCAACCCTGACAGGGCGCCTGGAAAATGTTGCCAATCTGGCGATCAATAGCCAGGCCCAATGGAACATGGTGGATAACGGCACCGTGGCGAATCTGTCCATGGATGGCGGGTCGATCAAGTTTGGCAACCCGACCGAGTTCTATAAATTGTCGGTCGGCAATCTGTCGGGCAACGGCACGTTCATCATGGATGCGGACTTCGCCACCGGCCAAGTCGACACCCTTGAGGTCACCGGTACCGCCACCGGCAACCACAAGGTCCTGATGGGTAGCAGCGGCGCCGACCCGACCGGTGCGGGCAACATACCGGTTATCCACATCGCCGCCGGGGACGCCCAATTTTCGATGTTGAACGGTCCGGTGGACCTGGGTACCTATTCCTATGACCTGATCAAACAGGGCGACAATGACTGGTACCTGAATATTGCCTCGCGGGTCATCAGCCCCGGCACCCGGTCGGTACTGGCGCTGTTCAACACCGCGCCGACGGTCTGGTACGGCGAACTCAGCACGTTGCGCAGCCGCATGGGGGAAGTGCGCAGGGACGCCGACAAGGCCGGTGGCTGGATTCGTGCCTATGGCAACAAATTCGATGTCAGCGCCAGCTCTGGCGTGGGCTATCAGCAAACCCAGCAGGGGCTGTCGTTCGGTGCCGATGCGCCATTGCCGATGGGTGACGGGCAGTGGCTGGTTGGTTTGCTAGGTGGTTACAGCAAGTCTGACCTGGATTTGAGTCGTGGCACCAGCGGTACGGTCAATAGTTACTACCTGGGCGCCTACACCACTTGGCTGGATGACGAAAGCGGCTACTACTTTGACGGCGTGCTCAAGTTCAACCGCTTCCAGAATGAATCCAAGGTACAACTGAGCGACGGCAAGAAAACCAAGGGCAGTTATGACAACCATGGCGTCGGTGGGTCCCTGGAGTTCGGGCGACACATCACCCTGGCCGACGATTTTTTCGTCGAACCCTATACCCAACTCTCAGGCGTGATCATCCAGGGTAAGGATTATGACCTGGATAACGGCCTGTCCGCCGAAGGCGACCGTACTCACTCGCTGCTCGGCAAGGTCGGTGCAACTGTCGGGCGCAACTTCAATCTGGGCGAAGGCAAAGTGGTGCAGCCGTATGTTCGTGTCGCGTATGCCCATGAGTTCGCCAAGAATAACGAAGTGCAGGTCAACAATAACAAGTTCAACAACGACTTGTCGGGCTCCCGGGGTGAACTGGGCGCGGGTGTGTCGATGAAGCTAACCGACAAGGTTGCGATGCATGCGGATCTGGACTACAGCAACGGCGACAAGATCGAGCAGCCGTGGGGCGTCAATTTTGGTGTGCGTTACAACTGGTAAGCAGAGCGTTTGCGAGGGGGAAGGATCTGACGAGCCTTCCCCCTCGGCGTTTAAGTTCTTTGATTCGTAACAGTATCGATTGGGTGAACACGGTCATTTAAATTCTAACGCCCGCCGGCCAGGCCATTCACGGTACTCACACCGGCTCGCTTACACGTGAGGGAACAGACATGTCGAGTTCCAGAGACGCAAAGCATGTGGATGAACCTAAGGCGGACCTCGCCCCTCCCGATATTATCGGGGTGCTCGATCCAGTGCCGGGCGGCGAAGAGAACCTTCTGCGCAAAGACGCCTGGCTGGTGCCACTACGGATAGAGTTCGAGCTATGGAGCGATTCCGCGCCAGAGTCAGATAAGGCCGATACCCTTCAGTTGTTCTGGAAGGGCGAAAAGATTGACGAAAAAGTATTGCCAGGGCCTGTTCAAGCAGCGGACCTATGGTTGAATGTCCCATCCCTCAAGTTGGAAGAGGGCGTTCACGCCTTACATTACGAGGTGATTCCCTGGAATACTCCGACGCCGCGTGAATGCGTGCCAGTGAACGTCACCATCGATAAAACCCCTCCGATATTGGCTGCGGATAACAAGCTGGTTTTTCCTTCCGAAGTTCTTCCGCCCAACAAGCTCACTGCCCATTATCTTGAGTTGAACGGCGATGAGGTCAAGGCCGATCTACCCGGCTACACGACGCCCAGGCCCTGGGATCGGATTACCTGGTACTGGGGAAGCAGCCCTGGAGATTTGAATCGTGGTGGCATCATCGAGCTTGACGATAATAACTACGCTGACCCGGTGGTACTTACGGTTCCGAGCCAGTTTATACAGGACCGGGGGAATGGCCTGCGCTATGTGTCCTATCGCGTACAGGACCGGGCGGGTAACTGGAGCCAGTACTCTCTGGCGGTTGAACTGGATGTGGACGCCACTCCGATCCCGCGTGTATTGCCTTGGCCTCGCGTCGAGAACGCCTCGGGAACTGGGGAGCAGCAGACGTTGGGGCCCTTGAACTTTCTGTCCGGGGCGGTAGTGGAAATTCCCGATACAGCGGTCATTTACCCCGGGGAAAAGGTCTGGGTACAGTGGAGTGACCCCGGCAGCGTGGGTGAGTACCGGACAGACCGGGAGATCTCCGCAGGTTCACGTCGTTATCAGATTCCCATGAGTTCGATTGCCGCGTATATCGGCAAGACCCTGCCCTTGTCCTACAGTGTCATCGACCACAAGGACGATGAATTACCTTCTGTAAAGCGAAGGCTGAATATCCAGACAGTCTCCAGTTCTGAATTCCCGATCGTTCAATGCCAAGGGCTTTCCGGCGGTGATTTGAGCCTGCGCAATGTGCCGGAAACAGGCGCAGTGTTGACCCTTGCCAAGTGGGTACTGATGACGACGGACCAGTGGATCATGATCAATATGACAGGAACCGGCGCGTCGGGAGCGGTTGAGTTTTCCGCGGTCCGAAGACGCCAGGTGACTGAACAGGAAGTCAGTTATGGGGTTGGCCAGCGGGGTGATGTGACGGTATCAAGAACCTTTCTGAGTTCGCTGCGACGCCCAGGGCCTTTAACGGGAAAGGTCTATGTCAGTTTCGATGGCGGGGTTACCTGGCCACCGCTGGCAGTGCCCAATTTTCCAATATTGAATTTGCGGTTGGTTGACTGAGGCGGGGAGGTTCAGTGCGCTTTTTGACCTTTGCATAGTAGCTCATCGTGGATACCGGTTGGAGACGCAGAAATAGGCCGAGGGGAAAACTCCCGCAGCGTAAGCTGCGGGAGTTAGGGGGGAGGGGCGTTACTGTTTCAGCGGGAAGTCAATGTGGCTAGATGAGCGCCCGGTGCCAGTTGGTTGTAATGATTTATCCTTATCAACCCTCCGGAAGCTGTCGCTATAAAACGCCCTCCCTGAGCAGGAGGCGCGGGGGACCTTTCATCCGGCACTATCAATGCATTCTGGTCACCGATGTCCTTCTCCGCTCCCAGGCGGGTCGCCAATTCTTTATCTTTTTGTTTTTGTCTCGTGTTAGGTCTACCTGGTTTTCCTATTCCTCCAGATTTTCCTAGGCGTTTCCTGCGGGATACAAATACATATACCCGATTTCCTCGACCAGCAGGACCAGCAGGACCGGCAGGACCGGCAGGACCAGCAGCACCAGCAGGACCAACAGCGCCAGGAGGACCAACAGGACCAATAGGACCGGCAGGACCAGGTAGCCCGTTCGTTAACGACGCCAGCATCGTAGCGCTAGCACCAACCCCTGCTTTAACGGCCGCTGCTGCCTTGGCCGCTGCCAGCGCGGCCCTTACCGCCATTATCCCGGACCCCGCAAGCAATCCGCCGGCTCCGCCTATCGAACCACCGATAGCGGTCAAGGAATCGTCGTACGTGAACGTGCCATAAGCTTGCAGCACAAGACCGCTTGTCTGGACAGCTATCCCGACCAGACCGACCACAAAGGAGGTGGTCAGGCCGATGGTAGCTGGCGCGCTCCAGGGCATCGCTATCACCGTGGCAGCCAGGAACAACGCCGCCACACCCAGGCCGATCCATTGGGCAACGCCTACGCTTTTCTTGGGCTCTTCGATCGGATCCCGATAAGGCGGATCCTCGTCTCGATACGGTGTAACCGGCTGGGCACGGTGCCCGCTGGGGTCGCGCCAGGTGATCGGGTTCCCCCGGCAATAGCCGTAGGGGTTCAGGCCACCGGTGCCGAAGGGGCTCAACGAGTCCGGGCTATGGAAGCGCATCAGCCCCGGGTCATAAGCGCGGTAGCCTTGCCCCAGCAAATACCAGCCAATGACGGCCTCGCGTACTTCTCCGGCAAAGGCCAGCAACCCCTTCAGGCCATTGTCCTCGCGGCGCTCGCCATAGGCGCTATAGGTGGTTTCATGCAGCCCGTCCACGCGCTGCTCGCCGATCACGCTATTGGCGGCATCGGTCAGCAACAGCATGCTTTGATCGGTCGCTTCGGGGGTTTGCTGGCCCAACGGGCGATCACCGTCGTACAAAAACTGGATCAGCACGTCGTCTTGCAAGGTGTAGCTCAGGTGGTAGCCCTGATAGAAACGCAGGGCCTCCGGTTCACTGCCGTGGCGCACCCCAACCAGTTGGTCATGGCCGTCGTAGCGGTAGTTGATCAGCGAGGCCGCATCATCGGCGCTGCGCACTTCCAGCAAGCGACCCAACTTGTCGTAGCGCAGCCGCCGACCTTGTCCATCGTTGAGCTGATGACCCTCGGCGTCGTAGCCAAAGGTTTGCAGTTGCGGATACGCAGCGTGGCTGTGGCTGACTTCTCGCAGTTGGCAGGGGTCATCCGCATCATAGGTGAAACGTGCGTCGTCGATGCTGGTATCGGCAAAACGACTGATGCAACGTTCAATGTTGTCCAGGGCGTCGAAGCGGAACACCTGTTCGATAATGGCATTGCCATAGTGGTCGGTCGGCAACGCTTCGCCTGTGCAGGTGTGGTGGGTCAGGCGGTTACGTGAGTCGTATTTGAAATGTTCTTCCAGTAATGTCTGGCCGGCTTTTTCCAGGCGACGGCTGCGTAATTGATCGTCGTCTTGCCAGACCATGGACAAGACTCTGTCGGCTTCGCCGTCTACCCGCAGGGTTCGTTTGATTTCGCGGCCATGCTCGTCGTACTCCAGCTCGGTGACTAGGCGATGACCGTTGGCCAGGTCGGTGCTGGTACTGCGTTCAAGCAGGCCATCGAGGCTGTAGGTGAACTCGGCTTTCAGGCCATCCAGTTCACCCTGGGTGACCTGTATCAGCCTGCCCGCGCTGTCGTACTGGTACTGCGTTGGCACTGCGCCATCGTCTTCGCGGCGCAATGGCCTGCCTTGCAGTGAGGTGTGATGACGGGTGTTTTGATCGATGCCGTGGCTGTCGTGCCAACGCTCCGAGGCCAGGTGGCCTTCTGGCGTGTACTCATAGTCGCGTTGACCCTGATCGTTGATGGCCTGGGTGATGGCGGCGCTCAGCGGGTCATATTCATAGGTGGATTCGGGGCCTTCGGCCATCGTGATGGCCAAGGGCTGCTGGGTCAGCGGCAGATTGTAGCGGTAGGTCAGTGTCTGATTGCCGGGAGTGATCCGTTGGTGAGGCTGTATATGCCCGCCCTCGTAACGATAGAGCTCACTGCGTAGACCCACTTTGCGTTCGGTCAGCCGCTCGAGATCGTCAAATTGCTGGGTACCCGGCACTACGACCGGTTGCGCGGCGTTACCGGGCGTCACCTGCAAAAGCGTAGGTAATTCACTGATGCTGTAGTCGGCAAAGGTGCGATCGATGCAGTCTTCGTTCGGCAGCACAGTTCGTAGCATGCGGCCCCAGGCATCGTAGGCGTATCGAGTGGTGCGCTGTAGATCTTGCGGTGTATCGCTCTGTGGGTCTCTTAGGGTTTCGACCTCGCGCACGCAATTGCCGTAGCCGTCGTAGGCATAGTCCTGGCAGCCCACCGTATTGTCTTGGGCGTCCAGGCGTCGCACCTTGTCGGGCTGTTCAAAGAGGTTGTAATGGGTCTCGCTTCTTTGGGTCCGCACATTGGGCCGTTCGACATGTTCCTGCCAGGTGCAGATGATCAGGCGGTTGCCTTCGAACCGCTGCTCGCTGAGTTGGGTCACGCCGTCGGGCCCGGTGGCTCGGCACACCGCGCCCCAATCGTCATAGGAAAAATGACTGGTCAAGGGCAAAGGCGCGTCGGCCAGCCAGTCGCAGACGGTCTCGCTGACTTTGCGCCCCAGGGCATCATGCTGGGCGGTGTAGGTCTGGCGCCAGACGAGTTTGCCGCTTTCACTGTCCCGTCGCTGCTGCTGCTCTGCGATGACCCGGTTGGCGCCATCGAACAGCAGCCGGGTCTTGACCCCTTTGGCATCCGTCTGCTCTTGTCCGGCTTGCTGCCCGTCTGCAGACGTCAGGTTATAGACGTAGTGCTGGGAGGCTACGACCGGTGTATCCACAGCCGTGCGTTCTTCCAGCAGTCGGCCCAGTACGTCGTACTGGTAGGCGGTTTTAACGCCGTCGATATTCTCCTGCTGCACGGTTTCGCCGTTGAAGCGGGAGACTTGTGAAGTGGTGACCTGCTGGCTGCCGTTGTACCCGGTCAGGGTCTCTACTGTCTGGTGCAGCGTCTTGGCCCCCAGCTCTCCATCGACCTGACTATAGCGCCAACTGACGGAGGCGGTTTTACCCCTGCTGTCCTTGTCATACAGGGTTTCTTCCTGGCGATCCGGGCGACCATGCAGGAAAGGTTTGTCCGGCATGTCCAGATAGCGGCGCCGGGTGTTCTGCAGCGTGATTTCGGTGCTGCCCAGTACTTGCGTGAGGTCTTCGTTGCATACCGCCAGGAAGCCTTCATCCAGGGTGTTCTCCAGCGGCGGCAATTCCACATAGCGATACCGGGTACGCAGGACCGGTGCCTGGCCTTCATGACCCTCGGCCGGGTGCACCGTCTGGCTGCGCAGGTTACGCACGAAGTCCTGCGGGTCATGGGGGCAGTGCACGTCACCGTCGTCGTCCACGTATCCACCGACCGGGTAGTATTCGTACACGGTGCGCACGCCGTTAGGCTCGCATTCCTCCAGCAGGTTGCCGAAGTTGTCGTAGTCGGTGGTCAGGGTTTCGCTGCGGGCCTGGGTAACATCGCTGATGAGTTCCCATCGCTTTTCCACGGTCTTGGGCAGTTGGAAATACGCCGGCTGTTGCTCGAAGGTCCCTTCGACGGTGTGATAAGTGTTGATCAGCCGCTGCACGCAATCGCCTTGGGTGGTGCATTCCTCGGTGAGCAGGTGAAAACTGTTGAAGGTGCGCTGCACCGTGCGCACAGTCCCGCCGCCGACTTTATGTTTGGCGGTAGAGCCGTAGGTGTAACTGCGATCGGTCTTGTACAGTTGGTCCAGGCCGTTGCTTTCCCAGTTGATGTTGGAGCCGTTGCCGATGAAGTTTTCCAGGGTGTACTCGTAGGTCACTTCCATCGACGGTTGCTCACAGCCGGGGAAGAGTTGATGACGAGTGACCCGTGGCAGGTTCACCCGTCCGGTATTGCCCGGGTAAGGATGGCCAAGGTCGAGGTACTCGATGGCTTCGTGCCCGCCGACCGGGGTCTTGACCTCCGTGATGCAGCTCAGGCCGCGCACCTGCTGATAGTCGAAGCGCCAGCTGGCCTTTTCCACGGTGGGCAGGATGATCTCGACCACCTCACGCCTGGGGTTCAGCTTGAGTTCGAAACGCGCCAGCGGCTTGCCGTCCGCGCCGGCCTCCGGGTGCAGGAGAAACTCGACCCAGGAGTCATCACTGGAGCGGTTGATCTGCAGCAGCGCGCCCAAGTCGTCGCTGATCGATTCCAGGCGCTGACCGTTGCCAAAGCCTGTGTAGGACAAATCGACCTTGTGCCCGGAGGCGGCATGGATCTGCACGGGCAGGGCGACCTCTCCATCGCCGCTGCCACCGACCTTCAGGGTTTCGATCAAGCCGGCCTTGTGCACGACCCGGTAGATGTCGTTGCCGTCGTTGAAGAAGTGGAAACTGTCGAGTTTCTTTTCCTTGATCTCAGGCTTGGTGCCGCTGCCGGTGACCTTGAAGGTTTCGCCGGTGGACAGGGCGAGGATGCGGTCGCCGGGAGTGAACTGGGACAGGTTGAGGTTCCAGCCGACGCCAAAACCCGAGTCCAGCTTGTTGAGGGGGTTGAACACCAGTTTCAGCGGTACGGCGGGGCCGCAAAGGTCGTTGGTCTTGAGTTCCGGCAGGTCGATGGCGATGGTGTACTGACCGGTGCGCGGGTCGACGCTGGCGGACAGGAAACTCATGAAGTTGAAGGCATTGGAGTTTGCCACATTAGACGTTGTCATGGCGGCTTACCTAGGTTGAGTCAAGAGGGGCGGCCAGCCGGAGAGCAGGCTGTCGGATGCTTATTGCAGGGTGGCGCAGCGATAGCGGGTACTACCGTTTTCGTCGCCTTGGTGCCATCTGCCGATAAGAAACTGGTTAGTAGGGCAGCGGAACTCAGAATTGGCTTCTTTCATTGAATCGCTCCAACCGTGGGGCGTGACCGTCAGGTTTCTGCCAGCATGGGTGGCCGGTGCGCATCCGTAATAGGTGTCCGCATTCTCGTCACCGATATGTTCGCGGCCGATCATGACTCTATTATTCGGACAGACGAAATAGATGCCGGCGGACTCTTTTATACCAGTGGATTTTGTAATGGTTTGTATGACTACACTCGCCCCGGACTGAACGGCCGTGGCACACTCATGGTAGGTGTTACCCTGTTCGTCACCCATGTGTTTGCGGCCGGTCATGATTTGGTTGGAATGGCAAGTGAGATTAACGTGGTCTTCTGGATGAGACCCGGACCATGAACGATCACGCTCAGTCGCCGCCGGCGGCAACGGAACATTGAATGCTCTTGAAGCTACTATTTTGATACAGGACAGCTTGTCGAGCACCTCACCGTCTACTTTTTGATACTTGTTTTCCAGCAGAAGGCCGGGGCCGATAATGACGTTCCGGTTGTAATCGAATAATGTAGTGATTTTCGTTATGCCGACTGTCGTTGATTTTTTTGTGGTTCTTAATTTTATCCAAAAATCTTGGTCTGAGCTGCTTTCGGAACACCAGTTATCATCGCTCAAAAAAATTTTAAGGGCCGATGGGAGCTCAACAAACTCAATAGTCCGTGCTACGAACCCCTTGCATTTCGTGCCGAATGCCTCTAGCTCATACCGATATGTTAAGCCACTACCTTCAGCAGGAATTTCCAACGAGCAGGTAGCGTCATCTTTATCGCGAAGAATGATGATAGCGCCAGTGGCAGGAGGCTCTGAAGTGGCCATCGCTACAGGAAGCAGGGTTAGGCCGAACAATAGGGCGAAGCCGTAGGCGTGGAAAGTAGTGCGGATCATTTTATATACCCGATGTCAAATGGAAAGACACGGCAGCAGGCTGTCGAGTGGATATTGCTGACTAGTAAAGTGTTGCACATTGATATTGGGTCCAGCCGTTTTCATCGCCTCGGTGGCCACGCCCCGTCATGACGGTATTTGCAGGGCAGGTGTAACTGCTGTTGGACTCCTTTATATCGTCTGTCCAGGTGCGATTACCCACTTGCATGGGATCGCCCCAGGCATCAATGACTTTCCCACAGAAGTACCAAGTCGGGCCATTTTCATCATGGTAGTGGCCACGGCCGGTCATAACCTCGTTAGTGGGGCAGGCAAACTTATACTCACTGGATTCGTTATTATATTTCGCCGTGTATTCTAATTTTGTATTGACGGTCAGCGGCGTGTCATTTTGTTTAAGACTCGCACATTTATGCCGGGTGCTGCCGTTTTCATCGCCATCGTGCTCACGTCCCACCATGACTTTGTTGGCCGCGCATTTTATATACCCTTGTCCATCTACGCCTTCTTCGTACGACTTGCTCTCCGATCTTGAGTTCGACCAGCTGCTGTCGTGCGTTACAATGGTTGAGGCTTTAGTATCTGCAGCACTCCCATGAGCGCTGAACAAGAGCATTATAACCAGCGCAGTCATGGGGAAATGACGGTCGTTGAATGTTGAACCTATCCCAACTGATAAACGATTCATGATGTTTGCTCTCAAATGAGGATCGCGTTGAGGGAGCGGGCTGAAGAGACGGTAAACGTAAAAGTGCAGTTTGCCTACCTAGCAGAACTGTTAGGCAGCAGGGTAGAAAAAGAGAGGCGACGTGGTCCGGCCCCCGTCCAAAACCATCGAAACCTAGTAGTTCTGTTAGTGTTCATTGTTGTGTCGCGGGGGTATAACACAGTTGTCTGATTGACGCGGTTCCATGAGAGCGACTTGAACCAATTATCAGGTCGGATCATGGCCGTTTCGATGTTATTAACACCCTATGAAGGTCCGATCATGCCTCGAGAATCAGTGGCCGCTTTCGTATCCTGGCTGGAAGGGAAACCTCGAACCATGGGGTGGGACGCCATTCTGGCGTATGACCAAAGCAAAACCAATACACTATTGCTTCAAGAATACTTTCAACGATTTGACAGTGACCAGTACTTCAAGCCACTTACGTTTCTTGTCGAGTATTCATCAAGTCAGTGGGACTATTTATACGACTACCTTCTCGATGCGCCACGCTTGTCGTTCGAAACATCCAGCATAACGTCATCTGAAGCGACCCTGACCATGCGTATTATTGGCGGGACGCAACTTACCCTTAATCAGGAAGCCGGTGAGCGTGTCAAGTCCGTGACCCGCATAGGGTTGGCGGATGCGCTGAATGGTCCTCTCCTGCGCATGGCCATTCAATTGCTGGGTAAGCCAGGCACGTTAGACACACTCGGCCGTGTGACGCTGGACCTTTCAAAAGGCACCCACTTGTACGTCACCGTCGGCGACAGCATGGAGCAGGATCTGATTGCGGGTCGAAAATTCCAGGAAAAATTCGACGCATGGTGCGACGAACAGAAAGTATTCGAATTGAATACCTTGACGCGTGAACCCTCTGACTTGCTGCAACCCGAGAAATTTTTCCTTCGAACCCATCCAGCGCCGGGCGGGGATGAGCGTAATGCGCCCAATTTTGGCGAAGGCGAGGTGTTGATATTTATCCTGATGAAAGGGGGCGGCCCGGAAGAAGAAGCCGCTATTCCACCGTCGAACACTGGGATGCATTATTTGATTCCCGTGGGCGGCGGGGACGAGCCGTTGTCGGCGACGCTCCTGTTGGGTAACCATTTCTTGCTCAAGCACATTGTTGCCGATGGGTTCCAGCGGATTAACGAAGCCCCCATCGAGGTGGTTTCAGAAGGGGTGGCAGGAGAGCATATCCAGTCGTTGAGCCCGGCGGATGGGGCACGCAGGGCATCGGTGGCTACCCAAACCGGCGTGCCCAATATCAAGAGCCTTGCCTTGCCATCCGGCTTCACATTGCCATTCTCAAAAAAAGAAGGGACTACGGTGGTGTGCGAGTTCTTCGCCAGAATAACCAAGGACCTACTGGTGTTGCGCTGGGAAGGAAAACAACCGACACCGGTTAATGTAGTGACCAATAATAATGAACCGGTCGCGGGTTCAATGACCGTGAAGTGGCGTTGGCAGCAAAACTTCAAGTTTTCCACAGCGGCGGATGGCCAATTGTCGTTGAAACCGGAGACCGCCCAGGAGAATTTGAAGATATGCAAGGTATCGCCCGACACCTTCATCGGTAAACCCCAGGTCGAACCGCACCTGGGACCGATTATCGAGCGCATCGAGTCGTTACTTAGAGCAGTGTTGGACGACAGCTTCGAGCGTTTTACCTCTACGGTCCCGGAGATTGATCTCTTTCGACTCAATGGCCTGTTATTTCGCACGCAGAATGCAGTGCGACCGAGTTCCGGCTACTTCACCGGTGATCTGGCGTTGTTAGGCAAGGTGGCGCCGAGCCTGACTAATTTTGTCATCAGCCCGATCGAACCTGTTGTCGGACCTCGGGGAAGGGTTTCATTCGAGACGGAGCCTGCCGCGACCGGGTTGGTCTGGAGTGTCATGAACTTGCCTGGTGAAACCGGCGACACCGGTACTATCGATAGCGGCACTGGCGTTTATGTCGCTCCCAACGACGCCAATATCACGGGCTACCAGAAGCGTGTGCTGGTTACGGCCCGGGCGGGCAACGGCAATAGCAATCGGGCACTGGTAAGTATCGTCAAACGCGATATAAGCATCGATCCACTGGTGTTCATGGTAACGGCAAGGTCCGAGGGGGATCAGATCTCGGGCTACAGAATGTCAGGCGCTGCTTTGGACGGTGCTGAACTTGTTTACAGGCTGGCTAACGGGTCGACCGCCAAAATCGAAGATGAGCCTGAGCCGACACCGGGACTTGTCAATCAGAAGCGCTTTATTCCGCCTATTCGTCAAGGCGGTGTCGCCGTTACGCTCGAAGAAATTGAGATGACCCGGGAATCCGGTGGCTCGTTACAAAAGTCAATCGCGGTCGTGATGCATCAATCTTCTGATTATTTTTTTAGAACGGAAATAGTCAGCCATTCGCTGCTGTTGAAGTTCTTTTACCGGAACAAGGACGGTGACGAAGTTCAGGTGCCCCTTCATGAAACTACGTTCACAAAACTGTATGGCGAAGGTTTTCTTTCGCATGATGGTCGTTATGATCCCTCCGCAAGCCCAGTGGCGAAGTTTGCGATCCTGATGGCTGAAAGAGAGGATGATGAAGAGTGGAAGTTTGCCTGTCTTATTGTGCCGTTGCCGCTTATGGATGTGCAGAATCTTAGGCCGTAGCGCATATCGGATATGGATAATGTAACGCTATGAGCGGATCGCCAGAACCTATCAGTTCTGCTAGTAGGCATCGTTTCGGATAAGGAGTAAAAAATAGCTACAGCTTAATGGAGTTAATAGATATGGTGTCCTCGGAGAATCTGCTGCCCGTCGCGCACATCAAGGAGTCCCATGATCTTCACTTGAATCCGCGCACGATCGGGCCAACCGTGACAGCGTTGATTGCACCGTATCGGGCGATGCACGAAGACGACGTAGTCACATTCAAGTTTGAAGGATATGACGACAGGGGCGATTTGGATGAGGTGTGGGAAACACCGAAAACCTTGACGGTCAATGATATAGAACGACCGCTGGTCTTTAATATTCCTCGGAACCAAATTGACTTTATCGAGGGCGGTCACGCCCTAATCAGCTACACCGTGAAATATTTCGGTACTGATATCTTTGGGCCATCTGCTGTACAGACAGTGCGTATTGTTGCACCGACCACGCCATTGCAACCGGCCATTCATATCGAACAATTATTGGGTGATACACTCGATCCTTCGCAGTTCCCTGACGGTATCACCTTGCGAGTAACCCCTTATACGGATGCCCATATCAGCGATTACGTATTGCTGTATTGGTGGACTTCCGACCTGGGTAAACGTGTTTACCAGTCCCTGTTGCTCGACTCTTCGAATATCCAGAGTCAGGTCCTGCTGTTTCGGCTGCCTGCCCAGGCATTGCTGGACAGTATTGGGCAGGAAGTTCAGGTGTTTTATCAGTTCGCGCGGGAAGGGGCGGCGCAGACTTCACAAGTGCTGGAGCTGAAGGTACGTGGAGCGTTGGATTTGAAGGCGCCATCGGTCGAAGGCGCTACCTCCGAAGGGATGCCCGGTGACAACGAGGCCTATCTGACCGCCACCGCCACGACACAAAACGGTGCGTTCGTCACTCTGCCACAATCGCTGGTGATTGGGGTGGGGGACCGGGTTGCGGTGCACTGGCAGGGGGATCCAGCGGGAGGTGAGCATATCGCCCCAGAGCCCTATGACCCTGCCAATCCCCGGCGCTTCCAGGTGCCGATCAATGCTATTGCCGCGAATATGGAAGCAAACGATAACGAAGAAACCAAGCGCTTTCCCGTGTTTTACCGGTTTACCCCTTCTGGTGAGCCCTATCAGGATTCTGATCGATTGCAACTGCGTATCAAGCCTCTATCACGGGATGAATATCCAAAAGTTCAATGCACCGACCTGGTGGGTAATACTCTTTCATTGAAATCTGTCTCAGATGAAAAGGGTGCGAATCTTACGCTAGGGAAATGGGTTTTTATTGCACAGGGACAACTGTTAACTATCCGTGTTTGGGGGGTCGATGTTTCTACCACTTCGATCTATATCGATGTGCGTACTCCAGCCGTGCCTGTCACGGCCACAGAAGCCTCGAACGGCATTATCGATCAAAAGTTACCGAAGTCTTTTTTACGGCAGTTGAAGATGAGGTCCAGCTTCAGGCTGACGGCCACCGTGAGTTTCGATGGAGGGAAAAGTTTCTTCAATTTCCCAACGCTGGACAATCTTATGTTGATTGAATAAGGCGCAGATCTCGATGCCGAAAGAAGCAGCCGGGCCACGTACGGGTCGGCTTGTTTGAACACTGTTCATTGGCCCATTACTGGATGAGGCAACTATCATGGCACGCGAAACGGTAGAGCAGTTCGTTACCTGGCTGGAGACGAAACCAAGAACTTACGGGTTTGATGCGATTCTGGCTTATGATCAAAGCAAGACCAACATGCTATTGATGCAAGAGTATATCCAGCGGTTTACCGGTGACTCCTATTTTGACCCTATCAGTTTCGATACCGAGTACGGTTCGGATACTATTTGGAGTTATATCTATGACTATATTCTCGACGCGCCGCGATTGTCGTTCGAAACAGCAGAGATAGCGGCTTCTGAAGCGACCCTGACCATGCATATTGTTGGCGGAACAGAACTCTCCGTGAGTAAAGGAGTGGGGGAAAGGGTTAGAAAGATTACACGGTTGCGGCTGGCGGATGCGGTGAATGGTCCTTTGCTGCGCATGAGTATTCAATTGGTAGGTAAACCAGGCACGGTGGATACACTCGGCCGCGTTACGCTGGATCTCTCAAAAGGTACCCAATTGTATGTCACTGTCGGCGACAGCATGGAGCAGAATGTTGAAGCCGGTCTGAAATTTAAAAAAGAATTCGATGCCTGGGACGAGGATCAAAAAGTATTCGAATTGAATACCTTGATACGTGAGCCCTCGGATCTGCTCCAGCCCGAGGAATTTTTCATTCGAACCCATCCAGCGCCGGGCGGCAATGTTCTGAATTCGCTCAACTTTGGCGAGGGTGAGGTCTTGGTATTTATCCTGATGAAGGGGAGAGACGAGGAGCAGGAGTATTCTATTCCGCCCTCGAATACCGGGATGCATTACTTGATTCCCTTGGGAGGCGGGGATGAGCCGTTGTCGGCGACGCTCCTGTTGGGTAACCATTTCTTGCTCAAGCACATTGTTGCCGATGGGTTCCAACGGATTAACCAAGCCCCCATCGACGTGGTTTCAGAGGGTGTGGCAGGCGAGCATATCCAATCATTGACCCCGGCGAGCGGGTCGCTCAGGGCGGAGGTGGGTGTCCAAACCGGCGTGCCCAATATCAAAAGCCTTGCCTTGCCATCCGGCTTCACATTGCCATTCTCTAAAAAAGAAGGGACTACGGTGGTGTGCGAGTTCTTCGCCAGAATAGACAAGAACATACTGACATTGCGCTGGGAAGGGAAACAAGCGACGCCAGTCAGTGTGGTAACTAATGCGAATGTAACAGTCCCCGGCTCGATGACTGCGAAGTGGCGTTGGCAGCAAACTTTCAAGTTCTCCACAGCGGCGGATGGCCAACTGTCTTTGAAGCCGGAGGCCGCCCCGGAGAATCTGAAAATATGCAAGGTGTCGCCCGACGGGTTCATCGGTAAGCCGACGGTCGAACCGTACATCGGCCCGATTCTCGAACGCATCGAGTCGTTACTCAGGGTGCAGTTGGACGAGAGTTTCGATCGTTTCACCTCTACCGTCCCGGAGATCAATCTCTTTCGACTCAATGGCCTGTTATTCCGCACGCAGAATGCGGTGCAACCGAGTTCTGGCTACTTCACCGGAGACATGGCGTTGTTGGGCAGGGTTGCCCCGAGTCTGACCAATTTTGTCATTGATCCGGTCGAACCGGTCATTGGGCCTGAAGGTGAGATTTTATTCGGCACCGAGCCCGCCGCGACCGGATTGACCTGGAGTGTTGCTAATTTGCCAGGGGAAACCGGCAATCCCGGCACGATCGTTAGCGGTACAGGTTTTTACACAGCTCCCCCCGACGCTGACATCACCGGTTACCAGAAGCGTGTGCTGGTCACGGCACGGGCAGGAAACGGCAATAGCAGCAGAGCGTTGGTGAGTATTGTCAAGCGCGACATAGGCGTCGATCCGTTGGTGTTCGTGGCGACGGCAAGATCCCAGGGGGAGCAGGTATCGGGCCACAAAATGTCAGCCGCTGCTTTGGATGGCTCCGAACTTATCTATCGACTGGCGGACGGGTCGACGGCCGACATCCGGGACGAGCCTAATCCAATAGAGGGGCTTGAGCACCAAAAGCGCTTCATTCCGCCTCTATTCCAAGGTTCCGCAGACTCACCCATTAGCATCGAAGAGATCGACGTGCTGCGCAAATCAGGCGAAGGGCCGGTACAGAAGTCAATCGCGGTCGTGGTACATGATAGCTCCAACTATTTCATCAAAACGGTGACCGGTGCTGATGAGCGAACGCTGACGGTGAAGCTGTTTTACATAGACAAGAATTCGAATGAAAAAGAGGTCCCCACTGACGAAATCGAGTTCACGAAACTCTACGGTGACGGCACATTGTCAAACACTGGGGTGTATGAATTACCGGCCGCCCCCAGCGCCAAGTTCGCGGTGCTTCTGGCCGTAAGAGAGGACGATGAAGTATGGAAATATGATTTCCTGATCGTGCCCAATCCCATTGTTGATGTGCAGTCATATACCCCACCTGCAAAACGGCGAGGAAATCACCATGTCTCTGAATAACTCCGCAGACAGTCCAAGGGTAGGGCATTCCAAAGCCGAGTTGCTTGAGATACTTGCGCGAGGCAACGTGACTCGGAAATGGGGGGCAATCGCGGCCTTCGACCGTGCCCATATCAATCAGATACTGCAAAAACAGTATCTTTCCCACATGAACGACTTAAGTTTTCTGGTGCCTTTCAACCGCCGTTTCTTTACCGACGCGGATGAATTCGAAGAGATCGAGCTGGAGCGTCTGGTACTGGGTGAACCGCGCCTGTCTTTCGAGTCTGCGACCTTGGCAGACTCCCGGGTGACCCTGACGATGAACATTATCAGTGGTGCCTATACCTCAACGAGCCTGGTACCGGCGAAACCGCCTATCGTCCGCGAAAGTTTCCACTTCCGCGAAGACATGGGCTATCAGGTGCAAATGACCGTCGACCTGACGATGGCGCAGGGAACAGTTGATGACCGCGGTCGGGTCTTGCTCGATTTATCCGAGGGCTTCGACGTTACATGTAACCTGGGTTCCGGTTGGTATTCCCAGCACCGTATCGGTGATGCGATTAAAGTTTATCTGGAGGAGCATCCGGCTTATCGCAAGACCTTCGTGCTGGGCATCATTGATTACAATGATTACAGCCCGCTGGCGCCTCGTTCATTCTACCTACGCACACAGGCCGCCCCAGGGGGGGCGGATAGCCGGTCGGCGAACTACGGGGATGGCGCCTTGGTGATGTTTATACAACTCACCTCCAACCCCGAGGAAGGGGATCTGCCTCTGGACGATCGCAGTTTTACTTATTTAATCCCCAACGATCTGGAGAATGGGCAGCCCAAGTACTCAGGTGTCGTGGTGGTGGAGAAACGGCTCATCCCGTTTGTCGATGAGGGAGCGCTGGATTTGCTCAAGCACCTGCTGTTTCCCAATAGCTATGTCTTTACTAACAGCGAGCCACCCCACACCCCCCATGACTTGGTGGTATTTGGCACTATTTCGCTGACGTCGGATGCGCGGATTATCGAGCCTGCCCGCGTCGCGGTGAAGGGCGGCGTGCCGACCCGTTTCAACGTCTTCAGTGGTGCAGGTGGTGCTCCAACGCCGACCCGCTGGAGCGCCAGTAGCCTTGATAGCCCATTGCTGGTCGGCTCCATGGTGGGAAACACTTATACACCGCTGGCTCCAGCATTGATGGGACACAGCCAACAAGTGTCGGTGGTGACGGCCCATTACACCGATGGCCAAGGTGAGCGCAGCTATTCCGGGCTGGTGGTGGAGTCCTACCAAAGCATTGTGATCTCTCCGCGAATTTACACCTGGGGAGAGGGGATGGGCCCTCTCCACCTGAAGGCCTCCAGCTTGGGAACCCATCGATTGGAGTGGTCGCCGGTAGGCGATGAGAAGGGGGATTTGACGCAAATCGACAGTTACAACGCTGTTTTCACCCCTCGCAATGAGCCAGGCCAACCGGTATGGATTCAAACCATTGAGGTGAAAGACACTGGCACGGGGGAATTTGCTCGGGCAGCGGTCATCATCATCGGGGCGCCGCAGAGTCTGCGGATCCTGCCGTATCATGTGCCCACCGTGACCGCATCAAGTTCGATCCAATTCAATATTGCGAATCTGGCCGACCCGAGCCGTGCGGATTGGGAGGTTTATGGCGAAGGCACTATTTCCTCGGATGGGGTATTCACACCGCCTGTATCGAGCACGACGCCGGTGAGTGTCGTGCTCGGTGAAACCAGTGATGACGCCTGGGGCTATGCCATCGTGCAGTTGGTCGAGCGCCAGCGGGAAACGCCGCGATGGACAGAGCTGAAAGCATTCGCAATCGAAGCCTTGGGCACGAGGCAGTGCTACATCAATGGCATGCAGCAAATTCCAATTCGAATCAAGATTGAAACCCAGCAAACTGCTTCTGGGGACGATATTCCCTTGAGCGATGTCGAGTTGTCGACTTTGAAGCTTGTTTATCTGGGCGGTGCGGAAGTCCCTTTTATTGAGGCGGACCAGGAGGGGATCGAGGATAACGAATGGGATTGGGCGGTGAATGTCCAGCGCAACCGCTTCAGGTTGAACTCCTCGGGCGCCGTCAAGAGCATCGACCCTGACTTCCCTTTGGAACTCCGAAATGACCGGACACGCTATCGGTACCTGTATGTACAGTCGACATTGGAGGGGACCATGGAGTTTTATGCCTGGTTCAAAGGCGATGATAACCGGGAATGGCCCTCTACCAAGGAGATTTGGGACGACAATACGATTCAATTGCGCGGCGTCGTACCTCCAAGGCCGGTCACGAGCGGACCCAATACCTACTATGACTTCGTCCGGGTGCGCGCGCATACAGGTGCGGGTGAGGAAACCTCCGATGATCCATTCTCTTATGTGTTGGATTCAATCGACTATTGGAAATTTGGTTATCGACGCCAGGGCATAGAGCCCGTAGGAATGGCAACGCTGAAGATTCTGGATAATGCGTCGACCTTGCAATATGAATCGGAGCAGTTGGATGAAACCTTCGCCAGTTTCACCGGCTATGGTTTTTATCCTCAACCTTTTGGACGAGAGGACAACCCGCCCACTGGGTTAGTGTTCGATGCTTACTTCAGAGCCATGTGTCATACCCTGAACTACAAACAGCCCTCTACTGATTTTGTAGAGCAATATCGTCCCGGGCGGGGCGAGCTTCTTGTCAGCTTGCATCGGGTCCCGGATATGCCCTACTGGCATGACAGCATGGCGGAGGATCCGCTCATGCATTATCGCGAGCGACTGGATGGGGCCGTACGGTGTTTGATGCGGGACGAAGAGGGGAATACGCACCGGTTCGATGTGAGTTTTGACGTTCCGAGCCGCGTAGACAGCCGTAACAGGCTGCTGATCAACTTCCAATAAGCTGAAGGCGACACATGGAAGAGTCGCCTGCTTGTTTCTGCAACCTGTTCGGGAAGCGAAACCACCATGACCACTTCGACAGTTGTTCACTCCAATGCTTTCAACTTCATGAGTTTCCTGTCCGCCAGCGTCGACCCGCGCACCGGTCAGTACACCATCGCCATCGATCTGCCGGAACTCAAGACCAACGACCTTTGCGGCCCCGCCGTACCGCTGAAACTGGTGTTCAACCCACTCAACAAACTGGACTCAGGTTTTGGCGTCGGCTGGAACCTCAACCTGTCCCAGTTCACTCCCGGCGACCGCATCCTCGCCCTGTTCACCGGCGAAACCTTCAAGGTCACCGGCAGCGGCACCAAGCCTGAGATCAAGGAAAAGAAACTCGACAGTTTCCACTTCTTCAACGACGGCAACGACATCTACCGCGTCGTGCACAAGGCCGGCTTGATCGAAACCCTGAAGGTCGGTGGCAGCGGCGATGGAGAGGTCGCCCTGCCCGTGCAGATCCATGCCGCCTCCGGGCACAAGGTCGATTTGTCCTACACAGGCTTTGGCAACGGTCAGCGCCTGGAATCGGTCAGCGACGACTTGGGCGCGCTGCTGCAGATCAACCGCTCCAGTGATGACTCCTGGGTCGAGTTTCTCCTGCACCCGGAGGCCGGCGCGGACGGCAAGCCGCTGGCGCGTTTCGAACTCAAGCTGAACCCCAGGCGTGAGGTGGTCGAGATCATCCTGCCCACCGTGGAAAAGGCCAGCTGGCGTTTCGACTATCAGCAGGTGCGCGGCCTGAGCTGCATCACCGAGGTCAAGACCCCGGCCGGCGGGCGCGAAGCCATCGAATATCTCGACGACGGTCATCCTTACCCGGGCAATACCGGGCGGGTGAACCTGCCACGGGTCACTCGCCATCAACTCTTCCCCGGCTGTGAGCAACCGCCGATGGAAGTGACCTACGAGTACACCCTGGAAAACTTCATCGGCAACGGCTCCAACATCAATTGGGAAAGCAACGGCCTGGACCAACTGTACAAAACCGATCGCAGTTACACCTACGGCTCTACCGCCAAACATAAAGTCGGCGGCGGGACTATGCGCACGGTGCAGCGCACCTTCAACAGCTTTCACCTGCTCACCGAGGAATGCACCACCCAAGGCGATTGCGTGCAGCGGCTGATCAACACTTATCACACCGTCGAAGGGACCTTCGAGCAACAGCCGGCGTATTTCCAGCTGCCCAAGACCGTGGAAAAGCGCTGGGAACTCATCAGCGATGTTACCCAGGCCCGCAGCGAAACCCTGACCACCGACTACGACAACTTCGGCAACCTGCTGGAGGAATCCGAGCCTAACGGCGTGCGCACCGTGTACGAATACTACCCGGTCGGTGGTTACGTGGATGACGACGGTGATGTGCACTGCCCCAAGGATCCGCAGGACTTTGTGCGTAACCTGCGCAGCCAGACGGTGTACCCGGCTGAGGGTCATGAAGGCCAGGCGCCGGTCCTGCGCACCCGGTATCGCTATGTGGAATTGCCGCCGCTGGAGAACACCCTGGATGAAGGCGACTTGCTCACGTCTAGTGAAGTGCTATTGGAGGTTCGGGGCGCTGTGGAAACAGAGCAGCATAAAAGCCTTTTTGATTATTTTGACGCGCCCAAGGAGGCCTTTTTCCATGGCCGAGCCCTCCGACAATCCGAGCTGAGAAATAGCTGCACTACAACCACGGAGTTTTCTTACAGGAAGGTCATTGGAGCGCAAGGTACTGAAGTGTTGCAGACCCTGGAAATCCTGACAGGCTTCGATCATGGTGGGCCGGACCGAAATGGTAAAGCCCGGAACGTGCAAAAAATCGTCACCTCACAACATTCTTTGATTCATGGTCAGGTACTGCTCAGTCGCGATGACAACGATGTTGAGATTGCCACGACTTATGATGCGCTCCAGCGAGTGACCAGTGAAACCGTAGCGCCGCAAACCGAGTTCGAAGCCACGCGTTTTTACACCTACGTCCTGACCTCACTGGATGGTCAACAGGCAATGCAGTTGCTCACCGACGTCAAGGGGGTGCAGACCCGAAGCTTTTTCGATGGCCTGAACAGGGTGATTCGCGAGGATCGTCAGGATGTTGATGCGGACCCTGTGCGTAGGCCATGGCGACAGATCTATGCGGCTCAGCATGATGCCCTTGAGAACCTGATCGAAGAAACCGAATTCGATTGGCTGGAAACCCAAACGTTACCGCTGGTCAGCGTCTATGAGTTTGATGATTGGGGGCAGCAGTTCTGTGTGACAGGCCCGGACGGGATCAAGGCGTTCGAAGTAACCGATCCGATTGGTGACAGGGTTGTTCCGATTGTATGTGCCTGGCGTCAAGGTCCTGGAGATGAGCCCTTGCGCACCGGGGTGGAAAAGACTTGGTTGGGCAAATTCGAAAAACCAGATCGTGTCGAGCGCCTTGATCTGTCAGAGCACGTGACCAGCGTGCATCGCTATGATTATGACGGTCTAGGTCGCACAGTACGAGAGACCGATGCGCGAAATGCCGTCACCGAGTATGACTACGATGCCTACGACCGGATGACAGTGACTGTTTTGCCCGATAAGGCGCAAGTCGTGCGTGCCTATGCTGAGCATAGTAGTGCGGACCTGCCCACGAAGATCTGCGTAGATGACGTGGTTTTAGGTGAGCAGTGTTTCGATGGTCTTGACCGTATGATCCTGTCAGATACCGGCGGCCGTATTCGTCACTTGTTGTACGAACCTGGCCAGGCCCAGCCAGCCTCGATAACTACCGCTTCCGGGCAGGAGATTCTCTACGAATATGTGCCGCAATTGGGTGAGGAGCCAAAGCGCCGGCGTTTGCCGGGCAGTGATTCCAATTATATTTATGACAAGCAGAACGCTCGCTTGTTGAATTGCGAGGAAAGTGGGCTAGAGCTGACGCGAGAGTATTTCAGCAACGGGGAGTTGAAAAGCGAAACACGCCGTGAAAGCAGCCAGCAATACCAGATGAGCTATGTCTACAGCTTTCGTGGCCGGCTATTGCGCTACACCGATGTATTAGGTCAGACCCAGCGCTACGATTATGATTTAGACAAAGCAGGCCGTTTGAAGTCGACTCGGCTTGGCACGACCTTTTCGCAATTCACTTACGATGATCTGGGGCAGATTCAGGTCATTGAAACCCAGGACGAGGTGCAAGGATTGCAGTTGCGCATTACCCTGGAGTACGACGCGTTTGGCCGTGAGGTTCTGCGCAAGTTTGACAGTGGAGGCTGGCATCAGGAACTGCTGCAAGAGTACAACGCGGTGGATGCGCTGGAGCATCGTTGTTTGAGTGAAGGTACCGAGATCTTGCGTGATGAAAATTACGAATATGATCTGCGAGGCCGTTTAACCAAGTACCTCTGCACGGGTACCCAGCCACCGATTGATCCCTATGGCAAGGCGATCGAGCAGCAGACGTTCAGGTTCGATAAATTGGATAACCTGACCCGGGTGCTTACGTATTTTCCGGGTGATCGCAACGACGCCAATTACTTTTTCGAGACCAGAGATCCGGCGCAACTCAGCAGGGTGACCAACAGCCATGATGATTATCCCCAAGAGATTCCACTTCATTACGACGCCGATGGCAACATGACCCGCGATGAATGGGGGCGCCTGTTGGATTATGACGCGTTAGGGAGAGTGGTTACAGTCAGTGGCCCGTCGGCTGTATAGCTATGACCCAGCCCAAGCAGTAGGCATCACGTCGATAGCGGAGACAATTGGAGGGGGGGAGCGTTGGTTATGGTTATAGGGTGCTGATTTTAAAAAAGCTCGCGTAGCTTATTTATGTGTACCCCGTTTTCGAATGAGTTGGATGGCGTCTCGACCGCCGAGACGCCATCGAAGCGCTCAAATCAACCCCCGCTCCCGCGCAATTTTCCCCGCCAAATGGCGCGAACTGACACCGAATTTCCGACGGATATTGTTGAAATGATAATTGACGTTGGCCTCGCTGCAATCAACGATCACGGCAATCTCCCAGGAAGATTTGCCGGCCTCGCTCCACTGCAGGAACTCTCTTTCCCTGTTTGTCAGTCGGACGGTTGGAGGTTGTTTGCTCTCCAGGGGTTGAAGGCGGGCCTGGTAGGGCGATGAGCTTCTGGAAACAGCGACAGTGTGGTGCATGAGGAATCTCCCATTCATCATCATTGATGGCGTGGGGGCGGCGCAATCTACCTACGGCTGGATGGCATGGTTCGCACGGCCCTTCTTCAGGCCCTGGACAGGGCTGGAGGCACGGGTTCGTTATAGCTCGATTCAAACCGTCTGAAACCTGTCAGAGATGACAGGTGTTGGACGTTGAGTGATGAGTGGTTGTGAGGGATTATTTGTCTAACTTATTGATATTTATCATGTTTATTCAGGATTTGGTGGGTTCATTGTGGCGAGGGGATTTATCCCCGCTGGGCTGCGCAGCAGCCCTCAGACCAGCCACCTCGGTGTGTCAGGTTGACTGCATCCAGCCCTTCTTGGGGCTGCTGCGCAGCCCAACGGGGATAAATCCCCTCGCCACAGGGTT
Source organism: Pseudomonas sp. G2-4 (assembly GCF_030064125.1). Classification (NCBI taxonomy): domain Bacteria; kingdom Pseudomonadati; phylum Pseudomonadota; class Gammaproteobacteria; order Pseudomonadales; family Pseudomonadaceae; genus Pseudomonas; species Pseudomonas sp. G2-4. The sequence goes on along the minus strand of NZ_CP125957.1, from coordinate 4,870,198 downwards.
CTGTGTTTCCCCATTTAAAATTTGCATTCCCTCAATCACGGGTATATACACGCACCATGCTTCCTTCCCAATGCTTGTGCATCAACCTGCGTCGCGCCGCGCGTGGCGTCAGCAGGTATTACGACGGCGCCCTCGACGGCTTCGGGATCAACGTTGCCCAGTATTCTTTGCTGAGCAACCTGGCGCGCCTGGACCAGCCGAGTATCTCTTCCCTGGCCGAAGCCATGGGCCTGGACCGCAGCACCCTGGGGCGTAACCTGCGGGTGCTGGAAGGCGAGGGGCTGGTGGCGCTGGCCGAGGGTGAAGACCTGCGCAACCGCATCGTCGTCCTGACCGACGCCGGGCATGCCCGGTTGGCGGCGGCGTTGCCGGCCTGGGAGGCGGCGCAACAACGATTGATCGAAAAGCTGGGGGCCGAGAAGCGCTCGGCATTGCTGGCCTTGCTGGATGAACTGGCGTGAAGCCGGTTCGTTCGATGACAAGCGGGTATATACCCGCGAGCGGAGAATAACAATGACATCGATGTGGCGTACCTGTGGTTGGGTCCTGGTGGGCAGCGCGCTGATCCTGGCGTTATCCCTGGGCGTGCGGCATGGCTTCGGCCTGTTCCTGGCGCCCATGAGTGCCGAGTTCGGCTGGGGCCGCGAGGTGTTCGCCTTCGCCATTGCCTTGCAGAACCTGATCTGGGGCCTGGCGCAGCCGTTTACCGGCGCGTTGGCCGACCGCTTCGGTGCGGCGAAAGTGGTGCTGGTCGGCGGTGTTCTCTACGCCATTGGCCTGGTGTTCATGGGCATGGCCGACTCGCCATGGTCGCTGTCGTTGAGTGCGGGTCTGTTGATTGGCATTGGCCTGTCTGGCACGTCGTTCTCGGTGATCCTCGGCGTGGTCGGGCGAGCCGTGCCGGCGGAAAAACGCAGCATGGGCATGGGCATCGCCAGTGCCGCCGGCTCCTTCGGCCAGTTCGCCATGTTGCCCGGCACGCTGGGGCTGATCGGCTGGCTCGGTTGGTCGGCGGCCTTGCTGGCGCTGGGCTTGCTGGTGGCGTTGATCGTGCCGTTGGTGAGCATGCTCAAGGACGTGCCGGCGCCGCTGCTGGGCCACGAGCAGACCTTGTCCGAGGCGTTGCGCGAGGCGTGCAGCCATTCGGGGTTCTGGCTGCTGGCGATTGGTTTTTTTGTCTGCGGTTTCCAGGTGGTGTTCATCGGCGTGCATTTGCCGGCCTACCTGGTGGACCAACACCTGCCGGCCAGCGTCGGGACCACCGTGCTGGCCCTGGTCGGGCTCTTCAATATCTTTGGCACCTACACCGCCGGTTGGCTGGGCGGACGCATGTCCAAGCCTCGGCTGCTGACGGGGTTGTATCTGGTGCGAGCGGTGGTGATCGGCTTGTTCCTGTGGCTGCCGGTGACCACCACCACGGCCTATGCGTTCGGGATGGCGATGGGCTTCTTGTGGTTGTCCACCGTGCCCTTGACCAATGGCACCGTCGCGACCTTGTTCGGTGTGCGAAATCTCTCGATGCTCGGTGGGATCGTGTTCCTGTTCCATCAGTTGGGTTCGTTCCTCGGTGGTTGGCTGGGCGGGGTGGTGTACGACCGCACCGGCAGCTACGACTTGATCTGGCAGGTGTCGATCCTGCTCAGCTTGTTGGCTGCGGCCTTGAATTGGCCGGTGCGGGAGCGTCCGGTGGCGCGCCTGCAAGCTCAGGCCGGTGCGGCATGAGTCGCGTCGGTCCGTGGTTGGTCGCGGCCGGCGCTGGCCTGCTGCTGGCGTTCGCCTGGTGGGGCTGGCATCAGGGCGGGTTGGCCTTGATGCAATTGGGTATGGGTAACTGCTGAGCGGTGGACGGAGTCAGGCGCTGCGGAGTAACGTCGTGGTCTGAGGTGCTTTCAAGGAGATTGCGAAATGTCGATACGCTGGCTTGCTGTTCCCGCTCTGTTGCTGGCTGTGACCGGGCACGTATGGGCGGCCGATTGCCCACCGTTGCTGGAGGGTTCGTTGCCCAAGCTGCGGGCCAAAGAGACCATCGACCTGTGCCAACGCTTCGCCGGCAAGCCACTGGTGGTGGTCAACACCGCCAGCTTTTGTGGCTTCGCCCCGCAATTCAAAGGCCTCGAAGCGCTTAACCAGCGCTATAAGGATCAAGATCTGCAAGTACTGGGCGTGCCGTCCAACGATTTCAAGCAGGAGTCCAAGGACGGCGCGGAAACGGCCAAGGTCTGCTACGTCAACTACGGCGTGACTTTCACCATGACTGAACCGCAACCGGTACGTGGGGCTGATGCCATTCCGTTGTTCAAGCATTTGGCCGAACAATCTGGTGCGCCGAAATGGAATTTCTACAAATACGTTGTGGACCGCCAGGGCAAGGTCGTTGGCAGTTTTTCCAGTCGGATCAAGCCCGATGATCCTGAGTTCATCAAGGCCGTAGAGACGGCCATCGCTTCGAAACCCTGACCGTCAGCCACGAAAAAGCCCCGGCTCTTTGCAGAGTGCGGGGCTTTTTTCGTTACAGCGGGCGAGGCGTTCAGCTTCGCCGTGAATCATCAGAAGCGGTAGGTAGCACCGACACCGAAACCGTTGGCGCTGTTTTCGTATTCAGCGTTGTAGGACTGGCCGAATGCATTGCTGCCGCCGACGTTGACTTTTTCTTCCTTGAGGTAAGAGTAAGCCACGTCAATGGTCAGGTCTTCGGTTGGGCTCCAGCCGGCACCCAGGCTGAAGATGGTCCGATCGCCGGTCGGAATGCGTGGCGAGCGGTCCAGGTTGTTGGTCGGCGACTGGTCGAAGGTCAGGCCGGTACGCAGTACCCACTGTTTGTTCAACTGGTAGGAGGTACCGATGGCGTAGGCCCAAGTGTCATGCCAGTTTTGTTCTTCGGTGATAGTGCCGAGAGCAGGGTTCACAAAGCCGCCGCCAGTGCTGGTGCCTTCGTTTTCCACAGTGATTTCTTTCAGGCGACTCCAGCGAGTCCAGGTGCTGCCGGCGTAGACGGTCCAGGCATCATTGATTTGCTGGGTGACGGAAAAGTCCACCGACTCAGGGGTGGTGATGTCCAGCGAAGCGTCATAGCGTGCGCTACTCAGCACGGGAGCAGGTGTGCCAGCACCCGGATTCACTTCGGTGTGACCGTCAAGCTTGTACTTGACCTTGGAATGGTAGGTCAGGCCTACACGAGTGGTGTCGGTTGCCTGGACCAGCACGCCGATGTTATAGCCGTAGCCAATGTCGTCACCCTTGATCTCTACGCCGGCCTCGGGCAGGCCCGGTACGCTCAGCGACGATTCCAGGGCGCCAGAAATCCGGTTGATAGTCGGGCCAAAACCAATCGACACCTTGTCATTGAAGGCATAGCTGATGGTTGGCTGGAAGGTCACGACCTTCACTTCGCTCTTGCTGCCGAAGTTACGGCCCTGGAAGTTGTTTTCGTAGTCGGTGATCAGGCCGAACGGTGCATAGACACCCAGGCCGAAAGCCCATTGATCATCGATAGGCTTGACGTAATAGCCCATCGGCACGCCGGTGAGCGGCACCATGTCGCCCTTGTTGGTACCGGATTGGGTGCCGCTGGCATCGTTGATGTCAGTGGAGGCGTCAATGGCGGCGAAACCACCGGTGACTTGCTGGCGCTTGAGGCGCGACATGCCGGCAGGGTTGCCAAATACAGTGCTTGCGTCGTCGGCAGAGGAAGAACGACCCGCGAAACCAGTGCCCATGCCACTGATGCTTTGTTCGTTCAAGGCAAAGCCACTGGCGAAAAGTTGCGTGGATGCCAAGGTCACGGCAAGGCCAAGGGTGGTTTTGAGCATGATTTTTTTCATTGTTAGAAACTCCTGATGATCACCGGGGCGAAAATTACCAACATTTTCGTTCAAGCGCTATAGCCCGTTTCGCTTGATTTAGAGTGGTTTTGTAGGACAATCCGACCAAATTCGCGAACGTTGTAGGAAGTTTCTAAATTTCCTGTCAGCAAGCGACCTGATTCAACGGTGAAACACAGTTTTGCCACGCGCAAGTGAAATCGCGCAGGCGGCCTTGGGGATGAAAGGTCTGGCGCCAGATCCGGGCCATGCCCAGGAGATCGTCGGCTTCGGGAAGCGGGGTGTTTTGTTCCTCTACCAGCATCCAGGCAATGGCCGTGGCGTAGCGCAGGTTGACGGTCAGCTCCAGGTGCGGGCCGCTGAGAAAGGCGTGCTGGCTGGCCAGGCCCCGCACCAGGCTGGCACGTTCCGGGTCCAGCGCCAGGTAATGGTCCCAAAGCGCCTGGTGGCGGGGTTCGGGAATGCGATAGAGGCCATGGCCGCGACGATCATGCAGGGCCGAACCCAGGGCCGACTGGCTGGCGGCAATGCCCAGCAGCAGGGATTCCGCCGTAGCGCTGTGACGCCCCAGATAAAGGAGCGTCGGGCGGATCACATATCGACACAGTTCGCTGGCAGCGATACCCATAAAACCCTCGAAGCGTGAAAAGGGCGGGACCTGAAGGGTGTGGGCTTGGCAGCTGTGGATCGGTTCAGGCCCGCCGGAAGCGGCTTAAGCCACTTGACTTGAAGTGTAGTGTCATATTCCCGCTGTAAAGGACTGTTTTTAAAACATCTTCAGCGAACGGTTATAACTGTTATATCTCCCAGTGCTTAAGCCGTTGCGCTTGGTTGAGAAATTCCAGGCAACAAAAAGCCCCGCTTTTTCGGCGGGGCTTTTGGGTTTCAGCCTTTCCGGCGTGTCAGGCAACCAGTGCCTGACGGGTACGCTCGATCACGGCCTGCAGCGGTTCGGCGCTGGAGTATTGATCGGGGTACAGGCGTTCGCTGTGACGAGCGATGCCGTGTTCGTTGACCAGGGTGAAGCTGAAGCAGCCTTTGCGAGCGGCCATGATCAGGCAGTTCATTGGGGCAAAAGCGTTGGTCAGGGTGCGGATAGCGTCCTGGGTATGGATTTGAGTAGACATGTTATGGGTGTTCCTACAAATGACACGGTTAAGAACCGTGCAACGTTAAAACGTTCCAGTAACATCGACCACCATTGGTCGAACGAAGAACCCGACTGGAACAAAGCAGCCAGTTTGAGCGCTATAAAAAGTGCGCGCTTGGGCTGGCAGGTAGGTACTTAGGAGGGCAGGCAACACATCAAGGGCAAAGGTTCTGGGCCCGGGGTGAAGATCCTGATCAATTTGCAGGCTGGTTCGTTCAGAGTAATGAGCTTGGCAACACCCTTTGCATTGGGTCAAAGGCTGTGTTGGGGCAAGGGTTACCTGGAAACCATCGAGGGGGTCGGTCTCTTTTTATCGGTGAGGCTTCTCTTGAGGGAAGGCTGACCGCGGAGATGTGTTCGACCCGGAATTGACTTTCAGCTTGGTACTAACGCTGCGGATACTAACGGAACGAATGACTGAAGGGAAGGGTGTTGGTTAAAAAATATTCAAATGGGCGATAAGAGCAAAGCCAAGCCCTGACTGTTTGTACCCGGGGACAGGGTGGACACATGTACGGAGACAGGGTCGACACTGACCTGTGGCAAGGTATCCATTTGACTCAACCCGATCCGGGGACTAGCGACATAGCACAAGATCCCAAGGACGGTGGTGCACCCAAGCCACTGTTGCGCCGGGCAGGGCACGAGGGTTATCCCCAGCTTCTGCTGCCAAATAGACCAAAAAAGCGCAGCCTTATAACCCGTTCAGGTGTTACTTGTGCACACTCGCGACGAAGCTTGTCACCGAACTGTCATGTGCAAACAATTCGAGGTGGGTGCCTGTATCCAAAATTTAAGTCAATGAAAAACATCGCTTTTTTTTACTGGTGAAAAAATCGTCAGTTTGAGCGCAGGCCCCGTTCCACAGGGGTTGCGGCGAGTTCAGGATGGGTTGTCCACTGAGTTATCCACAGCTTCTGTGGATTGTCCCAAGCGCTTGCTCTAGAACGGGCGTGCTGGTTTTTTTCGACTTTACCCGTGCGAAAAAAGGAGTAGAGTGGCGCGCCTTCTGATCTGTCCCACAGTGCTTTATGAAGTTTCGCTCAGTATCAAATCCTGTTACCTCCACACCCTCTGGTGTTACCCCACCCAAGCGCATGTCGATGCGTGTGGCCGAATGGCTGCTCGACAGCCCACGCCTGGGAGAAAGCCCCAGTGTCAAACATCTGGCCGGTCGTCTGCTCAAGCAACCCGCCCGTGAAGGCGTGGTGGCTGCGCAGAGTCGTCTCGGGCAGTTGATGTGCCGTGAATGCGGGAACGCGCGGGACCGGCGCATTGGTCACGAGTTGCTACGCCAAGCCGCCCGGGCCGGGGATCATCGTGCCCGCCTGGCACTGGGTGAAATCGAAGACTGAGCTGGGCAACCCCCGGCCGCTTGGTTAACCTTCGGGCTTTATTTGATCGGCAGGAATTGTCATGGCTATGGATTTGACCAGCCTGTTGTTTGGCCTGGCGGGCGCGGCGCTGCCGTTGCTTGCGTTGGCTTGGCACCTGCAGCGCCAGGCCAGCGCCGCGCAGACTGAACAGGCCCTGCTGGAAGAACGCCTGGCCACCGCCCACATGGCCCACGATGGCCTCAACGCCCAGCTCGATGCCTGTCGCGACGAAATCAGCGACCTGAGCCAGGCCAATGCCGCCAAGCAAGCCGAGCTTGCCGCCGCCTGTCGCGAAGTCGAGTTGTTGCAGATCGAGCGCGACAATGCCCGGGATGCGGCCCATGCCTGGAATCTGGAGCGTGCCGGCAAAGAAGCGGAGCTGCGGCGGCTCGATGCCCAGGCGGCTTCGTTGCATGCCGAATTGCGCGAGCAGCAGGAAAGCCATCAGCAACGCTTGGATGACCTGCAAGGTTCGCGGGATGAGCTGCGGGCACAGTTCGCCGAGCTGGCAGGAAAAATCTTCGACGAACGTGAGCAACGTTTCGCCGAGACCAGCCAGCAGCGCCTGGGCCAGTTGCTCGATCCGCTGAAGGAACGCATCCAGTCCTTTGAAAAACGCGTCGAAGAAAGCTATCAGGCCGAGGCGCGGGAACGGTTTTCCCTGGGCAAGGAGCTGGAACGGCTGCAGCAACTGAACCTGCGCCTGAGCGATGAAGCCACCAACCTTACCCGTGCCCTCAAAGGCCAGAAGACCCAAGGTAACTGGGGCGAGTTGATTCTGGAGCGGGTGCTTGAGCATGCAGGCCTGGAGAAGGGCCGCGAATATCAGACCCAGGTCAGTCTCAAGGGTCCGGACGGCGAGCGTTTCCAGCCTGACGTGTTGATTTACCTGCCCGGCGACAAGCAAGTGGTGGTCGATTCCAAGGTCAGCCTCACGGCCTACCAGCAGTACGTGGCCGCCGAGGACGATGCGATTGGCCAACACGCCCTCAAGCAGCACGTGGCGTCGTTGCGAGCCCACGTCAAAGGCCTGGCCGGCAAGGATTACAAGCGACTGGACGGTCTGCACAGCCTGGATTTCGTGTTGTTGTTCGTACCCATCGAAGCGGCGTTTTCCGCTGCTCTCCAAGCCGAGCCAAACCTATTCCAGGAAGCGTTCGACCGCAACATCGTCATCGTCAGCCCGACCACGTTGCTGGCGACATTGCGCGTGATCGACAGCTTGTGGAAGCAGGAACGCCAGAGCCAGAACGCCCGGGAAATCGCCGAGCGGGCGGGGTGGCTGTATGACAAGTTCGTGCTGTTCATCCAGGACCTGGACGAGATCGGCGGTCGCCTGCAGCAACTGGACAAAGCCTACAGCGCAGCCCGCAACAAACTGACAGAAGGGCGCGGCAACCTGATCAGCCGCAGCGAACAGCTCAAACTGCTCGGTGCCCGGGCGAGCAAGAGTTTGCCCGCTGATTTGCTCGAACGCGCGATGACCGATGTGGATGCGGATGGGCTGCCTGAATTGCCTGAAGAAACCGCAAAAACCCAGGACTGATGAACCCCTTAGGCTTGATACAAAACCCTGTGGCGAGGGAGCTTGCTCCCGCTTGAGTGCGCAGCACTCACAAAAAGGGGGCTGCTGCGCAGCCCAGCGGGAGTAAGCTCCCTCGCCACAGAGGTCGCCTATATCTCCCGGGACTGTGTTCCCTACAACGGCAAATGCCGACTCAACAACGCCCGCAACGCCGCCGGCTTCACCGGTTTAGCCAGATAGTCCAGGCCCGCCGCATGCACCTGTGCCACCATCTCAGGTCGACCGTCGGCGCTGATCACCACGCCCGGGATCGGTTCGCCCATGCGCGTGCGCAACCACGCCATCAGCTCGGTGCCGGTCTCGCCGTCGTCCAGATGAAAGTCCACCAAGGCCAGTTGCGGCCGCCCGCCCTGGGCGAGCCAGCGTTCACATTCCTCGCGGTTGCGCGCGGTCCATACCTGGCAACCCCAGCGCGTCAACAGGCTGTTCATGCCGATCAGAATGCTGTCTTCGTTATCGACACACAGCACCTGCGCGCCGCTGGGTAAATGACCATTGGCTTCGGCCACCGGACCAGGCACCACGGCCTGCGTGCTGGCCAGCGGTACGCTGACGCTGAACACACTGCCGCGCCCCGGCCAGGAACGCACGCGCAAGGTATGCCCCAGCACGCGGCACAACCCGTCGGCGATCGCCAGGCCCAGGCCCAGGCCTTTTTCGGCGCGGGTCTGGTGGCTGTCCAGGCGTTTGAATTCTTCGAAGATGACCTGCAGCTTATCTTCGGCGATGCCCGGCCCGCGATCCCAGACTTCCAGGCACAACTCGCCGTTGCGCCGCCGCACCCCCAGCAGCACCGGGCCCTTGGCATAGCGGAAGGCATTGGTGAGGAAGTTCTGCAAAACGCGGCGCAGCAGCTTGATGTCACTGTCGACCCGCAGTCGCGAGCTTCGCACCCGGAATTTCAGGCCTTTTTCCTGGGCCAGTGCGGTGAATTCGGCGCCAAGGGTACCGAACAGTTCGTTGAGGCCGAACGGTTTGCGGTCGGGGTTGATCTTGCCGTTTTCCAGACGGGAAATGTCCAGCAAGTCAGTGATCAGGTCTTCGGCCGAACGCAGCGAGCTGTCCAGATGATGCACCAGTTGTCGGGCTTCCTCTGGCAAGCCCTCGTGTTGGTGGGACAGTGCGGCGGAGAACAGGCGCGCGGCGTTGAGCGGCTGCATCAAATCATGGCTGACGGCAGTCAGGAAGCGCGTCTTGGATTGATAGGCCGCTTCGGCGGTGCTTTTGGCGTCGGTCAGCGCCAGGTTCAGTTGCGACAACTCCCGGGTGCGCTCAGCCACCCGTTGCTCCAGCCCTTCGTTGGCCTCGGTCAAGGCATGTTCGGCCTCACGGAACGCGGTAATGTCGGTGAAGCTCATGACGAAACCGCCGCCGGGCATCGGGTTGCCGATCAGCTCGATGACCCGGCCGTTAGGGAACAGGCGTTCAGAGGTATGGGCGCGGCCCTGGCGCATCCAGTGCAAGCGCCGGGCCACGTGCACTTCCGCCTCGCCAGGGCCGCAGAGGCCGCGCTCGGCGTTGTAGCGGATGATGTCGGCAATCGGCCGGCCGACGCTGATCAAGCCGTCCGGGTACTTGAACAACTCCAGGTAACGACGGTTCCACGCCACGAGCCTGAGGGACTGGTCGACCACGCTGATGCCTTGGGTGATGTTCTCGATGGCGCCTTGCAGCAGGGCGCGGTTGAACTGCAACACTTCCGAGGCTTCGTCGGCGATCCGCACGACGTCTTCCAGCTGCATTTCCCGGCCTTCAATCGCGGCTTTTACCACCGCCCGTGTCGAAGAGGCCCCCAGCACACCGGCCAGCAGGCGTTCGGTGTGGGCGATCCATTCGTTGTCGGCATTCTGGGTCGGGTTGAAGCCTTTGCCCTGGCGGTAGGCAAAGCGGATGAAGCTTTGGCGCGCCCGTTCCTCTCCGACGAAACGTGCGGCCAGTTGCAGCAGGTCTTCGATATGGACCGCCAGCATCGAACGGGCGCTGGGGCGGGCGCTGATTTCCTGGCCAATGAAGCGTCCGGCCTGCCAGTGTTCCGACACGCGCGTGCGCGACAGCATGGACACCCAGGCAAACAGAATGAAGTTACCGGCCAGGGACAGCACGACCCCTTGGGTCAGCGGGGTGATCGGCAGGTTCAACGGGTTGCCGTGCAGCCAGGCCAGACCCGGGAAGCTACTGAGCGACAAGCCCAGGCTGTGGGCGGCGATGGGCAGCACCAGGGTGTAGAACCACAGGAAAATGCCCGTGGCGAGACCGGCGAACACACCGCGACGGTTGGCCTGTTTCCAGTACAGCGCACCGAGCATGGCCGGGGCCAGTTGGGTCACGGCGGCGAAGGCGATCTGGCCGATGGTCGCCAGGCTCGCCGTCGATCCCAGCAACCGGTAGCTGACATAGGCCAGCAGCAGGATCACCACGATGCTCACCCGCCGCACCGACAGCATCCACTGGCGGAACACTTCGAAAGGCCGCTCGGCGTTGTTGCGGCGCAACAGCCAGGGCAGCAGCATGTCGTTGGACACCATGGTGGACAACGCCACGCTCGCCACGATCACCATGCCGGTGGCCGCCGAGGCACCACCAATGAACGCCAGCACCGCCAGGGCCGGGTGGGCCTGGGCCAGCGGCAGGCTGATGACGAACGAGTCCGGCAGCACGGAGCTGGGCAACAGCATTTGTCCGGCGAGGGCGATGGGCACCACGAACAGTGCGGCCAGGGCCAGGTAGGCGGGGAAGACCCACTTGGCCAGGCGCAGGTCCTGGGGTTCGATGTTCTCCACCACGGTCACGTGGAACTGTCGCGGCAAACAGATGATCGCCATCATCGCCACCCCGGTCTGTACCACCATGGACGGCCAGTTGATGGTTTCTTTCCAGTATTGCTCCAGGCGCGGCGCGAGCATCGCCTGGCTGAACAGGTCGTCGAAGCCGTCGTAAAGGCCGTACGTCACGAACGCGCCAACGGCGAGGAAGGCGAACAGCTTGACCAGGGATTCGAAGGCAATCGCCAGCACCATGCCGCGGTGGTGTTCGGTGGCATCCAGGTTGCGGGTACCGAACACGATGGTGAACAACGCCAAGATCAGCGAGACGATCAGCGCGGTGTCCTGGGCGCGAGTGCCCATGGCGTCGGCACCGGCGCCAATCAGCAGGTTCACCCCGAGCACGATGCCCTTGAGTTGCAAGGCAATGTACGGCAGCACGCCCACCAGGCAGATCAGCGCGACCACCACCGCCAGGGACTGGGACTTGCCGTAGCGGGCGGCGATGAAGTCGGCAATGGAGGTGATGTTCTCCTGCTTGCTGATCATCACCATTTTCTGCAGGACCCACGGCGCCAGCACCAGCAACAGGATCGGCCCGAGGTAGATCGGCAGGAATGACCAGAGTTGCTCGGCGGCCTGGCCCACGGCACCGAAGAACGTCCAACTGGTGCAGTACACCGCCAGCGACAGGCTGTAGACCCAGGCCCGCACCCGCGGCGGCAGCGGCGTGCTGCGCCGGTCGCCGTAGAAGGCGATGGCGAACATGATGGCCATATAGGCCAGGGCAACAACGGCGATCAGCCCGCTGGACAGCGACATGGAAACTCCCGAACGAAGACACCGGGGCATGGGCCCGACAGGACAGTCTCGCATGCCCGCTCGGGTTCGTCAGTGTCGACCAAGGTCGGAGCGCGGCGGGGTGGCGCGGGTTGCGGTAAACATTGGGTGAAGAGGTGTTCAGGCGGGCCTCATCGCGAGCAAGCCCGCTTCCACACTCGACCTGAAGTGAACTCAAGTTTTGTATCCACTGGGACCCAATGTGGGAGCGAGCTTGCTCGCGATGGCGGCCTCACTGACCCAGCGCGATATCCACCAACCGATACAACTCCTCGACCTCCAACGGCGCGGTGGCAAAGAGGATACGAAACACCGTCGGCGCCACGACGACATTGATCAACCGTTCGATACCCGGGTTTGGCGCCTCGGGATAACGATCCAGGATGATCTGCAACTGGGCGCTGATGATGCCCACGCAATGCCCCGGCGTAGCGCAGGCCTGGATGTCGCGCATCATGTTGCGACCGGGCTCGGAACTCATTTCGTCCAGGTACTGTTCGGCCCAGGCCAGCAGGTCGCCGCGCAGGCTGCCGGTGTTGGCCGGTTCGCTGTCGGGGCGCATGCGGGCGATGGCGACGTCGGCCAGCAACGCCGGCAAATCGCCCCAACGCCGATAGATCGTGGAAGGCGTGACGCCTGCGCGCGCAGCGATTTGCGGCACGGTCAGGGTGGCGCGGTCCTGCTCTTGGAGCAGGGCGCGGACCGCCGAATGGATCGATTCCTGGACCCGGGCGCTTCTGCCGCCGGGGCGTAAACCTTCTTTAATAGCCATGTATCGGACCTTAACACAAAGAATTTGCTTTAAGCGCACGTCGGTAGCACACTCCGCAAAAGCAATAAATTAGCTTTTGTGGCTGATTTTTTGTGATCAGCTTTGTGGAGCGTGCCCATGTCTTATCCAGCTTCGACCCGTGCCAGCCTGATATTCCTGGCGATCACCTTGCTCGGTTTTCTCGCCGCGTCCAGCGCGCCGACGCCGTTGTATCACCTCTATCAGGAACAGTTGCAATTTTCGCCGGCGATTCTGACGCTGATTTTCGGGGTGTACGCCTTCAGTCTGTTGGCGGCTTTGCTGACCGTGGGGTCGCTGTCGGATTACCTGGGCCGCAAACCGGTGATCTTCGTCGCGCTGTTGCTCAATATGCTGGCGATGCTGCTGTTCATCAATGCCGACAGTGTCGCCTGGCTGATCGGCGCGCGCTTGATCCAAGGCTTCGCCACGGGCATGGCCACCAGCGTGCTGGGCGCTGCGTTGTTGGATTTCGACCGTCGGCAAGGTCCGCTGATCACCAGCGTCGCACCCTTGTTGGGCATGGCTTGTGGAGCGCTGGGTTGCGGTCTGCTGGCGGAGTACGCGCCGCGGCCCTTGCAGCTGACGTATTGGATTCTGCTGGGGGTGTTCCTGCTCCAGGCGCTTTATATCTGGCGCCTGGCGGAGAGCGTCAGCCCGCAACCCGGCGCCTGGCAGTCGCTGCGTCCAACCTTGCATGTACCGGTCCAGGCGCGAGGCGCCTTGTGGTTGATCCTGCCCCTGAACCTGGCGGCCTGGGCCGTGGGCGGCTTTTATTTGTCACTGGCGCCTTCCCTGGTGCGGGCCGCAACGGGATCGACGTCCAACCTGATTGGCGGCGCACTGGTGGCGGTGTTGACGGTCACCGGCGCGTTGTCCATCTACGCGCTGCGCAACCAGGGGGCAGACAAGATGCTGCGTCTGTCCGCCACCTTATTGGTGATCGGCCTGACGTTGGTATTGATTGCGGTGCACGGCGGCAGCTTGCCGTTGTTTTTCGTCGGCACGTTGGTCACCGGCAGCGGTTTCGGCGCAGGTTTTCTCGGCGCATTGCGCAGCATCATGCCGTTGGCCTTGCCCCATGAGCGAGCCGGTTTGATGTCGGCGTTCTATGTCCTCAGTTACCTGGCCTTCAGCCTGCCGTCGCTGCTGGCCGGGAACCTGACGCGGGTGTTCGGGTTGATCCCGACCACCGATGGATACGGCACGGTGCTGATCGTATTGTCGGCGAGCGCCTTAGTGGGTCTGTTGCGCCAGTCGGGGAAATTGGCTAGCGATGGGCTTCGACCTTGAAAGTGTTGAATGCAGGCGCCGCTTTGATGGTTTTGCGCTAGCCTTGGCGCCCCAGCATTTTTTTGGTCGAGCTCTCTTGAAAATCATCCGCAGCAAATCCTTCACTGGCGACCGCGCCTGGGCGGCGCTGGACATCGCCAACATGAACGGCATCACCACACGCCTGCACTGGACCGATCAGCCGTACAAATGGCACATCAATGACGGTCAGGAAGTGTTCGTGGTGCTCGATGGGCAAGTGCTGATGTGCTACCGGGAAGAGGGCGTCGAAAAAGAGGCTCTGCTGGATGCAGGGGATATTTTCTACGCATCGGTGGGCACCGAGCACGTGGCCAAGCCGTTGGGCGAAGCGAGAATCCTGGTGGTCGAGACCGAGGGCAGTGTCTGATCATTATCTGTCGAATCGATAACATATAGAGAAATTACCCGTTATATAGATATTCGATCCGGCTCTAGCATGGCTCCACCTCATCCGAGGACAGGAGTTCGCCATGACATGCTGTGCCGCCAAGACCCGCTTTCGCCCATTGAGCCATTTGCCCAGGCCGTTGGAAGCCATTCGCCAATTCACGCCTAACTGGTTTGCCGTCGTCATGGGCACCGGTGTGCTGGCGTTGGCCCTGGCGCAATGGCCTGGGGACATGCCGGGCCTGCGCCTGCTGGGTGAAGGGTTATGGTTGTTCAACATCCTGTTGTTCGTGGTGTTCGCCGGCTTGTACACGGCCCGTTGGCTGTTGTTCTTTGACGAGGCGCGGCGGATCTTCGGTCATTCAACGGTTTCGATGTTTTTCGGCACCATTCCGATGGGGTTGGCGACGATCATCAATGGCTTTCTGGTATTCGGGCTGCCGCGCTGGGGCGGCGGTGTGGTGCCGTTGGCCGAAGCCTTGTGGTGGATCGATGTGGCGCTGTCGCTGGCCTGCGGCCTGCTGATCCCGTTCCTGATGTTCACCCGGCAGGAACATCGGATCGACCAGATGACCGCCGTGTGGTTGCTGCCGGTGGTGGCCGCCGAAGTCGCAGCCGCCAGCGGCGGGTTGTTGGCGCCGCATCTGACGGACGTTCATGCGCAACTGGTGATGCTGGTCACCAGCTACGTGCTCTGGGCATTTTCCCTGCCGGTAGCCTTCAGCATTCTGACGATCCTGTTATTGCGTATGGCCCTGCACAAATTGCCCCATGAAAACATGGCCGCCTCGAGCTGGCTGGCCCTCGGCCCCATTGGCACCGGCGCCCTGGGCATGTTGCTGCTGGGCAGTGATGCGCCGCTGATTTTCGCCGCCAATGACCTGCCCGGCGTGGGGGAAATCGCCGCCGGGTTGGGCCTGGTGGCCGGTATCACGTTATGGGGCTTTGGGTTCTGGTGGATGCTGATGGCGCTGCTGATCACCGCACGCTATCTGCGCGCCGGTATTCCGTTCAACCTCGGTTGGTGGGGCTTTACCTTTCCCTTGGGCGTGTATGCGTTGGCGACGCTGAAGCTGGCGGACCTGCTGAAGCTGGAATTTTTCAGCGTGTTCGGTGGGGTGCTGGTGGCGATGCTGGCGGTGATGTGGCTAATCGTCGGGCGGCGCACGCTGGCGGGGGCCTGGCATGGTGAGTTGTTTGTGTCGCCATGCATTGCGGGGCTGGCGAAATAATCGCTAAAGACAGGTAATGTGTGGCCTGGATCGAAAAGCGTCATTCCAATAAGCGTCCACGCCACTCAGGAACATGGAAGATGAGTCACCCTTCGCAGTTCACCTTGCTTCGCACGCGGCGTTTCTTGCCGTTCTTCATCACGCAGGCCCTTGGCGCGTTCAACGACAACATTTTCAAGCAGTCGCTGATTCTCGCCATTCTCTACAAGTTGACCATCGACGGTGACCGCTCGATCTGGGTCAACCTCTGCGCACTGCTGTTTATCTTGCCGTTCTTTCTGTTCTCGGCGTTGGCGGGGCAGTTCGGGGAGAAGTTCGCCAAGGATGCGTTGATTCGCCTGATCAAGCTTGGCGAAATCGTCATCATGGCGGTCGGCGCGGTGGGCTTTGTGTTCGATCATTTGTCGCTGATGCTGGTGGCATTGTTTGCCATGGGCACCCATTCGGCGCTGTTCGGCCCGGTGAAGTATTCGATCCTGCCGCAAGCGTTGCGTGAGGAGGAGCTGGTGGGCGGCAACGGCCTGGTGGAGATGGGCACGTTTCTGGCGATCCTCGCCGGCACCATCGGCGCCGGGATCATGATGTCCTCGGCGCACTACGCCCCCGTCGTCTCGACCGCGATCATCGGCGTGGCCGTGCTCGGTTACCTGGCCAGCCGCAGCATTCCACGAGCGGCGGCGGCCTCGCCGCAGATGCGCCTGAACTGGAACATCTTCAGCCAATCCTGGGCCACCCTGAAACTGGGGTTGGGGCAAACCCCGGCAGTGTCGCGCTCGATTGTCGGCAATTCCTGGTTCTGGTTCGTCGGGGCGATTTACCTGACGCAAATCCCGGCCTACGCCAAGGAATGGATGCACGGCGATGAAACCGTGGTGACCTTGATCCTGACCGTATTCTCGGTGGGGATCGCCCTGGGTTCGATGCTCTGCGAAAAACTCTCGGGGCGCAAAGTCGAGATTGGCCTGGTGCCGTTTGGTTCGTTCGGGCTGACGGTGTTCGGGTTGCTGTTGTGGTGGCATTCCGGTGGGATCCCCGACAGCGTCGATGGCCACGGTTGGCTCGAAGTGCTCGGCTTCGGCCACGCCTGGCTGGTGTTGATCGACATCCTTGGTCTCGGCGTCTTTGGTGGTTTCTACATCGTGCCGCTGTACGCATTGATCCAGTCGCGCACCGTCGAAAACGAGCGAGCGCGGGTGATCGCCGCCAACAACATCCTCAACGCCTTGTTCATGGTGGTCTCGGCGATTGTCTCCATCGTCTTGCTGAGCCTGGCCAAACTGTCGATCCCGCAGCTGTTCCTGGTGGTGTCGCTGCTGAACATCGGCGTCAACGCCTACATCTTCAAGATCGTCCCGGAATTCAGCATGCGTTTCATGATCTGGCTGCTGAGCCATTCCATGTACCGCGTCGAGCATCGCAACCTGGAGACGATCCCGGATGAAGGCGCCGCGCTGTTGGTCTGCAATCACGTGTCCTTCGTCGATGCCTTGCTCATTGGTGGCGCGGTGCGTCGGCCGATTCGCTTCGTGATGTACTACAAGATCTACAACCTGCCCGTGCTGAACTTCATCTTCCGCACCGCCGGGACGATTCCGATTGCCGGGCGTCAGGAAGACATTCACATCTACGAAAAAGCCTTCACGCGCATTGCGCAGTATCTGAAGGACGGTGAGCTGGTGTGCATCTTCCCGGAAGGAAAACTGACCGCAGACGGTGAGATCAACGAGTTCAAGAGCGGGATGACACGCATCCTTCAGGAGACCCCTGTGCCGGTCATTCCCCTGGCGTTGCAGGGGCTGTGGGGCAGCTTCTTCAGTCGCGATCCGAGCAAGGGGCTGTTCCGCCGGTTTTGGTCGCGGGTGACGTTGGTGGCGGGTTCGGCGGTCGCGGTCGAGGGGGCAACACCTTCGACGTTGCAGGCGCTGGTGGGGGAATTACGCGGCACCGTCCGCTAGGACAAAAAACTGTGGGAGCGAGCTTGCTCGCGATTGCAATCTGTCTGCTGGCATTGATGTCACAGGCAGACCGCTATCGCGAGCAAGCTCGCTCCCACAGGTCAATCAGGCGCTAACCTTGAGCCCGATCAACCCGGCAACGATCAACGCCACACTGGCCAACCGCACCAGCGCCATCGACTCACCAAACAAAATGATCCCGGCAATCACCGTGCCCACGGCGCCGACCCCGGTCCAGATCGCATAGGCTGTGCCCAACGGTAGTTCCTTCATCGCCAGGCCGAGCAGGCCGAGGCTGATCGCCATGGCGGCAATCGTCAGTGCGGTGGGGAGAGGGCGGCTGAAACCGTCGGTGTATTTCAAACCGACCGCCCAGCCGACTTCGAACAGGCCGGCAAAAAACAGAATGATCCAGGACATCAAACACCTCCATCGATGGATGGGGTCGTCCCCGGCTTAACACTTGATCAAGTGCTAGGATCAAGCGGCGGGGTCGTCCCCGCGCTGGATGGATAGAGTGCCCATTATTGACCACTCGATCAAGTCTGCTTCAGTCGGCTGCTTGCCGGGCGGCAAGGGTTTCGCGGTCCTGTTTTTCACTCATGCGCCGGAAGTACGTCGAGAGCAAAGCCCCGGAAATGTTGTGCCAGACGCTGAACAGTGCGCTGGGTACCGCCGCCAACGGCGAGAAATGCGCACTGGCCAACGCCGCGCCCAAGCCGGAGTTCTGCATGCCCACTTCCAGCGACAGCGTCTTGCGCTGGGCCAATGGCAGACCGAACACACGTCCGGTGAAGTACCCCAGCAGGTAACCGAAGCTGTTGTGCAGCATCACAATGGCCATGATCAGCAGGCCGGATTCGGCGATCTTCGCCTGACTGGCCGCCACCACCGCCGCGACGATGATCACGATGCTCACCACGGATATCAGCGGCAGGACTTCTACGGCATGCCGAACCCGGGCACCCAGCAGGCGTTGGGCAACGATACCCAGTGCGATCGGCAACAGGACGATTTGCAGGATCGACCAGAACAGCGCCGAGAACGATACCGGCAACCAGGCCGAGGCCAGCAGCCAGATCAGCGCCGGGGTCAGAAGAGGGGCAAGCAGGGTCGTGATGGCGGAAATAGCTACGGCCAGGGCCAGGTCACCGCGAGCCAGCCAGGTCATGACATTGGATGATGTGCCGCTCGGGCAGCAACCCACCAGAATCACGCCGACGGCGATCTCGGGCGGCAGGCTGAACACTTGGCACAGCAGCCACGCTGTACCGGGCATGATCACGAACTGGGCAATCACCCCCAGGGCAACCCGGCCCGGATGACGGGCCACTTCGGCAAAGTCTTCCAGCTTGAGGGCCAGGCCCATGCCGAACATCACCAGCCCCAGCAAGGGCACGATGGCGACTTTCAGGCCGACGAACCACTGCGGTTGCAGGAATGCCACGACGGCGAAAATCAGTACCCAGTAAGCGAAGGTATTGCCGACAAAGCGGCTCAATGCAGCCAATGCACGCATGACCTGATCCTTATTTTTAATAACACCACAAAAACCAATGTGGGAGCGAGCTTGCTCGCGATAGCGGTGTGGCAGCCACAGAAATGTTGACTGACAAATCGCTATCGCGAGCAAGCTCGCTCCCACAGGTAGCTATCCGTCGGGTTTAGATCCCCTGCGGCATCTCTTCCCCACCCAATGCTTCAACCAGCGCCGGCAGGAACTCGCCGAACGTCAGCATCATCAGGGTGAAGCTGGCGTCCAGCTGGCCGAGGGCCTCATCGCCGCCATCCTGTTCCGCCTGGTCCTGCAACAGGTCTTCGAACTTCAGGCGCTTGACCACCATCTTGTCGTCGAGCACGAAGGATAGCTTGTCCTGCCAGGCCAGCGACAGTTGCGTCACCACCTTGCCGGTGTTCAGGTGCAGCTGGATTTCGTCGCTGGTCAGGTCCTGGCGCTTGCAGCGCACGATGCCGCCGTCTTCGTGGGTGTCGCGCAGTTCGCATTCGTCCAGCACGAAGAAGTCGTCCGCGGCTTTCTGGGTCTTGACCCAGTCGGTCATGGTGGCGGTCGGGGCCATTTTGACCGTCAGTGGGCGCACCGGCAGCGTGCCGATGACTTCGCGCAGGGTCGACAGCAGGTCTTCGGCGCGTTTCGGGCTGGCGGAGTTCACCAGGATCAGGCCCTGTTTCGGCGCAATGGCGGCGAAGGTGGACGAGCGTCGAATGAAGGCACGCGGCAGGAACGCCTGGATGATTTCATCCTTGAGCTGGTCCCGCTCCTTTTTATAGACCTTGCGCATTTGCTCGGCTTCGATCTCTTCGACCTTTTCCTTCAGGGCGTCGCGCACGACGCTGCCAGGCAGGATGCGTTCTTCCTTGCGAGCGGCGATCAGCAGGAAATCCTGGCTGACATGCACCAATGGCGCGTCTTCGCCTTTGCCAAACGGCGCGACGAAACCGTAAGTGGTCAACTCCTGGCTTGCACATGGACGCGCCAGTTTGGTGGCCAGTGCAGTTTCCAACGCCTCGGCATCAAAAGGCAGATCTTGGGTCAGGCGATAGATAAGCAGGTTTTTGAACCACATGGGGTGAGTCTCTCCTTTATACAAAGGGGGGCATTATTCTCTTCGCGGCGCCATAGGCCAACCCTTCGCTAAGCCTTTGGAAGGCATGAAAAAATTAATTTAAAAAGTGCTTGCCAGCTTAGGGAGTGCTCCGTAGAATGCGCGCCACACCGAAAGCGAAGGGTGATTAGCTCAGCTGGGAGAGCGTCTGCCTTACAAGCAGAATGTCGGCGGTTCGATCCCGTCATCACCCACCATTCGTTCAACGTGTTACGCGCAGCGGTAGTTCAGTCGGTTAGAATACCGGCCTGTCACGCCGGGGGTCGCGGGTTCGAGTCCCGTCCGCTGCGCCATATTCGGTTATCTGGAACGCTGAACGCCAGATGACCACGGAAAGCCCGCTCACGCGGGCTTTTTGCTGTTTGCAGTTAGTGCGATGTGCTTCTCTCAAGTTTTTTGCTGAATTTTCTATTTAAATCAGCACGTTACGAAAAACTGTGAGAGAATGCGCCCCGCATCGAAAGTGAAGGGTGATTAGCTCAGCTGGGAGAGCGTCTGCCTTACAAGCAGAATGTCGGCGGTTCGATCCCGTCATCACCCACCAAGCTTTCAATGTTTCGCGCAGCGGTAGTTCAGTCGGTTAGAATACCGGCCTGTCACGCCGGGGGTCGCGGGTTCGAGTCCCGTCCGCTGCGCCATCTTCGGTTTCCTGGCCCACTGAACGCCAGGTCACCTACAAAAAGCCCGCTCAATCGAGCGGGCTTTTTGCTGTCTGGCGGTTGGTCGGTTCTCTATTGCTCGGCATTCCGGCTGTGACGGTAGTCGCTGACCGCCTCATACACCGCTTTACGCAAGCGGTTGATACCGCCGATGGGGCGATGGGCCTCAATACCGAACCAGGGGTTGAAAGACTGGTTGTCACAGGCGAGGTTCAGCTTGGGTGTATCGAAGTCCTGGGCCGGTACCTTGATTTTTGCCACCGTCTCGAACGGGGCATCACTTTCTCGCCATTCAATGCTGGTGTCTTCGATGGGCATGTACTTGCTCGGATCCTGGCGCTGGATCTGCAGGACAAAACACGCCGGCACCCGGTCTGTGGATAACTGCTGATTCAGGGCACTGCGCAGGAAATTCGGCAAGTCCTGGTTTTGCGCTGGCAGGGTATAGGCTGGGCAGCTGTCCGGATCAGGGGCTACGCGAAACTTGGCGTTGGCCTCACCGAACTTGTAGGGCGATACGGAAAAGTACGTGGTCTGGGTCGGACTGGCCGGTGGCGGGGAGAGGGTCGCCAGGGCGATGAACAAATGGCGGATCTGCCAACTGCGCGGGTCCACGCTCGGAAAGAACGCCAGCGCCTTTTTTCCATCGGCCTGGGCGGCCACATTCTGACGATATTCGGCGACATCGCTGACGAAGAAGTTCGGGTGATTGAACATCACGAAATCCTGTTCGCCTTGTGACTGTCGCTCCCCCAACAGTTGTTTGCCCGGCACGTTCAGCAGCTTGATCGCCATCCCGCGGGCATCGCGCAGGCTGTCAAACTGCGGATAGGCGTTGCCGTTGGACAGGCGCATCGTCGCCTGCCAGACCTTCCCCGGCTCGGCGAATACCCCTTGGCGCAAGAGGGGCGGCAGGTCATTCGGCACCTGGACCTCGGCCATGACACAACCGTGCGCCTTGGCATGGGCGTCCCGCAGGTAGCGGGTGCCTTCACGGTGCTGATCAACGATGCGAATCGCGGTCTGGATAATGTCCTGGGTCATGGCGGATTCGCCGGGCGGTATCTGTTCTTTGTCCGACACCGCCCCGCTGTGTTGCCAGGCGAACCAGGCCGTGGCCAGCGCCCAGCCGAGCAGGCCGATACCCAGCAGCCATAGGAGCGTCTTACCCAAAAAGGCGCCGAGGCGCAGCCAGAGCGTGATCAGCATGGGAAAATCCTTTTGCCTGAGAGGGTCATCATTACAATTGCGACTCCAGCGGTCCGCCGAGCACCTTGAGGTACTCCAGCAATGCCCAGCGTTCCTGCGGTTGCAGCAGGCGGCCAATCACGCCGTTGCCCCGTTCACCGGCGCGGAATTCGTGGCCGCTGTTGTGGTTGCCGGTGATTCGGGTATCGAAGAGGAAACCATTGGTGAAAGCTTCGGTGCGATAACCCAGGTGTTGCGGATCGTATTCGAAACTGCCTTTATAGAAGGTGGTCGCCCGCTCGGCCTGGGGCGATAGCAGTTGGTAGATCGTTGGCACCGAGCCATTGTGCAGGAACGGTGGCGTGGCCCAGACGCCCTCCAGTGGCCGGGCCTTGTAGGCCCGCAGTTCGCGCACGCCGATGGGCAAGCCGAAGCCGTCCAGGGCCGGGCGCTCGACCGGGGTAACGCCGGCGTCGCGGTAAGCGCGGTTTTCGACAAACGCGGTCACGTAGGCCAGGCCTTTGGCTACCGACAGCTGGCTCAAGTCCAACGGCGTCGTCGGGGCAGGGTGCAGTTGCACGTCCAGTTTCGCCAGCTCGGCCGGATCCCACTGCAGGCTGGTCAGGTCGAAGCGATGGTCGGCAATGTTATTGGCGGTGCCTGGGTCGGTGCCGATCGTCTTCACTGGCAGCATGTGCAGCTGCTGAACCGGTCTGTCGGGGCCCTGGATCATTTTGGGCACATGGCAGCCGGCGCAGTTTTCGGCGAACAGCGCCCGGCCTTTGCTGGCCAAGGGTTTATCGATCGTGCCAAGCAGCGCCTCCGGCCATACCGGGGGCTTGAGCAGCTGCAGGGTCTCTTCGATCTTGTTCAGGTCGCGCACGCGCACGCTGGAAGGGTACCGCGCATCGCCTTGCAACGGCTTGCCCTGGGCGTCGAAGAAATTCAGTGTGGCGCCCACCCCCAGTGCTTCGCCAACGTTGCGCGCCATGGGCTGCTGGGCCGAGCCGTTCCATTGCACCCAGTCGAACATCCATATGTCCCACAGCTGCGGATAATCCACCGGTGCGTTGGCGATCCGATAGTTTTGTGCCGAAATGGCATCGCCGAAGCTGGCGTTGGCTATGCGGCCGAAAGCGTCGGTACGGCCAGGGCCTTCTTCGGTGGGGTAGAGGCCGCGATGAGTGTCGTTCCAGGCCACCCGCAAGAAGGTGTACAGGGAGGTCTTGAATTGCTCGCGCAGTTCTTCGTGGCGGGCATCGTAATCCTTGCCCAGGACCTGGCGGGCAAAGCGTTCGAATTTCCACGGGTTGTAGTAGGTGGAAGCCAGACTGGCGACCAGTGCTTGTCCGAAACTGCCACCCCGTAACGTGGGAACACTGGAAGGCAGGACGTGCTGTGCCGAGCCGCCATCGATCCGGATGGCCTGGCCATTGAAGCGCAATTCGCCGGTATG
Organism: Pseudomonas sp. G2-4; assembly: GCF_030064125.1. Classification (NCBI taxonomy): domain Bacteria; kingdom Pseudomonadati; phylum Pseudomonadota; class Gammaproteobacteria; order Pseudomonadales; family Pseudomonadaceae; genus Pseudomonas; species Pseudomonas sp. G2-4. The sequence goes on along the minus strand of NZ_CP125957.1, from coordinate 4,847,059 downwards.
ACAGGCGGCGCAGGTAATATCCAGAAACTCATCGCTACTGCCCGAATTCTGATGCCGTGCGAAACCCACCGGTAAGTTACCGGGATTGTTCGGCGAGGCTTTTTGCGCCGGGTCGACCAGGAAGCCGAACCGCGCCAGATAGTCCGGCGAAGCAAAGCGTTGTTGCGAAAACGGTAATTCGAGTGCCGTGAACCAGTCGTAGCGCAGGCCTTTGACCTGGGTGCCTTGGGGCGTGAAGTAATACGTCTGGCGCTCGGCGGTGCTCCATTGATCCAGGTAATGCACCTGCTGGGCCGGTGTATAGAGCGGCAGGCGGGGATTGGCGACGTAATAAAGCACCACGGCCACGGCGACAATCAGCAACGCGAGGAGCAGCAAGAGGATGCGAGAGAGGAGGCGCACGGTAACGTCCTTGTTTTTTTTGATATGTCCTTATGCCTCAGCGCTGCCTGGCCGGCAAGTGGCCATTACCCCCTGGCTGTGGTAAGCGGCAATTTGTCTCTGTGCGTAACGGATGACAGAGGCTTCATCGACCCAGGATTAAAAAGCGTTTGCGGACGTGAACTTATCATCGCTTTGCTGCTCACATGCCGGTAGCCATTGGTCGTGGCCGCCTGATAAGCTCGCGGCTTTATTCGATTGCCCTTTAGGCGCATGAACAAGGAAATAGCATGAAACAGCATCGGTTGGCGGCGGCGGTGGCCCTGGTTGGCCTGGTACTCGCGGGTTGCGACTCGCAGACCAGCGTAGAGCTGAAAACCCCGGCGCAGAAAGCTTCCTACGGTATTGGCCTGAACATGGGCAAGAGCCTGGCTCAGGAAGGTATGGATGACCTGGACTCCAAAGCAGTCGCCCAGGGCATCGAAGATGCCGTCGGCAAGAAAGAACAGAAGCTGAAAGACGAAGAGCTGGTCGAGGCCTTTGCCGCACTGCAAAAACGTGCCGAAGAGCGCATGGCCAAGATGAGCGAAGAGTCGGCAGCTGCCGGCAAGAAATTCCTCGAAGAAAACGGCAAGAAAACCGGTGTGACCACCACCGCTTCCGGCCTGCAGTACGAAGTGGTCAAGAAAGCCGATGGCCCACAGCCTAAGCCGACCGACGTCGTGACTGTCCACTACACTGGCAAGCTGACTGATGGCAAAGTGTTCGACAGTTCTGTCGAGCGTGGCAGCCCGATCGATCTGCCAGTCAGCGGCGTCATCCCGGGTTGGGTCGAAGGCCTGCAACTGATGCATGTCGGCGAGAAGTACAAGCTGTACATCCCAAGTGACCTGGCCTACGGCGCCCAGAGCCCGAGCCCGGCCATCCCAGCCAACTCGGTCCTGGTGTTCGACCTGGAACTGCTGGCGATCAAGGATCCAGCGAAAGCAGACGCAGCCAAGTAACGGCATCTGCTATAACAACAACGCCTCGCTTATGCGGGGCGTTGTTGCATCCGGGGTTCGGTCAATACCAAAAAAACCGAACGCCCAACGCAGGTGACAGTCATAGGCATTACAGGCGCTGTGCTAGACGCAGTCAGCCGGTCAAGTCAACGAAATATTGGGTTTTTTTATGTGAGTAAAAAACGCCCGATCTGAGCCCGGCCCTTATGAAACGGGGGCTTCAGCGGTGAAATGCAGCTCTGTTCACAAGGTTATCCACAATTTGTGTGGATAACATTTCAGTGGGAGAAAAAATGAAGGCGCCGTGGAATTTTGCGCGATTTCTGCCCTTGGCAGGGCGTTTGCTGGCCCGCGGTCGATTGCCGACGTTGCTGTTTGCCGTCGCCAGCAAAGGTGCCCGTGAAGGTGGCCGGTTGGGCAAGCTCAAGGAAGACCTGCGCTTGCTGCAGGCGCTGTGCCTGGCTTACTGGCGTGGCGAATACCGGGCGGTCAGTGCCAAGTCGATGCTTTCAATCGTGGCGGGGCTGATGTATTTCCTCAGCCCCCTGGATGCGATTCCCGATTTTCTGCCGATGTTTGGCATGTTCGATGATATCGCCGTCCTGGCCTGGATCATGAAAACCCTCGACGGTGAGCTCGACGCCTTCCGCGCCTGGCGTTATCGGCAATCCCCCGAGCAGCTTGCCCGAGTCGAGAGACTTCCCGATACCCCGGAACAACTCCAGCTCCAGGGTCAGAAAAAACCCTGATCTTGCGCCATTCCCCTGTAGAGATTCATAGCCCCGCGACCTTAGCTGCTATTAGGATTACACTTCTAAAGAAAAAAGCTGACTCGCTAAGTGTTGTTGTCCTACGGGGTAGACATGGATATCCAAATAATCACACGCGACGGTGAGCCCGAATACGCGGTTTTGCCGTGGGATCAGTACCAGTCGTTGTTGAAGGCAGCAGGCGTCGAACAAGCACCGTCGCGCGAGGCTACAGTCCGTCACGCGGCGGCACCCGGTCAGGTTCTTCCTGGCCTGGATCAATTACGCAGTTTGCGCGAAGGGAAGGGTATCGCCATTGAGGCGCTGGCCCGCACGGTAGGTATCAGTCCGTCTTATCTGGCCTTGATCGAAAGCGGCGAGCGTCAGCCCGATGCCGCGATTCGGCGCAGTCTGGCCTGGGAATTGACGGTGCCGGGTTGGAGGGATGAATCGTGAGCGTACGCATCAGTCGGCAGCATTGGGATGGGTTGTTGGGTGAATTGGACCAGGCGCGCCGCCAGCGCCATTTGTTGACTTACCGTGCCTTGCTGGAGCGTTTGCAACTGCCCAGCCCGGCCATGCAGACCTTGACCGCGGCCCTTGAGCACTTGGCGGCGCTGGACGCCCGGGCTGAACAGCCGTTGCGCAGTTCGTTGGTCATCAGCCAGGGCGCCAGTCGGTTGCCGCGCACCGGCTTCTTCGAATGCGTTGAACGCCTTGGCCGTTTTTCCGGACCTTCTGATGGCGTGGCCGCCGCTTCCTGGCATGCCTCGGAAGTGGTCCGGGTATTCGAATACGAGTACCCCGAATCGGCGGAGGCCTGAGTGCTCTGGCGCATCAAGGCACGGGCCGGCTACTGGCTGGCGCGGCGGTTGTTTCACTGGTCATGGTTGGTCCGCCAGCCGCGCGGCTGGGCCTGGCTCGAGGGGCAATTCTCCCGAATGGCGAACCTGGGCGACGTCGGTGCGCAAAGTTTCTACGGGCATATCCTGACGTTTCGCGGCCATGGGCTGGGGGCTCGGGAAGAAGGGATTCGCCTGTTGCGGCTGGCGGCGTTGGCCGGTGACGGCAAGGCGGCCTATCAGGTCGGCGTGATCAGCCTCGCCGGTACGGCCAGCAAGGCGCCGGACCCGGTTGAAGCGGCACGTTGGTGGACCTTGGCGGCGAAGGCCGGGCATCCGTTGGCCGAGATCAAGCTCAAGACCCTCGAGGACCCTCAGCAGTAACGTTATCCACAGGTCGTGTGGAAAAGACGGTCTTTTCCTCTCCGGTCAGTTGAGTGTTTTTTGTGCTGGGTGGATTTAGCGAATCGCCCTACATGCACCGTCTCCTTCCCTGACTTATTTCCCCTGCCATCCCCGGCAAAGTCTCGCGCTTCCCGAGCGCTGCGAGACGTCTGCCCATGTTCGACCGTTTTTTTCTGCGGGTCCTTGATCGAGCCATGCCCTGATGGATCAGGTGCGCCGTATCGAGCAGGAACTCGACAGCTTAAAAGACACGTTGTCTGTCTACCGCGAGCAGCTCGATCGCTGGTACAGCCGGGCTGCCGACGAGGTTAGTCATGCGGCCGACCTGCCCTCGCTGATGGGCATGGAGCGGCTGATCCGCTTCGGTGATAGCAGCACCGCCGTCAGCACTGGCGACGATGACTTCCTCTCCACCGTTGTCCAGTGTCCCCGAGGCGGGGTGATGACGATCGAGAGCAAGCTCGAATCGGTGTACGACATCCCGCTGGGCGACATCGTGGTGGATGTGGTGGCGGTGGACAGCGGCGAGGTGACGCCGGTCGCCCTGGATGCTCAGGGGCTGGGGACTTTCAATGGGGAGCCGGGGCGGTTCTATCGGGTTCACGTCCAGGGCGAAGTGTCCTCCGCGCAGCTCTCCGAGCTGTTTTCTTCCTACGATGGCCTGAGCAGCGAGCTGACAGACTGGTTGCGCGGCGAGTGGCAGGGTTTCAAGCCGCAGTGGTCACAGCAATCGTCGGCGACTTCGGCATCTGCAGTGGGCAATGGCCTGCTCGCCGGAAGTTGGGCAGCGCTTGAGGGTGTGTGGGACAGCATCAGCCTGCTTTCGGACATTCTCAAGGATCCCAGTCAGTTTGTTGAGCGGTTAGGCAGCAGTGCGAAGGAACTGGCCGAGCTGGCGGAGTCCGCGCCGTTGGTGATGACCAAGCTGCAACTGCTGGCCAGCGACGAAGCAGCGTTGTGCCTGCTGGTGCGCACCGCCAGCCTCTGGCTGGAGATGTTGCCGCCCAGTGAGATCGCTGGTGAAACGGCCGAAGCCTTATCGAGAGTGACGGTGCAGCTGTTGATCGACCTGTTGATCGGTGTAGTCCTGACCTTTACCGGGGCGGGTGCCGGGATTGCCTACCTGTCGATGCGCCTGGCTAAGGTGGGTGCGCAGCTGTTGGACGCCATGCAGCGTTTTATCCGTGGGATTTTCGCGGTGGTCAACGGCTTCATGACCTACGTGGACCGCTACAAGACGGTGGCGGCACGGGGTATCGCGGCGGGAATAAAGAAAGGCCGGATGCAACTGCGCTGGGACGCGCAGCGCAACACCACGCTGAAAAAACACCAACCCCACGACGACGCCCCAGCCCAATCGAAGAACCCCAACGGCGACAGCGCCGACACCGCCGTCCAGACCCAAACCAGCGGTTGTCCGGTGTCGATGGTCACCGGCGAAGAACTGCTCACCCTGGAAGACGGCACCCTCGATGGCCGCCTGCCATTTGTCTTCACCCGCTTGTACCGCACCAGCGCGGTGGAGCTGGACGTGGGCCTCGGGCGCGGTTGGAGCCATGCCCTCGCGCACCGCTTGCAGCTCGACGGCGAGCAGGTCATCTGGATCGACCAGGAAAACCGCCGCACCGCGTTTCCCCTGCCCAACGAGCAGCGCCCGGCGATCCACAACAGCCTGGCCCGCGCGGCCATTTACCGGGGGCCCGAGCCGGACGAACTGATCATCGCCCAGCCCGGCGAAAACGCAGCGTTCCTACACTTTCGCGACGGTCATCTGACCGCCCTCAGCGACCGCTACGACAACCGCCTGACCCTGCAGCGCAACATCCACGGCGACATCTGCCGCCTGGACAACGGCGCCGGGCGTGCCCTGCGCTTGCGTTACGAGCAGCGCCACCTCGTGGCCATCGACTACCAGAGCTTCCACCCGGCCCTGACCCTGGACGACGCCTGGCGCACCGAACAGACGCTGGTTTCCTACCGCTATGACGGACGTTTCCGACTGATCGAAGCGACCAACGCCGTCGGGGAAAGCGAACGCTACGACTACGACGACCAGCACGTCATCCTCCAGCGGCAATTGGCCGGTGGCGCGAGTTTTTTCTGGGAGTGGCAAGGGGCCGGGCGGGCGGCTCGCTGCGTCAGGCATTGGGCCTCGTTTGCACAGATGGACAGCCATTACCGCTGGGACGAGGACGGCAGCGTCACGGTCCAGCACCTCGATGGCAGCCAGGAGGTGTATGTCCATGACGACCGGGCGCGGCTGGTGCGCAAGGTCGAGCCCGATGGCGGTGAGCACCTCAAGGCCTATGACGCACAAGGCCGACTGATCGCCGAGCAGGACCCACTGGGCGCCGTCACTGAATACCGCTACGACGAAGCCGGCCGGCTGGTGGCGCTGATTCCGCCCCTGGATGAGCCGACGTCCTACGAATACCGCAACGGTTTCCTACACGCCCGCTGTCGCGGCAAAGCCGTGTGGACCTACCGGCGCAACGCCCTGGGTGACGTGACCGAGCGCATCGATCCGGATGGCCAGCGTACGGAATATGCCTACGACCCCCAGGGGCAACTGCTGGCGGTTGATTACCCGGACGGCAGCGCACATCGGTTTACTTGGAATCGCCTGGGCCAGCTGACGGAAGAAACCCTGCCCGACGGCAGTCAGCGGCATTTTTCCTACGACGCCTTGGGGCGTCTGCTGAGCCGCCAGGACGAACACGGCGCCCTCACGCACTACCAATGGGACGCCGTCGGCCGCCTGCTCCAGACCACCTTGCCGAGCGGCGCCACCCGCGCCTGGAGCTACAACGCCTACGGCAAGGTCACCAGCGAGCGCGACGAGCAGGGCCGCGTCACCCGCTACGAATACGCCGACGACCTGCACCTGATCAGCCGCCGCCTCAACCCCGATGGCACCGAGCTGAAGTACCGCTACGACTCGGCGCGACTGTTGCTGACCGAGATCGAAAACGAATCCGGCGAAAAATATCAGCTGGACTACACGCCCAACGGTTTGATCCGACAGCAGATCGGCTTCGACGGCCAACGCACCGCCTACGCCTACGACCGCAACGGCCACCTGTTGGAGAAAACCGAATACGGCGACGACGGCAGCCAGCTTGTCACCGCTTACCAGCGCGACGCGGCCGGGCGGTTGCTGGTCAAGACCCTACCCGACGGCCAGGCGATCGAGTACCGCTACGACCGCCTGGGGCGGCTGGTCCACGTCAATGACGGCAGCGACCATCCGCTGGCCTTCGAGTACGACGCCCAGGACCGGCTCATCACCGAACACCAGGGCTGGGGCACCCTGCGCTATGGCTACGACGCCTGTGGCCGGCTCAATCACCTGCGCCTGCCGGACGACAGCAAGCTCGACTACCACCACGCCCGGGGCGGCGCGCTCACCGCGATAAACCTGAACGGCTCGCGGCTGACCGAGCACCACATGCGCGGCGGTCGCGAACGACAGCGCCAACAAGGCCTGCTGCGCAGCCAATACGACTACGACGAACAGGGCCGGCTCAAGGCCCAGACGGTGTGGCAGCACCAGCAGCAACTGTTCTGGCGCGATTATTCCTACAGCGCCAAGGGCAACCTTGAGGCCCTTTCCGACAACCGAAACCGCCGCAACTACCAGTACGACCCGCTGGATCGCATGGTCCGTATCGACTATTCCCACAGCGAGCCGCCGGAACATTTCGCCCACGACCCGGCCGGCAACCTGTTGATGCTCGACCGCCCCGGCCCGACCACCTTCAAGGGCAACCGCCTGCTGATGGAGGGCGACCGCCACTACGACTACGACGCCTTCGGCAACCTGATCCGCGAACGCCGTGGCAAGGGCCACAGCCTCGTCAGCGAATACCGCTACGACAGCCTGCACCGCCTGATCGGCGTCATCCAGCCGGACGGCCGCGAAGCGTCCTACCGCTACGACGCCTTCGGCCGACGCATCAGCAAGACGGTGGATGGCCTGACCACGAAATTTTTCTGGCAAGGCGACCAGCTCGTCGCCGAAAGCAGCCCGCGTCACCACCGCAGCTACCTCTACGAACCGGGCACCTTCCGCCCGCTGGCGATGCTCGACGGCAAAGGCCTCAACGCCTGCCCGTTCTACTACCACCTCGACCACCTGGGCACGCCCCAGGAACTGACCAACTACGGCGGCCAAGTCGTCTGGTCGGCACGCTACAACGGCTACGGCAAAACCACCGAACTGGCCCACGGCGGCGGCGAACAGCTGGAACAACCGCTGCGCTTCCAAGGCCAATACTTCGACCCGGAAAGCGGCCTGCACTACAACCGCCACCGCTACTACAATCCCGGGACCGGCCGCTATTTGACGCCTGACCCGAGCAAGCTGGCGGGTGGGCTTAATGGGTATCGCTACACGGTGAATCCGACGGGGTGGGTGGATCCGTTGGGGTTGGTGGATTGTCCGGGGAAGGGTGGGTGTCGGCCGGCGGTTGGGGAGCAGGATCCGGCGGCGAAGGTTGGGGTGGATGAGGGGGAGCCGCGGCTGCCGATGACGGCGGAGCAGCGGCGGGCGCGGATTGATGAGTTGGGGGAGGCGAATGCTTACCGGCGTTTAGAAGAAATGGAGCGATCAATTGAGGGCGCGCATTTCTTACAGAAACATGGCGCTCAGACCACGGCCGATTCTCAGTTGGAACGCGTCAGAACAGGCCGGAACCCGGGCACTGGGGAAATCGACGTTTATGAAAGAGGGAGAAATACAGGCCAGCCTGCTATTTCGTCCGCTGCAACTCGTTTTCTTAGTCATCGCGACCAACTCAATGCTATTCATCGAGCCCAATTGATTTTCAGGCGAGCAGGCATTGTGGCATCTAAAAAGCCAATTGAAATGGGGCGTGTAATTGGTGAAGGTTATAAGAGAGAAGGTTTAGAGTATGGTAAACAAACTAAGGCGATAGTCATTCTTGATAGAAATGGGATGCCTAAAACAGCCTATACAGGATCGGATATATGAAAAGTACATATGATTTGCATGATGTCTGGGGGTTGTTATTCGTTTTCAGTATTGAAAATACTCATGATGTGGCACGTGAAGAGATAATAACTTCAAAAAATGTAAATGATGATGAAGAGCTGCGGCAACTATTTGATTTCTTGATTCGTCCGGAATTTTTATTTCACAGTCCAAAGGAGCAAAATTTGTTAATTAATACTCTCAGCTATTTCCTAGAAAACGATGATAGCTTTGATGGAGTTTTCTTGAATTTGGATACGTATTTTGATAGCGATGTTAATGATCAACGCCGATTTATGCGAGTCCTGCTAGCTTCTTTGGTGAGATATCAAGCCGAGAGTCAAAAGCCGGACAGATAGGACTACCAACCACTCGGTTAATGCTATTTGACGGGTCCATACTGCACCACCAAACCGCTTTTGTGGCGAGGGAGCTTGCTCCCGCTGGGCTGCGGAGCAGCCCCAAAACAGCCTACTCGATCAACCAGACACACCGAGGTGCTGTTTAGAAGGGGGCCGCTTCGCAGCCCAGCGGGAGCAAGCTCCCTCGCCACGGGGTTATCTCCAGGCGTCCGGGCCGTGGGGTAATCCATTTACATCAACAAACCTATCTCCACCACAGGCACCCGCTCAACCAAACCATCAATCAAATACACGCTCCCGCCCAAAATCTCCTTCGCATGATGCTTAGCCTGCGAAGCCAGTTCCGCCAACTGGCTCGCATCCAATTCCCCACACGCCTCCGAGCGCAGGTGCACCACCCCGATCGACAATGACAACAACGCAAACTCCTGCCGAACCCCTTGCCGATTCAGCGCGGTAAAACACCCCGCCTCAAGATGTTCAGGCCGATAGAAGCGTCGGCAATGGTTCTGGAAGTCGCTCAGCAGTTGGTTCAGGCGCTTGCGCCAGTCGTCCGGGCCGAGGACCAGGAGGAAGTCGTCGCCGCCGATGTGGCCGACGAAGTCGCGGCTGGGGTCGATGCGTTCGTTCAGGCATTGGGCCAGGCACAGCAGGACTTCGTCGCCGCGGCCGTAGCCGTAGATGTCGTTGAAGGGTTTGAAGCTGTCGATGTCCACGTAGCAGATCACCGACTCCTGCCGTTGCTGCAGCAGGCGCGTGAGGCATTGCTGGATCGGTACGTTGCCTGGCAGCAGCGTCAGCGGGTTGGCGTAGCGGGCCTGTTGGATTTTCAACTCGGTGATCAGCTTGAGCACGTCGATCACCCGGCCCAGGCCCAGGTAGTTGCCGTTGAGGGTGATGATGAAGTCTTCTTCGATGCGTTGCCGCGCGCGGCTGGTGATCAGGCGGCTGACTTGCTGTAACGACTGGCTCAGTTCCACCGCGAGGAAATCATCGCTCATCAGCCGACTGATGGGTTTGCGGGCGAACAGGTCGGTGGCAAAGGGCTTGAGCAGGGCGTCCGAGAGTGAATGGCGATGGACGATGCCGCAGGGTTGCTCCTGATCATCCAGCACCGCCAGGGAGTTGAGGTTGGCCTGGCGCCGGAAAGCTTCCAGCACGGTGGCCGTCGGTGTGTCGTGGGCCACGGCCGGCTGTTCGTTGAGCAGCGCCCCGAGATCATTGACCTCTTCGGTCAGCGACACCGAGCCGCTGTCCTGCCGGGGCATCAGCGCCCTGACGTCCTTGGACGGTTGCTCCTGGGGCCGGGCGAGCAGGTAACCCTGGACCAGATCGACGCCCATTTCGATCAGCACCGCCAGCTCTTCCGGCAGCTCTATGCCTTCTGCGATGACTTGGGCTCGGGACGCCCGGGCGATTTTCAGGATCGAGCCGACGAATTCGCGCTTGAGCGCGTCCTGGTGAATACCGTCGATGAAGTGCCGGTCGATCTTCACATAATCGGGCCGCAATTCGGACCACAGCCGCAGGCTCGAATAACCGGCGCCAAGGTCATCCAGGGCAATGGAAAAACCCATGGCCCGATAGTGATGCAAAGCGGTTTGCAGGAGCTGGAAGTCATCGATCGGGGTTTGTTCTGTCAGTTCGATCACCACCTGGCTGGGCGGGATGCCGAAGTCCTGCAGCAGTTGCAGTGTGCGCCCGGTCTGGTGCGCCGATTCCAGCAGGGACTCGGGCGAGACGTTGAGAAACAGCTTGCCCGGCAGTTTTTGCTCGTTGAAGCGTTGGCAGGCGCTGCGGCGGCAGGCCAGTTCCAGTTCACTGAGGCGTCCGGCCTGGCGGGCTACGGAGAGCAGGGCGATGGGGGAGTGCAGCGGGCTGTTGGACGGGCCACGGGTCAAGGCTTCGTAGCCGACGATGCGCCGTTCAGAGAGGCAGATGATCGGCTGGAACAGACTGTGCAAACCGCTTTGAGCCAGGATCGAACTCAAGGCACTCAGCTGTTCTGTCGTGGTCATGGCAATCTCTGGCGATAAAAAAAGGACGGGGCGCGATCCCTTCAAGGGGGCGCCCGGTCCTGTATTTCACGACAGACTGATGTCAGTTTGATGACACTCCGGCGAGCATCACCATTAAATGGCCATCATCTCAGTGTTTGGCGACAGCCGTGTTGAGTTTCAGGTAATCCAGCAGGATCCGCCCGGTCTCGCTCAGGTAGGCATCGTCTTCCGGCTTGGTTTTTTCCGGCTCGGTGATCAGGTCTTCGTCTTCTTTCTTCAGCTCTTTGAGCGGCTCTTCGCCCTTGGCCTTGCGACGCAGGTTCTCCATGACCAGTTGCTTGCCTTCAATGTCGGCATGCTGTGCGCGGCGGTCGGCTTCGTTGAGCGTGACGGTTTTCTCCAGCATCAGCTTCTGCGCCAGGGCCAGTTTGTCGCGGATGAAGACAAACTCCGCGTCCTGGGCTGTGCGCACATCATGCTCGGACTTGAGTTGAGCCAGGAACGGTTTGAACGGGTCCACGGCGGGTTTGATCGCCGGGCGGATGGTGTCCCACGGCATGGCTTCGGGCAGGGCGCTTTCACCGATTTCCTTGGTGTCGATGATCGACGGGTAATCGATGTCAGGCAGTACGCCCTGGTGCTGGGTGCTCTGGCCGGAAACCCGGTAGAACTTGGCCAGGGTCAGCTTCAGTTCGCCATGGTTGAGCGGCTGGATGGTCTGCACGGTGCCTTTGCCGAAGGTCTGGCCGCCGATGATCAGTGCCCGGTGGTAGTCCTGCATGGCGCCGGCGAAAATCTCCGAGGCGGAAGCCGACAGGCGATTGACCAGCAAGGCCATCGGCCCCTTGTAGAACGCGCCCGGGTTTTCGTCTTCCAGCACATCCACACGGCCATCGGCGTTACGCACGAGCACGGTCGGGCCCTTGTCGATGAACAGGCTGGTCAACTCGGTGGCTTCCTGCAGGGAACCGCCGCCGTTGTTGCGCAAGTCGATGACGACACCGTCGACTTTTTCCTTCTGCAGTTCGGTCAGCAGTTTCTTGACGTCGCGGGTGGTGCTCTTGTAGTCCGGGTCCCCGGCGCGGAACGCCTTGAAGTCCAGGTAGAAGGCCGGGATCTCGATGATGCCGAGCTTGTAGTCCTTGCCGTCCTGCTTGAGCTTGAGGACCGATTTTTTCGCCGCCTGCTCTTCCAGCTTCACCGCTTCACGGGTGATGGACACGACCTTGGTGGTCTGGTCGTTCGGCGCATTGCTGGCCGGGATGACTTCCAGGCGCACCACCGAGCCTTTCGGGCCACGGATCAGCTTGACCACTTCGTCCAGGCGCCAACCGACCACATCGACCATTTCCTTGTCGCCTTGGGCGACGCCGATGATCTTGTCCGCCGGGCTGACCTGTTTGGTCTTGTCGGCAGGGCCGGCAGGTACCAGGCGCACGATCTTCACCTGGTCGTTGTCGCTCTGCAGCACCGCGCCGATGCCTTCCAGGGACAGGCTCATGTTGATGTCGAAGTTTTCCGCGTTATCCGGCGACAGATAATTGGTGTGCGGGTCGTAGGACATGGCGAAGGTGTTGATGTACGCCTGGAAGACGTCTTCGGCGCGGGTCTGGTCCAGTCGAGCCAATTGGTTCTTGTAGCGCTTGGTCAGGGTTTCCTGGATCTGCTTGGAATCCTTGCCGGCGATTTTCATGCGCAGCACTTCGTCCTTGACGCGTTTGCGCCACAGGTCATCGAGTTCGGCTGTGCTTTTGAGCCAAGGGGCGTCCTTGCGGTCGACCTGCAAGGTTTCCTTGGCATTGAAATCGATTTTGTCGACGCCTTTGTCCAGCTCGGCAAGGGCGTAATCCAGACGCGCTTTCACACGGTCCAGGTAGCGCTTGTAGATGGTAAAGCCGGCGTTCAGGTCGCCGCTCTTGAGAAAGTCGTCGAACTGGGTCTTCCACTTGTTGAATTCGGCGATGTCGCTGGCCAGGAAATAACTGCGCGACGGATCAAGCAGCTTCAGGTAGCTGTCATAGATGATGACCGAACGCGCGTCATCGAGCGGCGGCTTGCTGTAGTGATGGCGCTTGAGCAACTCAACGACGTTAAGGCTGGCAATCACTTCGTCGCGATCGGGCTGAAGCTTGTCCCAGCTGTTGGCTGCGAACGTATCGTTCGACAACGGTAACAGGCCGAGGCCAATGACTAGCGCGAGGGCGGTGCTGGGGAACAGGTGCTTCATGCTGATTCGACGCAGGGACAATTGATAACGCATATTAGGCCGTCTTTGAAGTCGCCGGTTCCATGTGGCCCGGGCGCATAATGCAAGAAAGCCCGGCGTTAACAGCAGCGGGCCCAGTCGAGACTCACTATGGAGGCACCGTGAAAGCATTGCAAGGCGTTGAAGGCCAAGTGGTATGGGCTGATGAGCCAAGTCCGACGTGTGATGTGGGGCAAGTTCGCATTCGTGTAGCGGCCGCCGGCCTGAATCGGGCCGATTTGTTACAAAAGGCCGGGCATTATCCGCCGCCGCCCGGCGCCAGCCAGGTGCTGGGGCTGGAGTGTTCCGGGGTGATCAGCGAGGTCGGGCCGGGCTCGTCCTGGCAGATTGGCGATCGGGTTTGCGCCTTGCTGGCCGGCGGCGGGATGGCCGAAGAAGTGGTGGTCGACGGTCGGCATGTCCTGCCTGTGCCAGAAGGGTTGTCATTGGCTGAAGCGGCCGCGCTGCCGGAGGTCTACAGCACCGCGTGGCTGAATTTGTTTCAACTGGCCGGCCTCAAGCCGGGTGAAAAAGTGTTGTTGCACGCCGGCGCCAGTGGCGTCGGCTCGGCCGCCATCCAGCTGTGCAAGGCGTTTGGCAATCCGTGCTGGGTGAGTGTCGGTTCGGCCGATCGGCTGTCCTATTGCGAGGCCCTGGGCGCCCAGGGCGGTGTGGTGCGCACCGATGGCCTGGAAAGCCTGAACGACTTCGGCCCTTTCGACGTGATCCTCGATCCGGTGGGCGCCAACTACGCCAAACTCAACGTGAAACTTTTGTCAGTTGACGGGCGGTGGGTGTTGATCGGCCTGATGGGCGGGCGTTCGACCGAGCTCGATCTGGCACAGGTGCTCGGCAAGCGTATCCAGTTGCTCGGCTCGACTTTGCGCAGCCGTGACGAGCAGTTCAAGGCCGACCTGATCAGCGGGCTGGGGCAGGAGGTATGGCCGCTGTTTGCCGACAAACGCCTGAGCCCGCAGCTGGCGAAAACCTTAGCGATCAAGGACGCCGAAGCGGCATTTGCGGAGCTGGCGACCAACCAGGTGTCGGGGAAGTTGGTGCTGGTGATCGATGAAAGCCTGAGCTAGTCGCGCAAGAATCCAGCGGAATACAGCTTCTGTGGCGAGGGAGCTTGCTCCCGCTGGGCGGCGTAGCCGCCCCAATCGGGACGAAGCCGCTGTGCAGGCAGACCGCGTCAGCCGGTTTTACGACTGCTGCGCAGCCGAGCGGGAGCAAGCTCCCTCGCCACAGAGAATCATGTCCTCGGCCCAAACAAGAGCCACTCTGTCCCCGGTCCAAACAGAGCCAGGATGTTCGCCCAGAAACCGATCAGCGCTCACTTCCAGGTATGAATCGGCCACCCCGCCGATTCGGCATGGGCCTTCAGCACTGGGTCCGGGTTGACCACGTGGGGGAAGTCCACGCGTTGTAGTAGCGGCAGGTCATTGCGCGAATCGGAATAGAAGCTCGCACCTTCCAGGTTCTCTTCCTCGGCATCCAACCAGTCCAGCAACCGCGCGATCTTGCCTTCGCGGTAGGTCAGGGTGCCCACGGTCTTACCGCTGTAGACCCCGTGGGTCACTTCAAGCTCGATCGCCAGGATCTCATCGATGCCCAGGCGCTCGGCAATCGGCTTGACCAGGTGCGTGCCCGAGGCCGAGATCACCAGGATCCGGTCGCCGGCCTTGCGGTGTTCGGCGATGGTCTTGGTGGCGTCGCTGAAGATGATCGGCTCGATGAAGTCTTCCACCCACGGCGCCACCAGGTGCTCGATTTCTTCTGGTGTGCGGCCGATCATTGGCTCCAGGCTGAAGTCCATGTACTCCTCCATGCGCAGCTTGCCATGGCTGTAGGCGTCCATCAGCGCGTTGTTGCGCTGCATGAACGACTCCGGGTCGACCCAGCCCAGGCGGCCCATCTGCTCGCTCCAGAGGGTGGCGCAGTCGCCGTGGATCAGGGTTTCGTCCAGATCAAAAATTGCCAGGGCCATCAGCTTGCTTCTCTCTTCAAAATCAACAAAGCCATCAGGCTACCTCACACAGCGCCGATGGATCGATGGAAAGTGACAGGCGTGTACCATCGGGGTGCAGGTCGGCGGCCGAGCGATTGAGCACATCCACCACCAATTCGACCCCGCGGGCCTCCACTCGGTAACGGATCACGTTGCCCAGCAGGCTGTGGCTGCGGATCAGCGCATCGGCTTCGCCTCCGCGACTCAGCTCGATGGCTTCCGGGCGAATGGCGATGCGGCCGTTAACTGGCCGTTGCAGCAGTTTGCTGGCGCTGTCGGCGTCCAGCAGGTTGTAGTTGCCGATAAAACCGGCGGCAAAGACATCGACCGGTGCGGTGTAAAGGGTTTCGGCATCGCCGCTTTGTACGATCTTTCCCTGGTTCATCAGGAAAATCCGGTCAGACATGGTCAGGGCTTCTTCCTGATCGTGTGTGACGAAGATCGTGGTCAGGCCCAGTTCGCGCTGGATCTGACGGATCTGTTCACGCAGGTGCTTGCGAATCCGCGCATCCAGGGCCGACAGTGGCTCGTCCAACAGCAACAGGCGCGGGCGAGTCACCAGGGAGCGGGCGAGGGCCACGCGCTGGCATTGGCCGCCGGAGAGTTGATGGGGATAGCGAGCGGCAAAATCCTGCAGCTCCACCAGCCGCAAGATTTCCTGCACGCGCTTGCGGCTGTCCTCGGCCTGAATCTTTTGCATGCGCAGGCCGAAAGCGACGTTCTGCTCCACGGTCATGTTGGGGAACAACGCGTAGCTCTGGAAGACCATGCCGATTCCACGCTTCTGCGGACTCAGCGGGACGATATCCTGGCCGTCCAGCAGGATCTGGCCGGCATCCACCGCGGTCAGGCCGGCAATGCAGCGCAACAGTGTGGACTTGCCGCAACCGGAAGGGCCGAGAAGGGTGACGAATTCACCCTTGCGGATCTCGCAGTTGATGTCGCTGAACACCGGGGTGCCGGCGTAGCTTTTTTGCAGGTGTTGGACGCTGACGTAGCTCATTGGCTTTTGTCCTTGTTCAAGATGTTGGCCGCCCAGGTCAGGACCAGTACGAAGAAGAAGTAGGAAATCACCAGTGCACTGGTGAAGTGGCCGCTGCTGTTGCGCATGTTGTTCAGATACACCTGCAGGGTTTCATAGCGAGTGCCGACGAGGATGTTGGCAAACACGAACTCGCCGAACAGGAACGAGAAGGACAGCAGCAGCGCCACCATCAAGCCCTTGCGCAGGTTCGGCAGCACCACCAGCACGGCGGCCTGGAAGGTGCTGGCGCCGAGCAGTTGAGCGGCGTCCATCAGGTCGCGCAGGTTGATGGCTTGCAGGTTGTTGGTGATCGCCCGGTACATGAACGGCAGGGCGACGGTGAAGTAGCAGCCGATCAGGATCCACGGCGTGCCCACCATCGCCAGCGGCCCGGAACCGTAGAGTTGCAAAAGCCCCACCGACGACACCACTGGCGGCACCGCAAAGGGCAGCAGGATGAGAATGTTCATCAGCGCGTCGAGTTTCGGAAAGTGGTAATGCACCACGAACAGCAGCGGCAGGATCAGCACCACCGAGAGCACCAGGGCGCCGACGCAGACCAGCAACGATTGACCGAAGGCGTTGAGAAAGCGCGGATCGCTCCACAACTGCACATACCATTTGAAGGTGAAGCCGCTGGGCAGCACGGTGGCCGACCAACTGCTGGCGATGGAGTAGACCAGCGTCCCGGCCAGGGGCAGCAGCAGGATGGCGAACAGCAGGTACACCACCACCCGATGATAGAGCCCGACGGAGCCCGGTTCAGCGCGAGACATGGTAGCTCCTCTTGAGCAGCAACTGATGGACGATGGTCACCAGGGTCATCAACGCCACCAGCACCACGGCCAGGGCGCTGGCCATGTTCGGGTCGAGGGAAATGTCCCCGGAGACCATGGCGGCGATGCGAATCGGCAGGACGTTGAAGTTGCCGGTGGTCAACGCATAGACCGTGGCATAGGCGCCGAGGGCGTTGGCCAGCAGGATCACGAACGTGCCCAGCAGTGCCGGGGTCAGCACCGGCAAGCCGATGTGTCGCCAGAACTGCCAGCCATTGGCGCCCAGCAGCTCGGCGGATTCGCGCCAGTCTTCACGCAGGGCATCGAAGGCCGGATAGAGCAGCAGTACGCCGAGGGGAATCTGGAAGTAGGTGTACAGAATGATCAGCCCGGTTTTCGAGTACAGGTTGAAGTCCTCGATGATCCCCGCCTGTTTGAGCATGATCGTGATGCTGCCGTTGAACCCCAGCAAGATGATGAAGGCGAAGGCCAGGGGCACGCCGGCGAAGTTGCTGGTCATGTTGGCGAAGGCGTTGACGAAGTTGCGCAACCGCGAATCCACCCGGCGCAGGGAGTAGCTGCCGAGCACGGCGATGATGATGCCGAACACACTGGACCAGAAGCTGATCTCCAGGCTGTGCTGGATCGCTTGCAGGTAGAATTTCGAGCTGAAGATCTTGCTGAAGTTGGCCAGGCCCCAGCCGAACTCTTCCGATTCCAGGCTGTTGATCAGCACCCAGAGCAGCGGGGCGATCTGGAACACGATGAAGAAAATCGCGAAGGGTACCAGGCACAACGCTGCCAGCCATTTGCCGCGCGTCATGGCGTTCACTTGAGTAGCTCCTGGCAATAAGGTTTGTCGTGGTCAACCCCAAGCAACTGGCAGACGGTGCCGCACAGTTCAGTCTGCCGGGGCGCGGCAGTGGGATCGAGACTGAAGCCGTCACCCAAGACAAACAGCGGCACCTCCCGTTCTTCGGCCAGCAGGCCGTTATGGGAGCGGTCGTTGTTCATACCGTGGTCAGACGTCACCAGGACCTGATAACCGGCGTCGAGCCAGGCTTGCAGGTAGACCGCCAGGTTGATGTCGGCCGAGCGGGCGCTGTTGCGGTATTGCGGGGTGTCGAGGCCATGCTTGTGGCCGGCATCGTCGATGTTCATCGGATGCACCAGCAGGAAGTTTGGCAGGTAGCGCTGGCGCAGGTGTTCGGCGTCGGCGAACAGGTGCGAGTCGGGGTAATGGTCATTCCAGTAGAAATGCCCGTGCTGGATCGGCAGGTTGAGATTGTCGGTATGACGGTCCCGGCCGGCGATGAATGGTGATGCGTTGTAGAGCTCGCTGACCCAATGATAGGCCGCGGCGGCGGTACTCAAGCCGGCCTGGGTGGCGTAGTGGAAGATGCTGCGCTGGTTCGACAGGCGTGAGACGTTGTTGTGCACGATCCCGCTGTCGATGGGCACGACGCCGGTAAGGATGCATTCGTAGAGCGGACGGGACAGGGCCGGCAGTTCACATTCCAGTTTGTAGAGGGCTGCGCGTCCTGCGCCGACATAGGCCTGCAAATGTCCCATGGCATGCCGGGCGACTTCGTAATTGAGGCCGTCGAGCACCACCAGGATGACGTTGTGCTTCATGGTTAGCGGGACTCCGGATGGACACCAGAAAACTCGGATTCACCGCAGGTCCCATGTGGGAGCGAGCTTCTGTGGGAGCGAGCTTGCTCGCGATGAAGGCGACGCGGTTCAGTTGCAAGACCGTGTCATCGCTCATCGCGAGCAAGCTCGCTCCCACAGGGCCTGTTCTCACAGCAGGATGCTCATTGGATATCCGAGCGGGAGCTACTGCCTCACTGCATGTTGATGATCACGTTTTCCTGCCAAGCCTGCGGCAGTGCCTTGGAGGTTTTTTCCCACGCATCCGCGTCTTTGATCGGGGTCACGCCTTTGTACTGCTCATTTGGCAGCAGCTTGGCCTTGATCTCTTCCGGCAGTGTCAGGTGTTCAGCGCGGATCGGACGGGCGTTGCCCTTGGCCAGGTTGATCTGGCCGGCGTCGCTGAAGATGTACTCACGCGCCAGTTTGGCGGCGTTCGGGTGCTTGGCGTATTTGTTGATGATGGTGGTGTAGCCGGAGATCACCGAGCCGTCGGACGGAATCAGCACGACGTAGTCATCCGGGTTGGCCATCTTGGCCTTGTAGCTCAGGCCGTTGAAATCCCAGACCACGCCGACCTCGACTTCGCCTTTTTCCATCGTGGCGATGGTCGGGTTGGCCATGGAGATGCGCCCTTGCTTGGCAATTTCGGCGAACATCAACAGGGCCGGTTGCAGGTTTTTCTCGTCGCCACCGTTGGCCAGGGCGGCTGCCAGCACGCCGTTGGCAGCCTGGGCCGCAGTGCTCACGTCACCAATGGAGACTTTGTACTTGCCGGTTTTCAGGTCAGCCCATTTGGTGGGCACTTCGGAGCCGTGCAGCAGCTTCTTGTTGACGATGAACGCGATGGTGCCGGTGTAGGCCAACGCCCAGTTGCCGTCCTTGTCCTTGGCCCAGGCAGGCACCTGGTCCCAGGTGCTTGGCTTGTAGGGTTGAACCACGCCTTGCTTGACCGCGATCGGGCCGAAGGCCGCCCCGACGTCGCCGATGTCGGCGCTGGCGTTGTCTTTCTCGGCGGCGAACTTGGCGATTTCCTGGGCCGAGCTCATGTCGGTGTCCATGTGCTTCAAACCGTAGAGCTTGGCCAGGTCGTCCCAGGTGCCTTTCCAGTTTGCCCAGTCATCGGGCATGCCGACGCTGTTCACGGCGCCTTCCGCTTTCGCAGCGGCTTCCAACGTTTTCAGATCGGTGTCAGCGGCCATGGCGGCGGTGCACATGGCGATAGTCGAGCCTAACAGTGATGCCAGGAAAAGCTGTTTCATCCGAAGCTCCTATGGGCGTTTTCAACGCTGCGATTGCGGTTGTGTTGGTCTAGGTCAGCAATACCTGAGCCAATGTAGGCGAGCCCTGTGACATTTTGATGTCGGCGTCGGTTGCTCCGGGAAATGTCAGGCGCGCGCTGGCTGGCTGCGAATTAAGCGTAGACCATGGTTAAACAGCTGATCTGAAAGGACTTGGCCGTTAATTTGCAGGCATGCCAAGCAACCGTTCGGCGGGTCTGTCATCTGCCAGTCATGAGCAGTGCCTAGGCTTGCAGGGATGAGAAGCGGATCGAGGCGCCATCGATTTCGCCCTGAAACAGTGCTGGTCTAGTCCAGATAGGTAACGTTGATGCGCATCGAGACAACCAAAGCGGTGACAACCATCGGACAAGTCCTGCAAGAGCAGCTCGACCACGGGCTGCTGGCGCCGGGCAGCAAGTTGCCGGCTGAGCGCAAGCTCAGTGAGTTGTTCGGCACCACCCGGATTACCGTGCGAGAAGCCTTGTTGCAGCTCGAAGCCCAGGGGCAGATCTATCGCGAGGAACGCCGGGGCTGGTTTGTCTCGCCACCACGCCTGGCCTATAACCTGATGCAGCGCAGCCATTTCCACGCGATGGTCGCGGCCCAGGGGCGGGTGCCTTCTACCCAAGTGATCTCGGCGCGCCTGCAACCGGCCTCGGCAGCGGTGTGTGCCTGGCTGCAACTGCCGGCGCTGTCCAGCGTGATTCAGATCTGCCGCGCGCGGCGCATCGATGAGCGCCTGGTGCTGTACGTCGAGCACTACCTGAACCCACAGTACTTTCCGGACATCCTCGAGTTCGACCTCAACCAATCCATGACCGAGCTGTACGCCCGCCACTATGACTTGCACTACGGCCGGGTGAAATTCGAGATCGTGCCCACGTCTCTCCAGCCGGAAGCGGCGGCGGCACTGAAGGTCTCGGTGGGCAGCCCGGGGCTGCGGATTGCACGGGTCAACTATGACCAGCACCAGCGGCTGATCGACTGCGACCTGGAGTTCTGGCGACACGATGCGATCCATGTCGGGGTGGACGTGCCCGAGCAACAGCCTGCTGCTTGAGGTGAACTCAGGCTCAGTCGTTGAGCTTGGCCAGGATCCTGAACAACACCGTGGCGAGGATCAGCAACATACCGATCCACATGGCAAAGACCCCGACGTTCTTGTCACGGAAGTTGAAGCCGATGGCCAGCAGGACCATGCCGGCGATGATGGGCACCAGCATGGCGTTGAACGAAGACATGGAAATCATGTGAGACAGCCTTGTCGGGGGGATAAGGGCAGTCTAGTTGGGGTTTTGCCGGGTTGTGATGATGTGGGTCACATCACCCCCAATCCTGAGGCGAACACTCTTGTGGTGAGGGAGCTTGTTCCCGCTCCAGTGCGCAGCACTGGCAAAAATAAGCATTCAATTGCAGATTTTGGGGCTGCTACGCAGCCCAGCGGGAGCAAGCTCCCTCGCCACATGTATCCACCACGTCCCCGGTCCAAAGGGTTAACGGCGGTTACGGCAACTCACGACAGGCATAAAACGCACTCAACACCTTCACCAAATGCGCCAGGTCATGGCTGCCACACAACTCACGGATCGAGTGCATGGCGAAGGTCGGCAGGCCGATGTCCACGGTGCGCACGCCCAGCTGGCTGGCGGTGATCGGGCCGATGGTCGAGCCGCAGCCCATGTCGCTGCGGACCACGAAGCTTTGCACCGGCACTTCTTCGGCCATGCACAGGTGGCGGAAGAACCCGGCGGTTTCGCTGTTGGTGGCGTAGCGCTGGTTGCTGTTGACCTTGATCACTGGCCCGGCGTTGAGTTTAGGGCCGTGGTTGGCGTCGTGTTTGTCGGCATAGTTGGGGTGCACGCCGTGGGCGTTATCGGCAGAGACCAGCAGGGATTTCTGAATGGTCCGTACGAACTCTTCACCTTCCGGCAGCAGACGCCGCAAGGTCTGCTCCAGCATCGGGCCGTCGGCGCCGCAGGCTGAGCAAGAACCGACTTCCTCGTGATCGTTGCACACCAGCACGCAGGTTTCTTCAGTGTCGGCATTCAGCAAGGCTTGCAGGCCGGCGTAGCACGACAGCAGGTTGTCCAGGCGCGCGCCGGCAATGAAGTCGCCATGCAAACCAATGATCGCGGCGCTTTGGGTGTCGTAGAAGCTCAACTCGTAGTCGAGCACCACGTCAGCGTTCAGGCCGTGTTCGCGGGCCAGTTGATCGGTGAGTACGGCACGGAAGTCGACGCGTTCGTCACCGGCGAACTGGGCAAGGATCGGCGGCAGTTCATTCTGCGGGTTGATGGCCCAGCCCTGGTTGGCCTCGCGATTGAGGTGGATGGCCAGGTTCGGAATCGTGGCGATCGGCGCCTTGAAGTCGATCAACTGGCTTTCGACCTTGCCATCGCGGCGGAAGGTCACGCGCCCGGCGAGGGACAGGTCGCGGTCGAACCACGGCGCCAGCAATGCGCCGCCGTAGACTTCCACGCCCAGTTGCCAGAATCCGTGGCGTTGCAGTTCCGGCTGGGGCTTGACCCGCAGGCAGGGGCTGTCGGTGTGGGCGCCGACCAGACGGATGCCATCGTGCAGCGGTGCGTTGCGGCCCAGCTTGAAGGCGATGATCGAGGAGTCGTTGCGCGTGACGTAATACCGGCCGTTGGCCTCGGTGGCCCAGGTCTCGCGTTCGTCAAGACGCTGATAACCCGCCGCTTCCAGGCGCTGGGCAAGGCTGGCGGTGGCATGGAAGGGGGTGGGGGAGGCCTTGAGGAAATCGATCAGGCCCTGGTTCAACTCTGCGCGCATAAATAGCTCCAGACAGCAATGGGCGGGAGTTTACCGTATTGGTGGTCGATGGGGAGGGTGAGGCGTGGATATGTGAGTGACTCGGGGTGGGCCTGTGGCGAGGGAGCTTGCTCCCGCTGGGCTGCGCAGCAGCCCCAACAGCAGCAACCCCAATCAAGCAGACTTTCCGAGGTGTCAGTCTTTAGGGCCGCTTCGCGCCCCAGCGGGAGCAAGCTCCCTCGCCACTGGGGGCTGTGGTGTTTTTCAGAACGGTGCCGGGCACTCGAAACGCAGGCGTTCGCCGCTTTGCGGATGGGTGAAGCTGAGCATGCTGGCGTGCAGGCACAGGCGTGGCCAGGCAGCGAGGGCTTGCGGATGGGCGTAGAGCCCGTCGCCCAGCAGCGGGTGACCGATGGACAACATGTGCACGCGCAATTGATGGGAGCGCCCGGTGATCGGTGTCAATTCAACCCGGCACCAATCGCCGCAACGTTCCAGCACTCGCCAGAAGGTCAGGGCATGTTTGCCGTGTTCATGGTCCACCACGTGCCGGGGTTTGGTCGGCGGGTCGTAGCGCAGCGGCAAGTCGATGCTGCCGCTGTCCAGCGTCGGCTGGCCCCAGCACAACGCGGTGTAGGCTTTTTCGGTTTCTCGGTCATGAAACTGCCGAGACAGTTCGCGATGCGTGTCCGGGTCACGGGCCAGCAGGATGATGCCGGAGGTTTCCCAGTCCAGTCGGTGCACGATTCGTGCTTCCGGATAGCCGTTTTCCTGCAGGCGGGTGATCAGGCAGTCTTTGTTGTCGTCGGCCCGCCCGGGCACGGACAGCAGCAGGGTCGGTTTGTCGACCACCAGGACGGCAGCGTCCTGATGGATGATGCGGATGTTGGAGAGGGGCATTGAAACAGTCTCGTAACAAACGCCAACGGCGACTCGGGCACTTTCCCCTGGTCCTCATGGGAGGAGGGAGAAGCACCCGAGCCGCCGTGGCTCCCGCAGGATCTATCAGCGATCCGGCAGGGTGATATTGAGTTCCAGAATCGAGCAACTGCCCTGGCTTTCCAGTGCCACATGCACGTCATCGCTACCGATGTTGACGTACTTGCGGATCACTTCCACCAGTTCCTTCTGCAAGGCTGGCAGGTAGTCAGGGGTACTGCGTTGGCCGCGTTCGTGCGCCACGATGATCTGTAGACGCTCTTTCGCGACCGAGGCGGTACTGGGCTTCTTGTTGGCACGAAAGAAGTCAAAAAGGTTCATTACCTACCTCCAAACAGGCGCTCGAAGAAACCTTTCTTCGTTACATCGAGGAAACGATGCTCCACGGTTTTGCCCAGCAGGCGATCGACCGCATCGCTGTACGCCTGGCCGGCATCGCTCTGGTCGTCGAGAATCACCGGCACGCCGGAGTTGGAAGCCTTGAGTACCGCTTGGGATTCTGGAATCACACCCAGCAGGGTGACCGCGAGGATTTCCTTGACGTCTTCGACGCCGAGCATTTCACCGTCGCTGACCCGTTGTGGGTTGTAGCGGGTCAGCAGCAGGTGTTCCTTGATCGGCTCTTCGCCCTTCTCGGCACGGCGGGATTTGCTGGCCAGCAGGCCCAGCATACGGTCGGAGTCACGTACCGAGGAGACTTCCGGGTTGGTCACGACAATCGCTTCATCGGCGAAGTACATGGCCAGGTGGGCACCTTTTTCGATACCGGCCGGGGAGTCGCAGACCACGAACTCGAAGTCTTCCTTGAGCTGCATCAGGACTTTTTCCACGCCTTCCTGGGTCAGCGCGTCTTTGTCGCGGGTCTGGCTGGCGGCCAGCACGTAGAGGTTCTCAAGGCGCTTGTCCTTGATCAGGGCTTGCTGCAGGTTCGCTTCACCGTTGACCACGTTGACGAAGTCATAGACCACGCGACGCTCGCAACCCATGATCAGGTCGAGGTTACGCAAGCCGACGTCGAAGTCGACGATGACTGTTTTGTGGCCGCGCAGAGCGAGGCCGGTACCGATAGCGGCGCTGGTGGTGGTCTTACCCACACCACCCTTGCCGGATGTAACCACGAGAATCTTGGCCAAGGTGTTTCACCCCTAAGGAAAAAGGACTTTGTCAGCCCCTGAAAAACATCTCTGGAAAACGGCTGCAATTGGACAGGCTTGGCTGGAATCGGATGCTGGGCGGGGTCTACCTCCGGTAAACACTGCCTGATCCTTTTTCCTGCGTCGTTTAAGCCGTTTTCGCTACGTTTTAGAGATGCTTGGAAAATGCGGCAGTATCCGTTAAAGCCGAATGATGTTCAACACGTCGCCCGACAGGCTGACCTGGACGCCGGCCCCCCACAGCGGGTCGCGGCGCAAATCCTCGGAAACCTTGTACTGCCCGGCGATGGAGACCAGTTCAGCGCTCAATTGCTGACAGAAGATCCTGGCTTTCGTATCCCCCTTGACGCCGGCCAGCGCGCGGCCGCGCATCGGGCCGTATACATGGATGTTGCCATCGGCCAGAAGTTCCGCGCCCGGGCTGACCGAGGACACGATGACCAAATCGCCACCCTGGGCATAAATCTGCTGCCCGCCGCGTACGGGCGAGGTGATGACGCGGGTGGGCTTGATGGTGGGCTCCGGTGGTTTTTCCGGGGCTTTCTTCGCTTCGACCGGGTTGAGCTCCAGCAGACGCTCCCGGGCCCCGGACGGCGGCAGCACCGGAATGTCCACGGCGATGGCGGCGGCGATGTCTTCGATGCGGCTGGCGCGGATCGCCAGGGTGCGCAGGCCGTGCTGGCGGCAAACGCGCATCAGGCCGGGCAGATCCACCGCGCCTTCGCTGGCCGGCAGCTTGTCCAGGGCCAGCACCAGTGGGGCATTGCTGAAGAAATTCGGGGCCTGGGCGACTTTGGCCGCCAACTGCCGGTCAAGGCTCTCCAGGTCGTTGCGGGCCAGTTCCAGCACCGTAATGGCGAGCATGCTGCCCTTCAGCTGGAACACGGGATCTTGGTCTAGCGGTTCGGTTTGGCTCATGGTCGGCGTACAACGGCTTGTCACTAAAAGTGCCGAGACTTATAACGAGAACGTCCGCCAGCCGCAACCCGGGTCGAACAATGTAGAATGCGCGGCCCATGTCTTTGTGGAAGCTTTAATGGATCGCCCGCGTTTTCGAGCTGCTTTTTTTCATCCGCGTTTCTGGCTGCTGTGGTGCGGCCTGGGGCTGTTGTGGCTGATCGTCCAGTTGCCTTACCCATTGCTGCTGCGGGTCGGGCGTGCACTGGGTGCGCTGATGTATCGGGTGGCAGGCGACCGACGGCGCATCGCCCGGCGCAACCTGGAGCTGTGTTTTCCGGAAAAAACCGCGGCCGAGCGCAAGCGTTTGCTCAAGGAAAACTTTGCCTCCACCGGCATCGCCTTTTTCGAAATGGCCATGAGCTGGTGGTGGTCGCGTTCGCGCCTGGCGAAGCTGGCCCATGTCGAAGGACTGGAACATCTCAAGCAGGCCCAGCGCGAAGGCAAGGGCGTGATCCTGATGGCGTTGCATTTCACCACGCTGGAAATCGGCGCGGCACTGCTCGGCCAGCAGCACACCATCGATGGCATGTACCGCGAACACAAGAACCCGCTGTTCGACTTCATCCAGCGCCGGGGCCGTGAGCGGCACAACCTCGATTCCCTGGCGGTGGAGCGTGACGACGTGCGAGGCATGCTCAAGTTGCTGCGCGCCGGTCGGGCGATCTGGTATGCACCGGATCAGGATTACGGCGCCAAGCAAAGCGTCTTTGTGCCATTGTTCGGAATCCAGGCGGCGACGGTCACCGCTACCAGCAAGTTCGCTCGTCTGGGCAAGGCGCGGGTAGTGCCATTCGTCCAGGAGCGCCTGGCCGATGGCAGCGGCTATCGCCTGGTGATCCAGGCGCCCCTGGAAGATTTTCCGGGCGAGACCGAGGAAGCCGATTGCATTCGCATCAATCAGTGGGTGGAGCAATCGGTGAGCAATTGTCCCGAGCAATACCTCTGGGCCCATCGGCGCTTCAAGAGCCGTCCGCCGGGTGAGCCGAAGCTGTACGACAAGCGCGGGTGAATCGGTAGTCCGCTTTTTGAACTTCATCTTGAGCACGGAGTGTTGCGATGACCCCAGCTGAACCGGTTACAGGTTTGATTCTTTCCGGCGGCGGGGCTCGGGCGGCGTATCAAGTGGGGGTACTGGCAGCGATTGCCGAATTGCTGCCTGACGGGGGGCACAATCCGTTCCCGGTGATCGTCGGCACTTCGGCCGGGGCGATCAACGCGGTCAGCCTGGCGAGCGGGGCGATGGACTTCAAGACCGCCATCGAGCGCCTGACCGCCTTTTGGCAAACGGTGCGCAGCCATCAGGTGATGCGCAGCGACTGGCGCGGTGTGATAGCGCAGGCGACGCGCTTCATTACCCACAGCCTGCTGGGCCTAGGCGCCAAATTGCCGGTGGCACTGATTGACAGTTCGCCGTTGCGTGAACTGCTCCAGGCACAATTCCACGGATCGGGTATCGAGCAGGCCATCGTCGAGCAGCAGCTGCGGGCAGTGGCGGTGACGGCGTTCGGTTATGAGTCCGGCCAGGCCGTGACCTTCTACCAGGGACGCGGCACCATCGATGCCTGGCTGCGACATCGGCGTATTGGTGTGCCGACGCTGTTGTCGGTGGAGCATTTGCTGGCCAGCTCGGCGATCCCCTTGTTGTTTGCACCGGTCAAGATCGGCCCGCAATACTTCGGTGACGGCGCCGTGCGTCAATCGGCGCCCATCAGCCCAGCCTTGCACCTGGGGGCCAACCGGGTGCTGGTCATCGGCGTCAGCGGCAACCCGCGTGGTGCGGGGGGACAGGATCCTTTGGAACGTAGCTACACCGGACTGCAACCGACCCTGGCGCAGATTGGCGGCCATATGCTCAACAGCACGTTCATTGACAGCCTGGAAAGCGACATTGAGTTGCTTCAGCGCTTGAACGGGTTCAGTCGCCTGTTGCCCGATGATGTGCCGGCCCATGCCCTGGGCGCGGCGCCGGTGGAAGTGCTGGTGATTTCGCCGAGCCAACCCATTGATGAAATTGCCGCTCGCCATCGCCAGGAACTGCCCCGCGCGCTGCGGTTGTTCCTGCGTGGGCCGGGCGCCACCAAGACCAGCGGCGCGGGGGTGCTCAGTTACTTGCTTTTCGAGGCGGGATATTGCAGCGAGCTGATCGAACTGGGGCGTCAGGATGCGTTGGCGCAGCGCGAGGAGTTGAGTCGGTTCTTGGGGTTGGCTCAGGGTTGAGTCCAACCCGAGCCCCTGTGGGAGCGGGCTCTAAACCTGAAATTCAATCAGATCAGAAGTGATACTTCAGCAAAAAGCTGGTGGTGCTCTGGTTGGTCTTGAACCCTGCGCTGTCTTCAATCCCGTATTTGTTCTTCCAGTAGTCATATTCCACCCCCACATAGAGTTGCTTGGTGCCCAGCTTCAAAGCTTTGCCCAAGTCATATTTGATCTGTGGGTTGATGTGCAGGTTGGCGTGGTAGGTACCCTTGGAGTTGCTGTCGTTGTCCACCACCCAGTCGATGAAACCGTCGATCAGGAGGTCGGATGAGCCCATTGGGATGGTGTAGGCCCAGGCCGGGGTGATCTGCCAGACATTGTCGCCGGCGCGTGGGCCTTCGGTCTGGCGGTTGTAGAAATTCAGTTGGAAGTAATCGAAGCCGGGGATCGCCAGGTCGAAGCCCGGGCCGATCAGGTAGGACTCGTTGTCGCCTTCGCCGAACTCATAGGTCATGGCCAGCAGCACATCCTTGATCGGCCCCAGTTCCAGCTTCTGGTCGAAAATCTTGCCGAACGACAGGCGCGGGCTGAACTCACCGTAGTAGGTGTTCGGGCCGGCGTTGCTGTCGTCCTTGCCGTTGTAGAAGATCCGATCGAGGAAGAAGAAATTGTCCCCGTATTTCCAGGCGTCGGCGTGTTCGAAGGTCACGGTCTGCTGGATGCGCGGGTTGACCTGGAAGTCCTTGCCATACAGATAGGTCAGGCTGTTGTTCTGCCATTGAAACAGGTCATCGGCCATCGCCTGGCCTGCGGCCAGCAAGGTTCCTGCGAGTATCAGGCTGGTGCATGTATGTTTCATTCGGTTTGCTCCCAAAGGTAAGTGGTACCGCCATTTTTTTCAGATCAGCGCTCTTGGTGTGGCGCTTTTTTCTACGGAGAAAAACATCCGTTCGGTCAGCTTTTTGCTCGTGGCAGATGCTGATAGCAAGAGCTGAGCCAAGCCCGAAAAAAGCTCGTCCAGCTATTTGAAACAGTCGAAAAAGGTGTTTTCCAGGGGCGCCCGATATCCCCCGTGATGCCGGGATAAGCTGGCGTTTCGGTCAGGATTTGATGGTTTTTTAACGCTGCCCGGGTGCGAACGGCCGCGCAGGGTACGGGCTTGCCCTGGTGGGATCAAGTGCCCTGCAACGGCGCATTCGCGGCGAATTTGGGGCGCGGCTCAGTTGGTCCGCGCGCCCTGGTTGATCCACGCACCGATCAGGTCGCGTTCCTGTTGGGTCATCTGGGTGATGTTACCCAAGGGCATGATCTGGGTGGTCACGGCCTGGGCCTGGATGCGCGCGGCCTGTTGCTGGATCTGCTGCGGCGTATCGAACATCACCCCGCCCGGCGCGGCGCTGAACAACGGGCTGGTGGGTTTGGCCGAATGGCAGACCGAGCAGCGCTCCTGGATCACGCTGTGGACCTTCTCGAACGATGGGCCCTGGGCGTTGGCGGCCTGAGTGGGTGTCGATGCCGGTGCGGCCGGGGCTGTTGCCGGTTTTGCGCCACCGCCCACTGCCGTTTCCGGCAACGGTTGGTACTCGATCACGCCAGGTACCTTGGCTACTTCCGGTGTGGTGGGCATGGGCTTGGGCCCCGTGACATAAGCCAGGCAGATCATCGCCAAAGCACCGACTGGCAGTGTCCAGGCAAACCGGTTGCTGTCATGGCGCGTATTGAAGTAATGCCGCACCAACACCGCCGCCACGGCGATACCGGCCAGGATCAACCAGTTGTATTGGCTGCCGTAGGTGCTCGGGAAGTGGTTGCTGATCATGATGAACAGCACCGGCAAGGTGAAGTAGTTGTTGTGACGCGAGCGCAGCAGACCCTTGGCCGGCAACGCCGGATCGGGCGTGCGGTTCTCGGCGATGGCCGCCACCAGCGCACGTTGGGCTGGCATGATGATGCGGAACACGTTGCCGACCATGATCGTGCCGATGACGGCACCCACGTGCAGGTAGGCACCGCGGCCACTGAACACCTTGCTGAACCCGTAGGCCGCGGCGATCAACAGCACGAACAGGATCAAGCCGAGCAGGGCAGGGCGCTTGCCCAGGGCTGAGTCGCAGAGAAAGGAATAGACGAACCAGCCGACGAACAACGAGCCGATACCCAGTGCCACGCCTTCGGGGCCGCTGAGGCTGCTGCCGGGGGCCAGCAGGTATAGGGTCGGGTTCCAATAGAACACCACGCACAGCAGCGCGACACCCGACATCCAGGTGAAATACGCTTCCCACTTGAACCAGTGCAGGTTGTCCGGCATGGACGGTGGCGCGAGTTTGTATTTTTCCAGGTGGTAGATGCCACCACCGTGGATGGCCCACAAGTCACCAGCCAGACCACTTTTTGGATTGACGCGATTGAGGTTGTTTTCCAGCCAGACGAAGTAGAACGACGCGCCGATCCAAGCCACGCCAGTGATCATATGAACCCAGCGCACGCTGAGGTTCAGCCATTCCAGCATATGTGCTTCCACAGTCTTTACCTCTCGCCCGTCACGCTTGTTTTCGCGTGATCGGACGCTTCTCTTATTGGTGGGGGGCGAGGATCAGTAATTCATCCTCTTGGAAAAAATGCTCATCGCAGTTATTGCCTGTGCCACTGCGATCAACCACCAGGAAGTCATCCCGCTTTTCGATCGTCAGCACCGGGTGGTGCCAGACGCCGCGATGGTAATTGATGCCCTGCCTGCCGTTGGTGACGAAGGCGCGGACCAAGCCTGATACAGGTGCATCGCCAAGTGGCGCGACCACGATCAGAAAGGGGTTGCCGAGCAGCGGAATGAACGCCTGACTGCCCAGCGGATGGCGCTCCAGCATGCGCACGGTCAACGGCATGTCCAGCGCGTCGGCGCGGAAGATGCTGATGATCGCCTGATCGTCCGGCGTGGCGGTTTCCACCGTCGCCAGGCGATGGAAGCGCATGGTCGAACCGTTGTTGATCATGAAGTGATCGCTGCCGTCGGTTTCGATTACGTCACCGAACGGGGCGAAGGCTTCTTTGGTCAACGGTTCGATCTTGAGTGTGCGCATGCTGTCTTCTTACCTTGAATTCTATGTTGTTTGTTGTGCCGCCATCGCGAGCAAGCTCGCTCCCACAGGGGAATGCATTTCAAATGTGGGAGCGAGCTTGCTCGCGATTTGGGTTCACCCTTATTTCGATACCTTGCCCAACACCCGCAGACGACTCACGCCACCATCCGGGAACACATTCAGGCGGATGTGGGTGATCGGCCCCAGGGCCTTGATCTGCTCGGCGAAGGTGTGTTCGGCGTGCATCTCCAGTTTCTGGCTCGGCAGCAGTTCGCGCCAGAACAGCGATTGGGTTTCGATCTGGCTGTCGGTGCCGCCCTTGACGAAGGCGCCCTGGATCGAGCAGCTGTCCGGGTAGTTGCCCTTGAAGTGCAGGGTGTCGACGACGACTTGCTCAACGGTACCGGCATGGCCCAGGGCGACGATCACCCAGTCATTGCCCGGGGTGCGCCGACGGGCGGTTTCCCAGCCGTCGCCCATGTTGACGCCACGGCCCGGGTTGAGGATGTTGCTCATGCGGCCGAAGTGTTCGTCGGAGCAGGCCAGGGCACGGCCACCATTGAGGGCCGCAGCCAGGTCGATCTGTTCGTTGTCGCCCACGGCCGACCAGTCGCGGTACGGAATGCCGTAGACCCGCAACCGGGCCACGCCGCCATCGGGGTAGATGTTGAAGCGCAAGTGGCTGAAGGCCTGGTCGTTGCTGATTTCATGGTAATGGTGGCTGTTGCCTTGCAACTCGACGGCCGACAGCACTTCCGTCCACTGGGTGTTTTCGTCCGGCTCGCCTTCGCTCAGGAAGCAGGCTTCCAAAGAGGCCGATGGCGGGTAGTTGCCGGTAAAGAATGAGGTGTCGATGTCCACGCCTTTGATCGAACCCGCCACGCCCAGGCGGATCACTGCGCTGTCGTAGCCTTCGAAGCGCTTGCGACGCGATTCCCAGCCGTCCATCCACTTGCCGTTGTCATCGAACACACCCTCCTTCCACACGGCCGGGGTCGGCTGGAACAGACGATTGGCGTCGGCGAACCAGTCATCGGTGACCGAGATGATCCGGGTGCCCAGGCGGGCGTCGGCCAGGTTGACGAACTTCTCGAAAGGTACGGCGTAAGCTTTCATTCTTCTTGTCTGCCTTTAAATAAGTTGGCTGGGGATGCTTGCAGGAGGCTGCTCGCTAAAGGGTCAGTAGTCGGAACAACGCGATCTTGTTGATCTCTGCCAGCGCGCATTTGAATTCGGTGTCTACCGAGTGATGAATGCGCGTTTCGAACGCCGCAAGGATCTGATGCCGGTTGCTGCCTTTTACCGCCATGATGAAGGGAAACTTGAACTTGGCCTTGTAGGCGTCGTTCAGCTCGGTGAAGCGTTGAAACTCTTCGGCCGTGCATTGGTGAATACCGGCGCCGGCCTGTTCGTTCGTGCTGGCTTCGGTCAGTTGGCCCTGGACGGCGGCTTTGCCGGCCAGGTCCGGGTGAGCGTTGATCAGGGCCAGCTGGCTGGCGTGATCGGCGCTCAACAGGATGTCGCTCATGCGCTGGTGCAGGTTTTCGATCAGGTCGATCGACGGATCCTGGCCCAGGTCGAAAGCCTTTTCGGCGACCCATGGCGAGTGTTCGTAGATATCGGCGAAGGCGTTGACGAACGCTTCGCGGCTCAAGGTGGAGGGCTTGAGGGTCTGGAACGCTGTCATTTCGAAGCTCCCGGTTTCGAAGCTTGCGGGCAAGGGTGGGTCTGCTGCCAATGGCGGGCGATGTCAACACGGCGGCTGAACCAGACCTGTTCATGGCCCTTGGCGTATTCGAGGAAACGCTTGAGGGAAGCGAGGCGGGCCGGGCGGCCGATCAGCCGGCAGTGCAGGCCGATGGAGAGCATCTTCGGCGCCTCGGCACCTTCGGCATACAGCACGTCGAAGGCGTCCTTGAGGTATTGGAAGAAGTCATCGCCCTTGTTGAAACCCTGCACCTGGGTGAAGCGCATGTCGTTGGTGTCGAGGGTATACGGGATCACCAGGTGCGGCTTGCCGTTGGGCGTGTTCGGTTCCCAGTAGGGCAGGTCGTCGTCGTAGGTGTCGCTGTCATAGAGGAACCCACCTTCTTCCATCACCAGCCGACGGGTGTTGGGGCCGGTGCGGCCGGTGTACCAACCCAGCGGACGTTCGCCGGTGATCTCGGTCAGGATGCGGATCGCTTCGAGCATGTGCTCGCGCTCCTGGGCCTCATCCATGTACTGGTAGTCGATCCAGCGATAGCCGTGGCTGCAGATTTCATGGCCGGCGGCGACCATGGCGCGGATCACGTCCGGATGCCGCTGGGCGGCCATGGCCACGGCGAAAATGGTCAGCGGGATATCGAATTCCTTGAACAACTTCAGGACCCGCCAGACACCGGCACGGCTGCCATACTCGTACAGCGATTCCATGCTCATGTTGCGTTCGCCCTGCAGCGATTGCGCCGCGACCATCTCCGAGAGAAACGCTTCGGACTCTTTGTCGCCATGCAGGATGTTGCGCTCGCCGCCTTCCTCGTAATTGAGCACGAAGGACAGGGCGATACGGGCGTTGCCCGGCCACTGGGGATGGGGAGGGTTACTGCCGTAACCGATCAGGTCGCGTGGGTAGTCAGCGCTCACTGCAGTCTTCCTTCTTGTTCGAACCATGTAGGTGGCGCCCTGGCGATGGAACATAGGCTGGCGTCACGACGATGGATTGATTGTATACAACTTTGTGCGCGCTTTGTAAGCCTGATTTTTCGCATTTTTCACGCTGGACTCAGGCTGGTCTATGCTGCAATAAACCTGCCCATCTGGTCAGTTAGTCGCGACAAAGTCATTGTATCCATTGAAATGGCCGGAGATTTAGCCGTAGCGTCGGCCTGAAGGAGGGCAGGGGCAAGGCGTAATTTTTATTGTGTACAATTTTATTTTAAAGTGTCTTAATTCGCACATTGCCGTAGCGTTTCGCGCCCCGAAACGGTGCGGCCTTTCTTTCAACCAATCAGGAGGCGCATGCAATCAATGGGACGTTTGACTACTCACGTGTTGGATGCCGCACACGGCTGCCCGGGCAGCTCGATCAAGGTCGAGTTGTACCGCGTTGAAGGTTCACAGTTGCAGCTGGTCGCCAGTGCGTTGACCAATAGCGACGGCCGTTGCGATGCGCCGCTGTTGCAAGGGGATGACTACCGTACCGGGGTCTACCAGATTCAATTCCACGCTGGCGATTACTACCGCGCCCGTGGCGTCCAGTTATCCGAACCGGCGTTCCTGGATGTAGTTGTACTGCGTTTCGGCTTGTCGGCCGAGGAGGATCACTACCACGTGCCCCTGCTGATTTCGCCTTACGCCTATTCGACCTATCGAGGCAGTTGATCTCCAAGCAACTGCCTCGTCCTGGAAGCGACTGCGCATGGCGCTTCTTTGGTTTTTCGCCCGCTCACACTGCGGGCTTTTTTTGGGCGGTGTATTTACAGCCTGGAATTGTCATCCCGGATGATAAAGATCGTGTCTGCAACGCCTGGGCGGATTTCAGTACCGCCTTTGAGCCAGATGATTTTGTTGGCAACGTGGGCGTCCCTGACGACTTTCGCCGCGGCTTCGCCGATCTGGTTCTCCAAGAGGACGCCGGCTGTATTGGGATCCAGGTACGTTGGCAAGGAAATCTTTGGGATCCTGGTGCGATGCAGGCCCATGAAAAATACATGGTCATGCTCTGCTCGTTGGAATACCAACGCTGGAAAACTGTTGTAAGAGCTTGGCTCCATGACCGTGTAGCCATTGCGGGTCAGAAGGGCGGCCATAAAGCGTTTGAACTCCACGGGTGTGTATGTCGTCTGGAAAGAAAGCCACTGTCGCTGGAACCGCAAGGGATCAAAATCCAGCCGCTCCAACGTCCCCGTTGAGGATGGGATGGGCAGGGCTATCGAGCGGGCAGCCCCTCTGGACGAGGAAGCGGTCGGAAGAATCGTAAGCATCAAGAGCGGATCGGACCAGTGCGGATGCGGCGTGGGCGTCGCGTTTTTCCAGCTGTGGAAAATTTGCCGCAGGGCGGTGAAACCCGCAGCGTCGGCGAACGGCGCGTTATTGGCGAGTTCAAATTGCTTTCTTGCGATGTTTTCCAGGGTGGTTGTCGTGACTTCTGGAAAACAATCCCTGACGTAAGCCGTCAGTGGTTTTTCAAAGGGAAGCCGGGCGTCAATTTCCCAATGGTTGTCCGGTGGGATTGGCATTGCGCCTCGGGGCTGCTCGTCAGGCGTATGCCTGAGGGTGGCTTCCAACAGGTCAAAGTCATAGGTGGGATGCGTGGGTGGCTGAATGTAGGCGATCGGGTGTTCTCGCGCGTCGCTGCGTGTCACCACCTTGTAGTGAACATTGTCCAGGGTGATGAATTCGGACACTGTGAATCTTGGGTCAATCCCCCAGTTTTTATTGAATACCTCTCGGTGCGCAGTCCGACGCCATAGGTGGCTGCCTTCCACTTGCTCCAGGCGGGGCCCGGAGGCGACGAGTTCGATGCCTGATCGGGCTCTGTAGTTCTGCTCGGAATCGCGTCCAAGCAGCACGGTCCCACCCTCTGAAAGCTCGACGTAGGTGCGTGTCCTGAACGTTCGGATTCCAGAGATTGCGTCTGGCTCCGACAACATCGGCACCAGCTCGGGCGAAAGGTAATAATTGTCCAGCGCTACCGAGAGGGGCGCGTCACTGATGGAGGTCTGTGATGCCATTTCGGATATCTGAATGGTCGGGCGCTGAAAATCAGGGGCTTCAATTGGGTGTCCGGTGGGTGAGACGGCTGCCTGATCGGTCCCTTCTCCTCTCATGGGATTTCCGAGCGTTGTTTCCAGTGGCGTCTCGCGACTGGAGTGAGGCGTATCAGGGGACGACTTTGGAATATTGGGCCGGGTGTTTCGTCTTGGACTCATTGAAAATGCCTGTTCTTAAGTATTGATGCTTCATGTGGCCATGAAGCGAATGGCCTGTCGTATAGCTGGC
The DNA here is from genome assembly GCF_030064125.1 of Pseudomonas sp. G2-4. Taxonomy (NCBI): domain Bacteria; kingdom Pseudomonadati; phylum Pseudomonadota; class Gammaproteobacteria; order Pseudomonadales; family Pseudomonadaceae; genus Pseudomonas; species Pseudomonas sp. G2-4. The sequence goes on along the minus strand of NZ_CP125957.1, from coordinate 4,811,253 downwards.
AGGCCTCGGGCTTAAGAATGTTCGTGGAAAACCAACAGGCAGATGCACTACATATATATGGCGTCTGAAAAAACCTTCGAAAAAGATTCGTGAAGGCTATGTATGTTTGGGAGAGGCTTCACCCAATGATAGGAGCCAACTCAGTTGAGAAAGCCTTATGCCGAAGGCCGCGCTCAGTGCGAGCGCTCGGGCAAACATCACCGAGTGTCCGAATGTGAAGCTCTCCATCAGTTCTGTGCACTTTTCGCGCAACAAACGAAGGGCGTCATCACTCATGGGTGGATTCTGGTTGAGGCCTTCGCGGGCCAGATCCTGATAGATCTTGAGCGCGTGTTCACACAGGTTTGTTTTTCTCAGATTCGCCACCTCTATGACTCGGGACTTATCTGTATCAAGGGTCCATTTGCGGGTTTTGAGGTTGTAGCTCAAGGTACCAGGAGACCCATCTTTGACGGCAATGTGAAGCACCTTCAGTTCGGCGGATGTCAGGCTCGACAGCGCGCTGGGCCATCCTGCGCTGGGATCGGTGAGAGGGGCAAAATACCGGCCATCAAGCGCTTCTACATAAACTCGCTCAAACAGGCTGTCGACAGCATAAACGACGCCTTGTGCAGTGATGACTCGCACCTGGTCGACAAGGTCTTCAGCTCCATAGACGGGAAGATGAATGATCGCTGCGCCGATCTGCAGCAGGTTGGAGGACAGTTTTATCTCAACTTGACCGAGGTGCCTGGCGTCGAGCTCCCATGTAGAGGCGTGGGGTAACCGGGGATTGGCGCCGGCCAGTGCGCCCGGCGTGGACAGGCGTATCGTCATGTCCGGGCTCAGGTGAACCAGGTAGGTGGCGCCTTCGCCAATCAGGACTTCGATGCCCGTCTGTTCCGTGGGTGATGTCAGCATGGCGCAGGTTGCCCAACTGCCCATGGAGTGGGGAGGTTTGTCCGAGGGTTGTAGAAAGGGATAATTCTTTTTCGTCGGCATGAGTGACAGTGATGCATCTGTTTTCCACTGCACCGGATCTTTACCGATGAATGTTTCATCCAGCAACAGGCCATAGTCGGACGAGGGTTGGACCAGCCGATAGGACGAGCCATCATTCATGATCAAGATAAAAGTATGGTGTGAACCCAAGGCGGAAAATGCACGCCGTCCTGTCTTCTTGTTTTGCGCGCTATAGCGTTCATCGGAACTTGCCAGGTTCTTCAAGACGACCCGGCGAGCGCCGAAGTGTAACGTCAGGCCACATTCGCCATATTTCAGGGTGTCCCTTTCATCTTCCTGAGTGACGTGGACGCTGTAATGGGCCTCGATACGTGTCAGTTCGCAGTGGAGATAGTCCAGATGGAGCGTGGTGGAGAACTTGCTTTTTTGTTTGACCTTGAGTGTGGTGAGTTCATTAATACGGGAAACATAATAACTCGTGTCTTTGTCATGGGCGACTTGCTGTTCGCTTCGATCCTTCAGGATGGCCGGGTTTCGCGGTATTCCTTGCTGCACCACCATTGTTTCAATATCCAGCGGGCCGCTGTGCTCGATCGTGTCAGGCAAGTCGGGTACCAAATGGTAGCCATCCCGGGTGATGAACGTCAGCCTGTTGTTTTGCAAGGTCCTTGGGTTATCCGTGTTGTCATAGACGTTCCTGATGGTGACTTTGCGAAACTCCCCGTCGCTTGCATCAAAACATGAAGTAATAACCAAGTGGCTTTCTTCAATTTGCCAGCTTTCAATCAGGTCCGCTCTCCAGTCCAGTGCGATGACGCTGCTGTCTACGCCGTCTTCGCTGATGGATACACCGCCGGGTTTATGGGCGATGGCATAGGCATCATCGCCAGGTCCTCCGTCGGCGTTGCGGTTGTTTCCAGTCAGAATAAAAATCCGGTCATTTCCGGCGCCTGCCTCGATTGAATCATTGCCACGGGATTTGATGATGTTCGAGCCGGCGGTACCCTTGATGACGTTGGTACCGCCCTCAGGGATTTCTACATTTTCAATGCCTTCAAGGACCGCGTGGCGATAGTGTCCGCCCTCTGTGTCATGGCTGGCTTGAGTGATGATGGATACTTGTCCGGCTTCCAAGTCCACCTGATAACCCAGGCGCGGTTCCTGACTATTGCGGGTACGGCCCGATAAAATGAGCGTGTCATTGCCCAAGCCACCCACCAGGGTATTTGTTGCTTGTCCTCCACTGAGAGGCTCTGCCGAGCCCTCGAAGATGAAAACGTCATCTTTCACGCCACCGGTCAGTTTTTTAACGCCCGCCCCGTAATGGAAGACATTTGGCTGGTTTTCAGTGCCTAGTACAGTGTCGTTGCCTCCGCCGACATACCAATGGATGCCTTTATCTTCCGCCGACGTTTCAATCACTGCGCCGGGCGTCTGAGCTGTAACGCCACTCCTCGCATCGATCCAGTCGTCGCTGTCCTTGATCCTGGGACGTACTGTCGTGGCCTGGTATTTTTCTCCCGTCCACCAATTCCAAGTGGTGTAAGTCACCGGTTCGAGTTCTACGGTGAATGCACCGTTTACGATCGCCTCAGTGCTGTCTTTCAATGGGCCTTTGAGCAAGTACAAGGCATTGGCCCGCAGCAGTTTGGTATGTTCGGCGGTCGCTTTGGCGAGGGTGTAGCGATCCTGGATGTCTTTATCCGGGCTGATTGCCCAGAACGCGAGCCAACCGGTGCGCAGGCGCTCGTGTACGGTGAGCTCTATATAGTCGTCGATTTCATCGACTTGACGAATCGCGCCCCAGATTTGTGATCCAACCACCAGGATAAGCCCCGCGGCAAGGCCCACAGGACCGGCCGAACTGAAACCTGCCAGTGCCGCTATACCGAGGGTCAAGCTCATGGCCGCGCTGGTGACGCTCAAAGAGGCGCTGACGTAGTGATCGGTGGCTTCTTTGCCGGTGGCGCGGGCGGCGGCCTTGAAAGAGTCGACAGCGGCGATGATGTCGAAAGGCAGTGTCAGTACGCTGGCAATCAGGCCGCTTCCACGGGCGAGCCTTATGGCGAAGCCTGTTTTGGCGAAATCCCCTAGGGCGCTCTGCCCGGCCTTGATCATCTGAGTGGCTTGTCGGGTCACCGCTGCCTCGACACCGATCGAGGCCATCTCGGCCGCCACGCCGGCCCCGTTGAAGACCGTCTGGTAAGCGTCCCTGTTCTGGATGGCGTCCTGCAGGCCTCGCAGACCGCTGTAGATGCCGAAGGCCTGGAGGCCAAGGCCCGTTGGGATGAGGAGGGTACTCTTCGCTTGGCTCACCCAACTCATGGTTTGCGAGACCGCATGGAGGTTGAGTCTCTGGGCGGCGTTTAAAAGCTTTTCAAGCGAGCTTCGATAACCGGTTGGTTCAGCCTGTGTATCAGGACTTCCCCTCAACAATGGGCGCGCCGTGGGCGGACGTTGACTCGCTATTTCGAAAAGTAATGTGAGTAACCGATAGTCGTCCACGTCGGGGCTGAGCGTTATACGTGTTTCGATGTCAGCGGCGCAGAACTGTAACGAGTTCAAAAAGAACCGATTGGGGATGCGGAAAAAGGTATTGTCCCCTGTCAGCGGTAGTCCATCGGTCGTGGCGCCCAACGCATCCAGGGCTGAACGGGTCACCTTCACGGCGCCAATGGGAAGCGGTCCATAAAGTTTATCGACGACTTCGAGTTGGGCCTGCCTCTGTTTGTGTTCCGCGCTGAGCAGCGTTTCATTGGCTGCCCGGAAGTCGAGTGTTTCGACCGTGTGTTCAGTGCTACGAAAGCCCAGGTCCGTAATGACCACGGCCTGGTCGTCAGAAACAGGGTCGGGATAAAAAATCTTGGCCATTGTGAACGTCCTTGTTCAACGATGATGTGGATGGCCCTCTATCTAAGGTGTTTTCCTGAAGGGTGTATATCGATTGGTTGTTGCCGTGTTTTGCAAACCCTGACGTCAATAACGAAGGCTCAGTGACTGGACAGTAAAGAGGCTGCGCCCGCGCCGCCAAACAATCCTGCACTGATACGGTTGAACCAGCTTTGGCCTTTCCCCGTACGCAAATACCGCGCAGCGCCATGGGCGCCGAAGCCATAGGCCAGCTTGCACAGCAGGTCGAGAACGGTCCAGGTGGCGATCATGATCAACAGTTGCGGCAGGAACGGCTGCTCGGCGCTCAGGAACTGCGGCAGGAAAGCGGCAAAGAACAGGATGTCCTTCGGGTTGCTGGCGCCCAGCACGAAAGCTCGGCCGAACAACGCGCGAAAACGTGGGATCGCGGCGGCCTGGGGTACCTCGGCGCCTTGGGCCGGTTGGCGCGATTGCTGCCAGCTCTGCCAGGCCAGGTAGAACAGGTACAGCGCACCGACAATTTTCAGGGCGCTGAACAGCTGTTCCGATGCCATCAACAACGCACCGAGCCCCAACGCCGAAGCGCTCAACAGGCAGATCGAGGCGATCACCCCGCCGAGGAATGCCGGGTACGAGCGGCGCAGGCCGTAGTTCAAGCTGTTGCCAATCATCAACAGCGACAGTGGGCCGGGGATGAGGATCACCACCAACGCGGCGCCGCTGAACAACAGCCAGGTTTCCAGATTCATTGCTTTGCTCCTGATGTACAAAAGCCTCACCCAGGGGTGAGGCGGGTGGATACGGTATCGCTTACAAGAAGATGAACTTGGCGATGAAGATCGCGCAGAGCACCCACAGGCTGATTGAGACTTCCTTGTACTTGCCGGTACCCGCCTTGAGCACCACGTAGGTGATGAAACCCAGGGCGATACCGTCGGCGACCGAGAAGGTCAGGGGCATCATGATGGCCGTGACGATGGCCGGGATGCTGTCAGTTGCTTCGTCCCATTCGATGTGGGCCATGCCGCCCATCATCAGCATGGCGACGTAGATCAAGGCACCGGCGGTGGCATAGGCCGGGATCATCCCGGCCAGCGGCGCGAAGAACATGGCGGCAATAAATAGCACACCGACGGTCACGGCGGTAAGCCCCGTCCGGCCACCCGCTGCCACACCGGCAGCGCTTTCCACGTAGCTAGTCACCGGTGGCACGCCGACCATGGCGCCGAACACACTGGAAGCGCTGTCGGCTTTCAAGGCGCGGGACAGGTTCTCGATCTTGCCATCGGCTTTCACCAGCCCGGCGCGCTGGGCAACGCCCATGAGGGTGCCGGCGGTGTCGAACATGTGCACGAACAGGAAGGCTAGCACCACGCTGATCATGCTGACGTTGAACACCCCGGCCACGTCCATCGCCATCCAGGTCGGTGCCAGGCTCGGTGGTGTCGACATGATGCCGTTGTACTGCACCAACCCCAGGCCCCACCCGGCCAGGGTCACGGTAATGATGCTGATCAGGATCGCGCCGAACACCCGGTGATAACTGAGCACGGCGATCATCAGGAAACACACCGCAGCCAGCAGCGGACCGGGCTCACGCAACGAGCCGAGCTTGATCAGGGTCGCGGGGCTGTCCACGACGATCCCGGCGGTTTTCAGGCCAATCAGCCCGAGGAACAAGCCGACCCCCGCTCCCATGGCGAACCGCAGACTCACCGGAATGCTGTTGAGCAGCCATTCCCGGACCCGCGACAGGGTCAAAAGCATGAACAAGACGCCGGAAATGAACACGGCGCCCAACGCGGTTTCCCAGTTGTAGCCCATGGTGCCGACCACGGTGTAGGTGAAGAACGCGTTCAGGCCCATGCCCGGCGCCAAACCCACCGGCCAGTTGGCGTACAGGCCCATCAACAGGCAACCCAGGGCCGCGGCGATGCAGGTGGCGACGAAAGCGGCGCCGTGGTCGATGCCGGCGTCGGCCATGATATTGGGATTGACGAAAATGATGTAGGCCATGGTGATGAAGGTCGTCAGGCCGGCAAGCAACTCGGTCTTCACCGTGGTGCCATGCACGCTGAGTTTGAACAGGCGTTCCAGCCAGCCACGGCGCAGTGGCGGCGAAAGGTCCAGCGTCTGGGCTTCGGGTTTGCGGCTTTCCACAGCGAGTACTCCTCAAGAGTTTTATTGTTATTTCCAGCGCCGCACACTCCCTGAAGGGAATGGCGAGGCTTTGAGGCGGTAAGGCTGGCGAAGTTTGTTGACCTTATGGTCAGGAACTCGCACGAAGCGAATTATGCTTTTGTATACAAATAAAGCAAATAATGTTTTCTGTTTTGTCGACGAAATGTTTGGCGATAGGGATATATCGCCCTTGGGGGCGCTATCGCGAGCAAGCTCGCTCCCACAGTGGAGTGCGTTGAATATTAATTTTGTAAGCGTCCACGGACCCTGTGGGAGCGAGCTTGCTCGCGATAGCGTCGGACCAGACGCCTTCAGTCGCCAGACTTGCCCAGCGCCAGATTCACCGCCAGCCACCCATCCACTGCCGTCTCCCCAGCCTCGGCAAACACCCGCTCCAGCAACTTCACCTGCTCACGGCGCAACGCTTGTTCGAAGCGCTCGCCCTCGGCCGTCAGCTCCAACAGCCGCTTACGCTTGTCGGTCTCGGACGCGACACTGTTCACCAAGTGCATTTCCATCAACTGCCGCAACGGCATGTTCAGCGCTTGCTTGCTTACACCAAGCACCGCCAGCAACTCCTTCACGCTCAGGGACGGGTAGCGGGCTATAAAAAAAACGATGCGCTGATGGACCCGACTCAAACCCCGGCGTTCGAGCATCTCATCGGCCTTGGCGGTGAACGCCTGGTAACCGAAGAAAAACGCTTCCATGGCCATTTGTTGGGCGGTTGGGTTTTTAAGGTCAAGCATGTTGACGTATCCACAGAGGTCGGAGTAATTTCGGTCAACTAGTTTGACTCATTTTTCTAGCGACCCGCTACAGGTGACCCCATGGCTTTTTCCGAACGTGTCTCGCGCCTCAAAAGTTCTTTGATCCGAGAAATCCTCGCCGCGGCGCAGCGCCCGGAAGTGATGTCGTTCGCCGGTGGCCTGCCGGCCGAAGCCATGCTGCCGAAAGTGGACTGGGCGGCCATGCCGGTGTCCATGGGCCAATACGGCATGAGCGAAGGTGAGCCGGCCTTGCGCGAGGCCTTGGCGGCGCAGGCGCGCTCGCTGGGCCTGGCCTGTGAAGCGAGCCAGGTACTGGTGGTCAGCGGCTCCCAGCAAACCCTCGATCTGGCGGCCAAGCTGCACATCGACGTCGGAACTGAAGTGCTGCTGGAAGGGCCGACTTACCTGGCGGCGTTGCAGATTTTCCAACTGTTTGGCGCCGACTGCATCACGGTGCCCCTGGAAGCCGATGGTCCGGACCTGAACGCGTTACGGGTTCGGCTGGAACGGCATCGGCCGGCGTTCATCTACCTGATTCCGACCTTCCAGAACCCGTCGGCGGTGCGCTACAGCGAGGCCAAGCGCGATGCGGTGGCGGCGCTGCTGGATGAGTTTGGCGTCACCCTGGTTGAGGACGAACCGTATCGCGAATTGACTTTTGACGGCGGCAGCGCCACGCCGATTGTCAGTCGGCTGAAGAAGGCCAGTTGGATCTACACCGGCACGGTGTCGAAGACCCTGCTGCCGGGACTACGGGTGGGTTACCTGATCGCCAGCCCGGATTTGTTCCCGCACCTGCTGCGGCTCAAGCAGTCGGCGGACCTGCACACCAATCGCATCGGTCAATGGCAGGCCCTGCAATGGATCGGCACCGAACAGTATCGCCATCATTTGAGTGAGTTGAGGGATTTCTACCGGGACCGGCGTGACCGCTTCCAGACCGCGCTGGAGAAGCATTTTACCGACCTCGCGGATTGGAATGTGCCCCAGGGCGGGCTGTTTTTCTGGCTGACCCTCAAGCAACCGCTGGACACCCGCACCTTGCTTGCCGCCGCCCTGGCCGTGGACGTTGCATTTATGCCAGGGGAGCCATTCTTCCCCGAACCGGACCAGCATCCGGGGCACCTGCGCTTGAACTTCAGCCACATCGACCCGGCGCGGTTGGATGAAGGGCTCAAGCGGTTGGCGGGGGTGGTGCGGGAGGCGTTGGCTGCAAAAGCGGCTTGATATCAGGAGGTTTTGCAGTGGTCTTGCTGGCCCTATCGCGAGCAAGCTCGCTCCCACAGTGGATTTGTGGATGATTGCAGATTTTCAATCAACACCAGCCCCCTGTGGGAGCGAGCTTGCTCGCGATGAGGCCCCCAAATACACCACAAAATTATCAGACTGCAGAAAATCGCTTATCCAGATAATCAATGATCACCTTGGACTCATACATCCAGGTGGTCTTGCCATCTTCTTCGATACGCAGGCACGGCACTTTGATCTTGCCGCCTTGTTCCAGCAGCGTCTGACGATCCTGCTCATTGTTTTTCGCATCGCGCAGCGCCACCGGTACGTTGAGGCGGCGCAGGGTGCGGCGGGTCTTCACGCAGAACGGGCAGGCGTGGAACTGATAAAGCGTCAGGCTGCGGGCCGCTTGATCAACGTGTGATTGGGCCTCGGCCGGGCGCTGTTTCTTGCTCGGGCGGGTGATGAAATCGATGAAGATGATGAGCTGGCCCAGGCCAACTCGAAGCGCTTTGACGATCACGGTACAAGCCTCGCAGCAGGGAAGAAGAGGGCGCGAAGCTTACCTGATTTTTCACGGGCGAAAAAAAACCGGCGATCAATGCCGGTTTTCTTCAAACGACAGTTACTTGATGAGGCTGAGGAATTCGCTACGGGTCGCAGCGTTTTCCCGGAACTCGCCGAGCATCACCGAGGTGATCATCGAGGAGTTCTGCTTTTCCACACCGCGCATCATCATGCACATGTGCTTGGCCTCGATCACCACAGCCACGCCCAAGGCACCGGTCACTTGCTGGACCGCGTCGGCGATCTGGCGGCTGAGGTTTTCCTGGATCTGCAGGCGACGGGCGTACATGTCGACGATGCGCGCGACTTTCGACAGCCCCAGCACCTTGCCGCTCGGGATGTAGGCCACATGGGCCTTGCCGATGAAAGGCAGCAAATGGTGCTCGCACAACGAGTACAACTCGATGTCCTTGACCAGCACCATCTCGCTGTTGTCGGAGCTGAACAAGGCACCGTTGGTGACTTCTTCCAGCGTCTGTTCATAACCGCGGCAGAGGTACTGCATGGCCTTGGCAGCGCGCTTGGGCGTGTCGAGCAGGCCCTCGCGGGAAACGTCCTCGCCCAATTGGCCGAGAATCGCGGTGTAATTCTGTTCCAGAGACATGAAACTACCTGTGGGATTTTACGCAAAGGGCAAGGGTACGGTGGCGGACACGGCGCTGCAAGCTCGGCAATCGGGCGCTACTCGTCGCGGCCTTCCATCATGGTGCGCTTGAGCATCACGTACACCGCGCCGGCTCCGCCGTGTTTCGCCTGGCAGGAGGTGAAGCCCAGCACTTGCGGGTGCTGGCGCAACCAGGTGTTGACGTGGCTCTTGATCATCGGGCGCTTGCCGTCCAGTCGCACGGCTTTGCCGTGGGTGACGCGTACGCAGCGGATTTCGAACTTGGTGGCTTCGGCCAGGAACGCCCAAAGGGTTTCCCGGGCCTTTTCCACGGTCATGCCGTGCAGGTCCAGGCTGCCTTCGAAGGGGATCTGGCCGACCTTCAGCTTGCGCATCTGGCTTTCCTGGACACCGTCGCGCGCCCACATCAACTCGTCTTCCGGTCCTACGTCGATCACGAACTGATCGGACAAACCGTCTACGGTCGTGGCGTCGGTGCGCACGGTGGCGGCTTGGCGCAGCTTGGCGATCTGTGCGCGATCGGCCTTGGGTTTGCCGGTTTCGGCGCGATCGTGCTTGATCGGTTTTACGCCCTGGATCGCACTCTTGAACAGGGAAAAGTCGTCGTCTTGCATGTCAGCCTCCGCGAAGGCCGGCCAGTTTACCCAACTACTGGCGGATCAGGCGCGACAAAACGTCGGATGGCGGGTCAGTCGTGTTTTTTCATCAGGTGTGGAGCCATGGCCAGCTCCAGGGATTGGCGGGCGCGACGGCGGCAGCGGCGCCAGAGCCAGACGCCCAGCAGCAGTACGAGAAGACCGACTGCCAGAATGATCGCCGAACCGAGCGGGGTGGCATTCAGGTCGCCCAGTGCGGGTGGGCGACCCAGCAGGCTGGCGACACCGGCCATCGCCAGCAGGACGCCGAGCGTTGCCAGGAGCGCAGCGATCGCTGCGCCGAAACGAAAACGCCAGTTGCTCGGGCCTTTGGGCCGCAAGCGACGTGCGTCAAAACCATCGGATAACTTCATTCCGACCTTCCTCAATGGGTATCGGCCCTTCGACCGGAAGATGTTCGGGTTGTTCCTGACCCTACGGCAATTGCGGCAAATGAGAGGCTTTTGCGGATGAGCGGCGTAGCAGCCGCCCATCCGGGGTTTCAGATGAAGTCGCGGGTCAGGGCCAGGGTGGCGAAGTTGTCCGCCATGATCGCCATTTCGGTCTGCTGCACTTGCTCGGCGCTGAGTACGCCGCCCTTGTGCGGCAGGTCGCGGGTGGCGCAGGCGTCTTCCACCAGGGTGCAGCGAAAGCCCAGGTTCTTGGCGGCGCGCACGGTGGTGCTGACGCTGGAGTGGCTCATGAACCCGCAGACGATCAGGTCCAGGGGGCCGAGGTCTTCCAGGCGCTTTTTCAACTCGGTACCGTGGAAGGCGCTGGGTAGCAGCTTTTCGATCACGGTTTCGTCGCCCTGGGGCTCGAGGCCCGGAATGAATTCCCCGCGTTCGCCCTGCGGATCGAACAGCCCGCCATGGGTGCCCAAGTGGCGCACATGCACGATCGGCCGGTTGGCGGCACGGGCTGCGCCGAGCAATTGCTTGATGTTCCCGACGGCCGCATCCATGCCACTCAAGGCCAGGGGGCCGGCGAGGTATTCTTTCTGGGCATCGATGATGATCAGCGTCGCTTGACTCAGATTGGCCGCCGCATAACCACGGCCGCTGAGTTGAAACATCGTTTTTGGAACGGACATTCTGGGGCTCCTTCGAGTGGGGCTTTTGCGACATTGTCCTCTGGCTGAGCGGTTCTGTGAATCGCTTCCATCGCAAGGGCCGCCGTTGCTGGCCTACAGCCTTGTCAAGATGCTCGCCTTGTTCAATGGGTGTCGCAAAAAACGGACAAATCCTACGTTTAGCCCGGCGTTTTTCCTTCGTCTTTGAGCCCTGTTTTGGTGGGGCGGCGTTTGGCTGGTAGACTCGCCAGTCGTTTTTTTCTGGAGTTTGCCGCCGTGATCACTTCCCGCCTTCGTACCCTGCGCGACCATATCCGTTGGGCCGTCAGTCGTTTCCACGGGGAGGATCTGTTTTTCGGCCATGGCACCGACAACGCGTGGGATGAAGCCCGCCAACTGGTGTTGGGTGCACTGCATTTGCCCTGGGAAATTGCCGATAGCTATCTGGATTGCCGTCTCGAAGACGAAGAACTGGTGCATGTGCAGCGTTTGCTGCGCCGGCGCATCGCAGAACGCATTCCGACGGCCTACCTGTTGGGTGAAGCCTGGTTCTGCGGGATGTCGTTCATTGTCGATGAGCGCGTGCTTATTCCGCGCTCGCCCATCGGTGAGCTGATCGAAAAACGTTTTGAGCCTTGGCTGGGCCAGGAACCTGCACGGATTCTCGACCTCTGCACCGGTTCCGGCTGCATCGGTATCGCCTGCGCGTTTGAATTCCCCGAGGCCGAAGTGGTGCTGGCCGACCTGTCGTTCGAAGCACTGGAAGTGGCCAACCAGAACATCGAACGTCACGGTGTCGACGAGCGCGTGTTTACCGTCCAGGGCGACGGCTTCGAAGGATTGCCGGGGCAACGTTTCGACCTGATCGTGTCGAACCCGCCCTACGTCGATGCGGAAGATTTCGCCGACATGCCGCAAGAGTACCAGCATGAGCCGGAGCTGGGCCTGGCCTGTGGCGATGACGGCTTGAACCTGGTCCGTCGGATGCTGGCCGAGGCGGCCGATCATCTGACCGAGAAGGGGTTGTTGATTGTCGAGGTGGGCAACAGCCAGGTGCACGTCGAGGCGCTGTACCCGGAAGTCGATTTCGCCTGGCTGGACTTCGAGCGCGGCGGGCACGGGGTGTTCATGCTCAGTGCCGAGCAGTGCCGCCAGCATCAGGGGGTGTTTGCTTCGCGGGTTTGATCAGATCGACGGTGAACGGCTTTCGTGGCGAGGGAGCTTGCTCCCGCTGGGCCGCGAAGCGGCCCCGAAAACCCGGGCATCGTGATTTTTCAGGCCAATCGCATCCGCCGCATTTACGACTGCTGCGCAGCCGAGCGGGAGCAAGCTCCCTCGCCACAGGGTGCATGTCCCCCGGGCCACACAGGGCGCATGCCGCCCTCAATCAGTGCCGAGTGGCAATCCAGATCAGCAACCCCGCCTGGAACATGGCAAAGGCCACCAGACACGTAATGGTGAAGCGCAGGCCAGCGTCTTCGCGCTTGAACTTGGTGACCTTTTCTTCCTGCTTCTTGAGTTTGACTTCCTGTTCCGCCAGGTTCTGCTCGGCTTGTTGGAGCATCTGCGCGGCTTCGAGGATTTCCACGAACTGCAGCTTTTCGGTGTTCCAGTCCCCCAGCAGATTGCCAACCTGGGCGGGCTTGACGCTGCCTTTGAGGTGCTGGGCGTCGGCGTAGACCACCTCGAAGCCGTGGGCCTTCATGAAGTGGTCGCGGCGTAGGCGGGTGTCTTCGTTCAGTGCATCTTTATTGTTCAGGTCGGCGCCGTCCACCCGGTAGCTCGACCAGCGCTTCTTCGCCCAGGTGATGCCCTGGGCGGCCAGGAAACGACCGATGCCACGGTTCATGGGCTCGACTTGCAGGCTGTCCGGAGAAAAGTACAGGCGTTTTTCGACGTGATCGGCCCAGACGTCCAGATGATTCTGTTCCTTGCGCACCCGCTGGCCCGGCAGTTGAATACTCATGCGCAGCAAGCTGCGCTCTTTGCTGTGGCGCTCGGCGTAGCTGAATTCGACAAAGCGCAGCGGCCGCGCACCCGTGGCGCGGTCGGTCTTGAGCGGTGCCAGGCGGAGCATTTTGTGATGCTCTGCGTGTACATCCGCCCAAGGGTGCTCCACAGCTGGAGCGGCGGGCGTTTCGTCGGCGGTGACGGGTGAAGTTTCAGTTTCAGTCATAACGGCAAAAATCCTGTCCAGGCCGGCCCTCGGCAGCCATTGCGCTGTCCGACACCGGGTTATCGGCCGTTTTTGCCGGGACTGGAGAGCCAGTTGCCACTAAAACCGCTTAATGGGCGGCTAACGCGCCAATAAAATTCAGGATATGCGTGCCGAGTTCAGCGGCCAGGGGCAAGTTGGGATCCTTGTAGGAGGCCAATTGCCGTTTCACGTCGTTGGGCACGATGCGCATGACGTGGTTCATGCCTTCGATCAACGCCAGCTCAGCGTCGGGCTTGGCGGCTTTCAATTGCCTGGCGTCATCGACACTGACCTGGATGTCATGGCTGCCCTGGATGATCAACGCCGGCATCTTCAGCGCTGCGAAGGCTCGGGCCGGGTCCTGGCGGAACAGCGAGATCAGGTAAGGCTGCACACTGGGACGGAAAATGACTTGCAGTTGCGCTGGCACGTTTTCATCGAGCCGTCCGGCCTTGAGGCTGTCGAGCAACTCATTGCTGCGCAACATCAACGGCGCTGGCAGGCGGCTGCTCAACTGTTGACGCAGTACCTGATCGATTGGCCGGGCGCTGCCGGACACCGAAATCACCGCGGCGGCGTTGGCCTGCGGGGCGGCGAGGCTGGCGATCAACGCGCCTTCGCTGTGCCCCAGGATAACCAAGGGGCCCAGCCGCGGGTCGGCGGCGAGTTTGTGGCTCCAGGCCACGGCATCCGCCACGTAGGCCTCGACGCTCAGGTTGCGTTCGTCCGGTGTCGCCGCGAGGCTGGCGGCCACCCCGCGTTTGTCATAGCGCACGCTGGCGATGTTGTGCTTGGCCAGCACCCAGGCCAGGCGCTTGAGGCTGTCGTTGCGGCCACCGTCGGGGTTGTTTCCGTCGCGATCCGTAGGACCTGACCCGGAAATGATCAGGACAACCGGCACCGGTGTGTCGGACTTGGGCAGCAACAGCGAACCGAAAAGCTCACCGCTGCCTGTATCAAGGCTGATGGGACGTTGCAGCACCGTGGCCTGGACGAGGCCGGGAAGCAGGCCGGTAAGCAGGGTAAGACTCAAGGCAAGCACTCTTAACATCATCACGCCATTAGTTGCGAAGGTGCCGGTTGGACTGGCGGGCACCGATAAGGTTCGAGGATGAACTACTCGGGGAGCCTGCGTATACTGGCGCCCATTACGAATCCAAGGTTGAGTCTCTCAGCGAATTCACGGAGCACCCTGCATGTCCGGCAATACCTACGGCAAGCTGTTCAGCGTTACCACCGCAGGCGAAAGCCATGGCCCGGCGTTGGTCGCCATTGTCGACGGCTGCCCGCCCGGCCTGGAGATCTCCCTGGACGACCTGCAGCGTGACCTGGACCGCCGCAAGCCCGGCACCAGCCGCCACACCACCCAGCGCCAGGAAGCCGATGAAGTCGAAATCCTCTCTGGCGTGTTCGAAGGGCGTACCACCGGCTGCGCCATCGGCCTGCTGATTCGCAACACCGACCAGAAGTCCAAGGACTACTCGGCCATCAAGGACCTGTTCCGCCCGGCCCACGCCGACTACACCTACCACCACAAATACGGTGAGCGCGACTACCGTGGCGGCGGTCGCAGTTCGGCCCGGGAAACCGCCATGCGCGTGGCGGCCGGGGCGATTGCCAAGAAGTACCTGGCCAGCCAGGGCATCGTGATTCGTGGCTACATGAGCCAGCTAGGACCTATCGAAATCCCGTTCAAGACCTGGGATTCGGTGGAGCAGAACGCCTTTTTCTGTCCCGATCCGGACAAGGTGCCGGAGCTCGAGGCCTACATGGACCAACTGCGCCGTGACCAGGATTCGGTTGGCGCGAAGATCACCGTGGTGGCCGAAGGCGTGAGGCCCGGCCTGGGCGAGCCGATCTTCGACCGCCTCGATGCCGAGCTGGCCCACGCGCTGATGAGCATCAACGCCGTGAAGGGCGTGGAAATCGGCGCCGGTTTCGCCTGTGTTGCCCAGCGTGGCACCGAGCACCGCGACGAACTGACCCCGCAAGGTTTTCTGAGCAATAACGCCGGCGGCATCCTCGGCGGCATTTCCTCGGGCCAGCCGATCGTGGCGCACCTGGCCTTGAAGCCGACGTCCAGCATCACCACGCCGGGCCGTTCCATCGACATTCATGGCAACCCGGTGGACGTCATCACCAAGGGTCGTCACGATCCATGCGTCGGCATCCGGGCCACGCCCATCGCCGAGGCAATGATGGCGATCGTGCTGATGGATCACCTGCTGCGTCATCGCGGCCAGAACGCCGACGTACGGGTCAGCACTCCGGTGCTGGGCCAGCTTTGATGGTTGGCCTGCCGACCGCCGTGGCCTGACGACCATGGCGGCACTGCCGTACTGGCGGCTCTCCAGTTTTTACCTGTTCTATTTCGCGCTGCTCGGTTCGACGGCGCCGTTCCTGGCGCTGTACTTCGATCACCTGGGGTTCAACGCAGCGCGCATCGGCGAGCTGGTGGCGATTCCCATGCTGATGCGCTGCGTGGCACCGAACATCTGGGGCTGGCTGGGGGACTACACCGGTCAGCGCCTGGCGATCGTGCGGTTTGGCGCGATCTGTACGCTGTTGACCTTCTCGCTGATCTTCATCGATAAAAGCTACGCCTGGCTGGCGATGGTCATGGCGCTGCACGCGTTCTTCTGGCACGCGGTGCTGCCGCAGTTCGAAGTCATCACCCTGGCCCACTTGAGCGGGCAAACCTCGCGCTACAGCCAGGTCCGCTTGTGGGGTTCCATTGGCTTCATCATCACCGTGGTTGTGTTGGGCCGATTGTTCGAATGGCTGAGCCTGGACATTTATCCGCTGGCGCTGGTGCTGATCATGGCCGGCATCGTGTTCGCCAGCTTCTGGGTGCCCAATGCCCAACCGGTGCAGGGGCCACGGGTGGCAGGGGACGGTTTTTTGCGGCAACTGCGCAACCCAGGCGTACTGGCGTTCTACACGTGTGTCGGCCTGATGCAGGTCAGCCATGGACCGTATTACACCTTCCTGACCCTGCACCTTGAGCATTTGGGCTACAGCCGCGGGTTGATCGGGTTGCTCTGGGCCGTCGGCGTGGTGGCCGAAGTGCTGATCTTCCTGCTGATGAGCCGGATCCTCGCGCGGTTCTCCGTGCGCCGGGTCCTGCTGGTGAGTTTTTTACTGGCGGCGTTGCGCTGGCTGCTGCTGGGGTCGCTGGCTGAGTTTCCCTGGGTGCTGCTGTTTGCCCAGGTGTTGCACGCGGCGACCTTCGGCAGCTTTCACGCGGCTGCCATTCATTTCGTGCAACGTAGCTTCGGCCCCCGCCAGCAAGGCCAGGGCCAGGCGCTGTATGCGGCGCTGGCCGGCACGGGCGGGGCCTTGGGGGCGTTGTATTCCGGCTACAGCTGGAATGCCCTGGGCGCCACGTGGACTTTCAGCATCGCCAGCCTCGCAGCCTTCGCTGCAGCCGTTATCATTGCCACACGTATGCAAGAGGACAGGCCATGAGCCTTACCCGTGAACAGCTCGCCCGGGAAATCATCGACGCCGGGCGTTTTTTATATGGCCGCGGCTGGTCCCCGGCCACCAGCAGCAATTATTCGACCCGGCTTGCCCCTGACCAGGCGTTGCTGACTGTGTCCGGCAAGCACAAGGGGCAACTGGGCCCGGACGATGTGCTGGCCACTGACCTGGACGGTAACAGCCTGGAACCGGGCAAGAAACCGTCCGCTGAAACCCTGCTGCACACCCAGCTGTATCGCTGGCGGCCGCAGATCGGTGCCGTGCTGCACACCCATTCGGTGAACGCCACGGTGTTGTCGCGCCTGACCGCCGAAGCCTTCATCGACTTCGAAGACTACGAATTGCAAAAGGCCTTCAGCGGTATTTCGACTCACGAATCCCGGGTCCGTGTGCCGATTTTCGACAATGACCAGGACATCGCGCGCCTGGCCGCCAAAGTGCAGCCCTGGCTCGAGGCGCATCCCGATTGCGTCGGTTATCTTATTCGCGGTCACGGCCTCTACACCTGGGGGCCGGGCATGAACGATGCACTGCGCCAGATCGAAGCGTTCGAGTTCCTGTTCGAGTGCGAGCTCAAGACCCGCGCACTCCTGAACCGTTAATTTGCTGGAGCCATAGCCATGAGCAGCCTGTCCGTCTACCACGTCTCAAGCCCTGACATCCCGAACAAGGTGCTGACCCATTTTGAAGACATCGCCTCGACCCTGGCCGAGAAAGGCGTTCGCTTCGACCGTTGGGAAGCCGCGACGAAAATCCAGCCCGGCGCCAGCCAGGACGAGGTCATTGCCGCTTACCAGAGCCAGATCGACCGCCTGATGACTGAGCGAGGCTATGTCACGGTCGATGTCATCAGCCTCAACAGCGATCACCCGCAAAAAGCCGAGCTGCGCGCCAAGTTCCTCGATGAACATCGCCATGGTGAAGACGAAGTACGATTTTTCGTCGCCGGTCGTGGCTTGTTTACCTTGCACATCGATGATTACGTCTACGCCGTGCTGTGCGAAAAGAACGACCTGATCTCGGTGCCTGCCGGCACGCCCCACTGGTTCGACATGGGCGAGCATCCGCATTTCGTGGCCATCCGCCTGTTCAACAACCCGGAAGGCTGGGTCGCGAAGTTCACCGGCGATGACATCGCCAGCCGCTTCCCGCGCCTGGAGGATTGAGCCGATGCCGATCAAAGCCATCCTCACCGATATCGAAGGCACCACCAGCGCCGTGAGTTTCGTGTTTGACGTGCTGTTTCCCTATGCCGCCGGACATTTGCCGGATTTCGTCCGGCAGAACGCCGAGCGCGCTGACGTGGTCGAGCAACTGGCCGCTGTGCGCCAAGACAGTGGAGAAGCAGACGCGGACGTCGAGCGCGTCATTGCGATCCTGCTGGGCTGGATCGCCGAGGACCGCAAGGCCACACCGCTCAAGGCGTTGCAGGGAATGGTCTGGGAGCAGGGGTATCAAGCCGGGACGTTGAAAGGCCACGTTTACCCGGACGCCGTGCAAGCGCTCCAGCACTGGCACCAGGAAGGTTTCCGGCTGTTCGTTTATTCCTCGGGCTCGATCCAGGCGCAGAAGCTGATTTTCGGTTGTTCCGAGGCCGGCGATCTGACGCCGTTGTTCAGCGGGTATTTCGACACCACGTCGGGGCCCAAGCGGGACGCGCAGTCTTACCAGCGCATCAGCGAGGCGGTGGGCGTTGCAGCGGGGGAGATTCTATTTTTGTCCGACATCGTCCAGGAGCTGGACGCGGCCCGCGATGCGGGGATGGCAACCTGCGGCGTGGCCCGGGAGGGCGGTGAGTTGGCAGGGCATGTGACTGTGGGCAGTTTCGCCCGAATCGATCCTTCACGCTTTTGAAGCCATTCGGCGACGAAACGAAATCAGGCCATGGCGTTATCAGCGCCATGGCCTGATTCAAGACACTGCGCTATCAGGCGCTGTGGTAGGTCGGCAGGGCGAAGCGATGTTGGCTCTGCAGCAGCGTGATCTGTGGCAATTCGCTGGCCTGTTCAGCCAGGTCGCGACGGATTGCACTGATCACCCAAGACAATTGGTCACCGGCGTGCAACTGCGCGTAAGAAATCGAGCGTTTCAACTGTTTGCCTTCGTTATTGCGCAGTGTCAGCAGGATACCGCCATCCGGGCGAGCCTGCGTGGTCACTTCGTAGTTGGAAAACAGGGACGAGAATTTTTCTTGAATCATGTTCATATTTGACTGCTCCATGGTTTTGATGGCAAACCGTGAAGGGGTAGTTGCAGTGTCTGTGCCAGCCTCAGTTAGTATTTAAAATCCTTTAAAAACAATCAGTTAATAATTAACTGCTTTTTTGCTTTCGTGCATCTTGCATGAATGGCCATCGTGCATCCTGCATTTTGCGTGGTCCGGCAATCTTTTTTGGAACCATTTGATCATTGGGCGCTCATGCTCCGCCTGTCCTGGGCTGCGGATACAAAACATTGCAAAAACCGCATGTACAGCGCCGGAATCGCTGGCGTACTTTCGATCCACAATCACCTCCAGCCTGATAACAAGAACCGAGACCCACGAGGTCAAACGGGGAAAATCACCATGAGTCGTACACCCAGCGACGCCATTACCTGGGGCATGATGCTGCGCAAGCTGCCCACCCTTGCCAGAGCCGTTCCCCGAATCATCAAAGGCATGAAACTCGCCAACGTCCAGGACCCGACCCAGCCCTGCGGACTGGGTTGGTGTTTCGAACAGGCCGCGCAACGCAATCCACAGGGCCCTGCATTGCTGTGCGGCGACGCGGTATGGAGTTATGCACAGGTCAACGAGCAGGCCAATCGCATCGCCCACTGCTTATTGGCGCAGGGCATCGGCAAAGGCGACTGCATCGCGATTTTCATCGAGAACCGTCCACAATTGCTGATCACGGTATTGGCGGTGGCGAAGGTCGGCGCGGTCAGCGCCATGCTCAACACCTCGCAAACGGGCGATGCACTGGTGCACAGCCTCGCCTTGGTGGCGCCGGTCGCCGTGGTGGTGGGGGAGGAGCGGGTCGCCGTGTTCAACGAGGTGCGCGGCCGAACCGCACTGCCAAGCGCTCGAACCTGGTGGGTAGCCGATCAGGACAGCGCCGATGCGCCTCCCGGTTTTGTCGACCTGTTCAGTCGCAGTAGCGATTATCCAGGCGATAACCCGGTCAGCAGCCAACAGGTCTTCTTCAACGATCCGTGCCTGTATCTCTACACCTCGGGCACCACTGGGCTGCCCAAGGCCGGGGTATTTCGCCACGGGCGCTGGATGCGCACCTCCACCAGTTTCGGCCTGATCGCCCTGGACATGCAGCCCGATGACATCGTCTATTGCACCTTGCCGCTGTACCACGCCACGGGCCTGTGCGTGTGCTGGGGCGCGGCGATCTGTGGCGCATCGGGGTTTGCGATCCGGCGCAAGTTCAGTGCCAGTCAGTTCTGGAGCGATGTGCGCCGCTACCGGGCGACCAGCCTGGGTTATGTCGGAGAGTTGTGTCGCTACCTGATCGACCAGCCTGCCAGTCCCGAAGACCGCCACCATGGGGTGACGAAGATGATCGGCAATGGCCTGCGTCCGGGGGCCTGGTCAACGTTCAAGACGCGCTTCGGCATCGACCATATCTGCGAGCTGTACGCGGCCAGCGACGGCAATATCGGCTTCACCAACGTGCTGAATTTCGACAACACCGTCGGGTTTTCACTGATGGGTTGGGAATTGGTGCAGTACGACCACGACAGCGCAACGCCACTGCGCAACCTGCAAGGGCGGATGCAGAAAGTGCCCAGGGGGGAGCCGGGCCTGTTACTGGCGCGGATCGACGACAAGGCGCCGCTGGACGGTTACACCGATCCAGCCAAGACCGAGAAAACCATCTATCGGGATGTCTTTGCGCCTGGCGACCGCTATTTCAACACCGGTGATCTGTTGCGCAACATTGGCTTTGGCCATGGGCAGTTCGTCGACCGCCTCGGCGACACTTACCGCTGGAAGGGCGAAAACGTCTCCACTACGGAAGTCGAAAACGTGCTGCTGCAACACCCGCAGGTGTCCGAGGCGGTGGCCTATGGCGTCGAGATCAATGGCACCAACGGCCGCGCCGGCATGGCGGCGATCACCCCGGCGGAGTCCCTGGCGATGCTGGATTTCAGTGAGCTGTTGCAGTTCCTGCAACGCAAACTACCCGCCTATGCGGTGCCGCTGTTCCTGCGCATCAAGGTGAAAATGGACACCACCGGCACCTTCAAGTATCAGAAAACCCGCCTCAGGGCCGAAGCCTTCGACCCTTGTGTCATGGGCGATGAGCCGGTCTTCGCCTGGCTACCAGGCACCGAAACCTACGTGCGGGTAGACCGGCAACTGGCGACGCAGATCCAGGGCGGGCAGTACCGCTATTGATTCTGACTATGGGCGGTGCAGATAAAAAAGGGATGACAGGTACCGACTCCCTCGGGAAACTAGCCGCTTTGCAAAGACTTGAGTGGAGTTTCCGATGTCCGATACAAGCCGCCAGATGACCCCGGAAGAGGCTGCGGAGTTTGCCGAGCAGGTGTTCAACGTCGCGCGCCAGGGCGACGCCGCCATGATGGCCGCCTTGCTGAGCAAAGGCCTGCCGCCGAACCTGCGTAATCACAAGGGCGACACCTTGCTGATGCTGGCCGCGTACCACGGGCATGTGGAAACCGTGAAAGTGCTGCTGGAACACAAGGCCGATCCGGAAGTGCGCAACGACAACGGCCAGAGCCCGATTGCCGGCGCGGCGTTCAAGGGCGACTTGGCGGTGGTCACGGCGCTGGTGGAGGGCGGTGCCCAGGTGGAAGGTTCCTCCTTCGATGGCCGCACCGCGCTGATGATGGCTGCGATGTTCAATCGAGTGGAAATCGTCGATTACCTGATCAGCAAAGGCGCCGACCCGAAAGCCAAGGATGCCAACGGCGTCACGGCCCTGGATGCGGCCAAGACCATGGGAGCGGTGGATACCACGGCGCAGTTGGAGAAGTTGTTGGGTTGAGCGCTCAGGCGCCGGTCGCTTTTGACTCTGTGGCGAGGGAGCTTGCTCCCGCTGGGCTGCGAAGCAGCCCCAAATTCAGCCACCGCGACCTGTCAGGTTTACCCTGTTCAGCGGATCTACGACTGCTTCGCAGCCGAGCGGGAGCAAGCTCCCTCGCCACGGGTGCCTGACTCGGGCAATGTGAATGCGCTATCCTGCGCGCCCTCAAAACCCCAATTCACCACAGGATCCACCCCATGAAAGCCGCACTCGTCGAACTCATCAGCAAAATCAGCTCCGGCTGCCTGGGCGATGAGGACATTGCGAAAATCGCTGACGAAGCGGCCCAGGCCTACGCTGATCCGTTGGCTTTCCTGGCGGCCAACCCCGACATCAACTACGACGACTCCTTCCCGATTCCACTGGGCGAATGGGTGGTGGTGGGCAGCCTGCCAGACACCGTGCTGTTCCAGGCCGACACCTACGTTGATCTGTTCGAGCAGATCGTCGCCTCGTTCGGCCCCGGCGTGGCGTTCAATCTCAAGCCCAAGCAACTGGCGAAAACCGAAGCCCTCACGGCGCTCAACCGCATCCAGATCCAGATGGGCAGCCTGAACAAGGAAAACGGTGGCTACGTGCTGTTGAACTTCAGCCAGTTGCTCGACGATGAATTGCAAATGGTGCTGGTGTACGGCAACGACCTGCCGCGGGTGCTGGAACTGTGTGCCGAAATCGGCATCGCCGCCGCGCCGGCCCTGGAAGCCCTCAAAGTCGCCGTCCACGTCTGAAGCAATAAAACGGAACCCTGGCCGATGGCCCGCTATCCTAAGTGTGCCTACCACCATTTGGGAGCGACACCATGGGTTCCACCTTCAACGGCCTGATCGGCCTGATCATCCTGGCGCTCGATATCTGGGCGATCATCAATGTGCTCAAGAGTGGCGCTGAAACCGGGATGAAAATCCTCTGGGTGCTGCTGATCATTCTGCTGCCAGTGTTGGGCTTGATCATTTGGGCAATTGCCGGGCCGCGAGGCAATGTGCGGATCTGACCGTCAATAAAAAAGCCCGGTAGCCATGGCTGCCGGGCATTGTTTGCTGCGTCGATGTTCAAGCCGTCGCCAGGGACTGTTTCTGCGAGGCGCTCAAAAAACGCAACAAAGCCAACAGTGGGAAGGCACTGCCGACGATTACCACCCACAACCAGCCGCCGTGTTCGTACACCGCGCTGGCAATCGATGAGCCGAACGCGCCACCGACGAAGATGCTGGTCATGTACAACGCGTTCAACCGGCTGCGACTCTTGGCATCGAGGGCGTAGATGGTGCGCTGGCCCAGGACCATGTTCATTTGCACACAGAAATCCAGGACCACGCCGGTCACGGCCAGGCCGATGACGCTGTAGAGCGGATGAATGAATGCCGGCAGGAAACTCAGGCTGGCAAACACCATTGCCAACAGCGAGGCAATGCGAGTATGGCCAGCGTCCGCCAGGCGACCGGCGATGGGCGCGGCGATGGCGCCGATGGCTCCGACCAGGGCGAACAGGGCGATTTCAGTCTGGGACAGGCCATGGTTGCGGGACAGCTCCAGCGGCACGGCGGTCCAGAACAGGCTGAACGTGGCGAACATACAGGCTTGGTAAAACGCCCGTTGACGCAACTGCGGTTGTTGACGCAGCAGGGTGCCGAGCGAGCCCAGCAGTTGGCCATAGGAGGCGCTGTGGTCGGGTTGGCGCTTGGGCACGGTCAGCGCCAGGACGATGCTGATCGCGGCCATCAATACGGCGGCGATCATGAACATCGCCCGCCAGCCGAAGTGATCGGCCACCACGCTTGAGATCGGCCGCGCCAGCAGGATCCCCAGCAACAGGCCGCCCATGATCCCACCGACGACCCGCCCCCGGGATTCTTCCGGCGCCAGGTGCGCAGCCAGGGGAATCAGCACTTGCACTGACACCGAACTGAAACCCACCAGCAGCGAAACCAGCAGGAATACGTTCGGCTGATCGGTGAACGCCGCCGCCAGCAAACTGGCAATCGCCACCACGGTGGTGAGGATCATCAGGCGGCGGTTTTCCAGCAAGTCCCCCAGTGGTACCAGGAAAAACAGGCCCAGGGCATAACCGATCTGGGTCAGTGAGACGATCAGGCTGGCCATGGTGCTGCTGAGGCCGACGTCGGGGGCGATCAGTTCGATGATGGGTTGGGCGTAGTAGATGTTGGCGACGATGGCGCCGCAGCAGAAGGCGAACAGCAGGACCATGCCTCGGGTCAGGCTTGTGCCGGCGGGCACGGCGGCGGGGTGGGCACTCATGGCAATCTCATCGGTAGCTGGAAAAGGATGGCGTGAGGCTAAAGAGTTGTGGCGCTCTGGAACAGGCTTTGTAGCTGATATCAGACATGCTTGTCGTTGATGGTTGCGGCGAACACTGTATGTGTGGCGAGGGAGCTTGCTCCCGCTCGGTTGCGCAGCAACCGCAAAAAGATGGGGCCGCTACGCAGCCCAGCGGGAGCAAGCTCCCTCGCCACCCAAAGCCTCTTTATTGCCCGCTATAGATCTGGTCGAAAACCCCACCATCATTGAAGTGAGTCTTCTGCACCGTGCGCCAGTCGCCGAAGGTCTTTTCCACTGACAGGAAATCCACTTTCGGGAAGCGGTCGGTGTATTTGGCCAGTACGGCCGGGTCCCGTGGGCGCAGGTAGTTGGCGGCGGCGATTTCCTGGCCTTCGGGCGACC
Organism: Pseudomonas sp. G2-4; assembly: GCF_030064125.1. Lineage (NCBI taxonomy): Bacteria > Pseudomonadati > Pseudomonadota > Gammaproteobacteria > Pseudomonadales > Pseudomonadaceae > Pseudomonas > Pseudomonas sp. G2-4. The sequence continues at coordinate 4,786,957 of NZ_CP125957.1, read as the reverse complement.
ACAGGTATTTGAGGTACGCCTCGGCGGCTTCGCGGGAGCCTTTTTTCTCGACCACTTTGTCGACCACGGTCACCGGTGGCTCGGCTTCGGCGGAGACGCTCGGGTAGACCACTTCGAACTGGTCGCGACCGAACTCGCGGGCGATCATCTCGGCTTCGTTTTCAAAGGTCACCAGCACATCGCCGATCTGGTTGGTCATGAAGGTGGTCGTTGCGGCGCGGCCACCGGTGTCCAGCACGGGCGCCTGTTTGAACAGCTTGCCGACGAAGTCCTTGGCCTTGCTTTCGTCGCCGCCATTCTTCAGCACATAACCCCAGGCCGACAGGTAGGTGTAGCGGCCGTTGCCGGAGGTTTTCGGGTTGGGCACGATTACTTGCACGCCGTCCTTGAGCAGGTCCGGCCAGTCTTTCAGCGCCTTGGGGTTGCCCTTGCGGACGATGAATACCGTGGCCGAGGTGAACGGCGCACTGTTGTTCGGCAGGCGGGTGACCCAGTTCTCGGGCACCAGTTTGCCGTTGTCCGCCAGGGCGTTGATGTCGGTGGCCATGTTCATGGTGATGACATCCGCCGGCAACCCGTCGATCACCGAACGCGCCTGCTTGCTGGAGCCGCCGAAGGACATCTGCACGGTGATGTTTTCGTTGTGTTCGGCTTGCCAGTGCTTTTGGAAGGCTGCGTTGTAGTCTTTGTAGAAATCGCGCATCACGTCGTAAGAGACGTTAAGCAGGGTCGGGGCGGCGTGGGCCAGGCTGCCGAAGGTCAGGCCGGCGACGAGAAGAGAGGCGCCAAAGAAGTTCTTCACTGCGAATTCCTTTTTATTGAATGGGGTTCCGGGCGGTTAGCCAGCACACTAATGGCAAGCTTATAGGCCTTCAAGCATTAAAAGGTGCTTTGCTTATTCCAATTTCTTAAACAATGCATTGCCACACCGGGAGCAAAAAGCCGCCCCGTGATCATGGTTGTTTTTGCTGCACACCGGGCAATCATGCTTGAGTTGGTCGCCGCGCATGGCGGTGGCCAGTTCAGCGGTGAAAATGCCGGTGGGCACAGCGATGATCGAGTAACCCGTGATCATCACCAAGGACGAAACCACCTGGCCCAGTGGCGTCTTGGGCACGATATCGCCGAAGCCCACCGTGGTCAGTGTCACGATAGCCCAATAGATGCCCTTGGGAATGCTGGTGAAACCATTGCCGGGGCCTTCGATGACGTACATCAAGGTGCCGAATACGGTCACCAGGGTCGATACGCTGACCAGGAACACGATAATTTTCTGCTTGCTCCCCCGCAGCGCCGCCACCAGGTAGTTGGCCTGCTTGAGATAAGGGCTGAGCTTGAGCACCCGGAAGATCCGCAGCATACGGATGATGCGAACGATCAGCAGGTACTGGGCGTCGCTGTAGTACAGCGCCAGGATGCCCGGCACGATCGCCAGCAGGTCCACCAGGCCGTAGAAACTGAAGGCATAGCGCAACGGCTTGGGTGAGCAGTACAGGCGCAGGCCGTATTCCACAATGAAGATAAAGGTGAAGCCCCATTCGATGGCGGCCAACAGGGTGGCGTAGTTTTTGTGCACGCTGTCGATGCTGTCGAGCATCACGATCACCAGGCTGGCGAGGATGATCAACAACAGGATGCTGTCGAAGCGTCGACCGCCCACGGTGTCGGTCTGGAAAATCATGACGTAGAGACGTTCACGCCAGTTGTTGCTGCTGTCCATAATCTTCGCCTGAACCAGGAATCAGCGAAGCCTAGGGTGATTGCCCCGCAGAGTGCAAGGCGCAGCGTCGAGGCTGGCCTGGATCAGCCAGCAGGCCAGGGTGAACGAGGCGGTTAATGGCCGAGGCCCAGGGCGTGGGTGGTCCTCGCCCGCAAGTTGTGCCGGGTGGCATTCGCCCTGATGAAAAAACAGAGCGAATACTTACCCAAAGGCATTTAAAGGCTGGGGGATCAGTGATCGCGAATCGAAAAGTTGGCCATGTGTTCCAGGCCCTTGATCAGCGCCGAATGGTCCCAGTGGCTGCCGCCAATGGCTGCGCAGGTGCTGAACACTTGCTGGGCGTTGGCGGTGTTGGGCAAGTTGATGTTCAGCTCCTTGGCACCTTGCAGGGCCAGGTTCAGGTCCTTCTGGTGCAGGCTGATGCGAAAACCCGGGTCGAAGGTGCCCTTGATCATGCGTTCGCCATGCACTTCCAGGATCTTCGACGAAGCGAAGCCGCCCATCAGCGCTTCGCGGACCTTGGCCGGATCGGCGCCGTTTTTCGCAGCGAACAACAGGGCTTCGGCCACGGCCTGGATGTTCAGGGCGACGATGATCTGGTTGGCGACCTTGGCGGTCTGGCCGTCGCCGTTGCCGCCCACCAGGGTGATGTTCTTGCCCATGGCCTGGAACAGCGGCAGGGCGCGTTCGAAGGCGGCGCTGTCGCCCCCGACCATGATGCTCAGGGTCGCGGCCTTGGCGCCGACTTCACCGCCGGAGACCGGGGCATCGAGGTACTGCGCACCTTTTTCGTTGATCTTCGCCGCAAACGCTTTGGTGGCGGTGGGGGAGATCGAACTCATGTCGATCACCACCTTGCCTGGCCCGACGCCAGCCGCCACGCCATCGGCGCGGAACAACACGTCTTCGACCTGCGGGGTGTCCGGGACCATGACGATGATGAACTCGGCTTCCTGGGCCACTTCCTTCGGGTCGGCCAACGCCACCGCGCCACTGGCCAACAGGTCGGCCGGGGCAGGATCGTGGTGCTGGGACAGGAACAGGCTGTGCCCGGCCTTTTGCAGGTTCAGCGCCATGGGGTGACCCATGATGCCGGTGCCGATGAATCCGATTTTAGCCATGGGAAAATCCTCTTGTTTTTATCGCTGCTTCAAGCAAATGAGTGAATGCTTTTCTGTGGGAGCGAGCTTGCTCGCGATGACGGTGTGTCAGCCCAAAAATGTGTGACTCCATTGACGCCATCGCGAGCAAGCTCGCTCCCACAGGGGAAAGAGTTGGATCAAATTGCGTTATGGGTCTTCAACCACCCCAATCCCGCTTCGGTGCTGGTCAGCGGCTTGTATTCGCAGCCGACCCAACCCTGGTAACCAATGCGGTCCAGGTGTTCGAACAGGAAGCGATAGTTGATCTCGCCCGTGCCCGGCTCGTTGCGCCCCGGGTTGTCCGCCAGTTGCACATGGTTGATTTCGCCCAGGTGCGCCGACAGGGTGCGGGCCAGGTCTCCCTCCATGATTTGCATGTGGTAGATGTCGTATTGCAGGAACAGGTTGGCGCTGCCCACCTGCTCGCGGATCGACAGGGCCTGGGCGGTGTTGTTCAGGTAAAAGCCGGGAATGTCGCGGGTGTTGATGGCTTCCATCACCAGCTTGATGCCTTTGCCTTGCAGCTTCTCGGCGGCGTACTTCAGGTTGGCGACGAAGGTTTTCTCCACCAGGGTTTCACTGCAGTTCTGCGGACGAATCCCGGACAGGCAGTTGACCTGGGTGTTGCCCAGCACCTGGGCATAGGCGATTGCCAAGTCGACCCCGGCGCGGAACTCTTCGACCCGGTCCGGCAGGCAGGCGATGCCACGCTCGCCCTTGGCCCAATCGCCGGCGGGCAGATTGAACAGCACCTGGGTCAGGCCGTGGGTGTCGAGCAAGGCCTTGAGCTCGGCGGAGTTGTAGTCATAGGGGAACAGGTATTCGACACCCCTGAAACCGGCCTTGGCGGCCGCTTCGAAACGGGCGAGGAAATCCAGCTCGGTGAAGAGCATGGACAGGTTGGCGGCGAAACGCGGCATGGTGGTCTCCTGTAAATAGTTGGCAGGCCCCCCGTGGGAGCGAGCTTGCTCGCGATAGCGGTGTGTCTGCTTGCATCCATGTTGAATGTAGCGCCGTCATCGCGAGCAAGCTCGCTCCCACCGGAGTGCGTCGGCAGTCAATCGAGCAACGAAATCGCGGTCGGCGCATCGTTACCCACCAGCGCCAGGTCCTCGAATTCGTTGACGGCGTTGATCTCGGTGCCCATGGAGATGTTGGTCACCCGCTCCAGGATGATCTCGACGATCACCGGCACCTTGAATTCCTCGATCATAGCCTGGGCCTGGCGCAACGCCGGCTGGATACCGGACGGTTCGAACACCCGCAGCGCCTTGCAGCCCAGGCCCTCGGCCACGGCGATGTGGTCCACGCCGTAACCGTTGAGTTCCGGCGCGTTGAGGTTGTCGAAGGACAACTGCACGCAGTAATCCATATCGAACCCGCGCTGGGCCTGGCGGATCAAGCCCAGGTAGGAGTTGTTCACCACGACATGGATGTACGGCAGCTTGAACTGCGCACCCACGGCCAACTCCTCGATCATGAACTGGAAGTCATAGTCGCCCGACAACGCCACGACCTTGCGGCTCGGATCGGCCTTGACCACCCCCAGTGCGGCCGGAATGGTCCAGCCCAAGGGACCGGCCTGGCCGCAGTTGATCCAGTGGCGTGGTTTGTAGACATGCAGGAACTGCGCCCCGGCGATTTGCGACAAGCCGATGGTGCTGACGTAGCAAGTGTCCTTGCCGAACACCTGGTTCATTTCTTCATAGACGCGTTGTGGCTTGACCGGCACGTTGTCGAAATGGGTCTTGCGCTGCAGGCTGGCCTTGCGCTGTTGGCAGTCCTGCAGCCAGGCGCTGCGGTTTTTCAGCTTGCCGGCGGCTTGCCACTCACGGGCCACTTCGATGAACACCGTCAGGGCCGAGGCGGCATCGGACACGATGCCCAGGTCGGGGGTGAACACGCGGCCGATCTGGGTCGGTTCGATGTCCACATGAATGAACGTGCGGCCTTCGGTGTAGACCTCCACCGAACCGGTGTGACGGTTGGCCCAACGGTTGCCGATACCCAGCACCACGTCCGACTTGAGCAGCGTGGCGTTGCCATAGCGGTGGGAGGTTTGCAGGCCGACCATGCCGACCATCAGCGGATGATCGTCCGGGATCGTGCCCCAGCCCATCAATGTGGGAATGACTGGAATGCCCGTCAGTTCGGCGAACTCCACCAGCAGCTCACTCGCATCGGCATTGATGATCCCGCCGCCGGCCACCAGCAATGGGCGTTCAGCCTGATTCAACATCGCCAGGGCTTTCTCGATCTGCACGCGATTGGCGGCGGGTTTGGCTAATGGCAGCGGCTGGTAGGCATCGATGTCGAATTCGATATCGGCCATCTGCACATCGAAGGGCAGGTCGATCAGCACCGGGCCTGGACGGCCGGAGCGCATCTCAAAGAATGCCTTCTGGAACGCGTAGGGCACCTGGCCCGGCTCCAGGACGGTGGTCGCCCACTTGGTCACCGGCTTGACGATGCTGGTGATGTCCACGGCCTGGAAATCTTCCTTGTGCAAACGGGCGCGGGGCGCTTGCCCGGTGATGCACAGGATCGGGATCGAGTCGGCCGAAGCACTGTAGAGCCCGGTGACCATGTCGGTGCCGGCCGGGCCCGAGGTACCAATGCACACGCCGATGTTGCCAGCCTTGGTGCGGGTGTAGCCCTCGGCCATGTGCGAGGCACCTTCAACGTGGCGAGCGAGGACATGATCGATGCCACCCACCTTCTGCAAGGCCGAGTACAGCGGGTTGATCGCGGCACCGGGGATGCCGAAGGCGGTGTCCACGCCTTCGCGGCGCATCACCAGGACGGCGGCTTCGATTGCTCTCATTTTGCTCATTGTTTTGTGCCTCTTACGTTTTGTAATTGTATACAAGTGGCTTTGTGCAGAGTCTATTCACGGCGAACGGTGCAGGTCAATTCATTTTCTCAAGCGTCTGTTTCATTCGTCGGAAGGCCATAGATACTGCGACTCTTGGTCGTGTAAAGCGCTTTGTGAAAATTATTGTATACATAAAATTATCTAATTGTGTTCTATTTGATGTGTTCGGTTTCTCTGGAAAACCGGAAAGCTCTCCCATCCCCAAAAGGACAGCACCCTATGAGCGCTCTAACCTTGAACGTCGCCGTCAACCTGGCGGGACAAGCCCTTGCCATGGGCCGTGAGATCAACGCTGCACCACTGACCGTCGCGGTCCTCGACAGCGGCGGACACTTGATTGCCCTGCAGCGCGAAGACGGCGCCAGCCTGCTTCGCCCACACATCGCCATCGGCAAGGCCTGGGGCGCTATCGCCCTGGGCAAAGGCTCACGCTTGCTCGCCCAGGACGCTCAGCAGCGCCCGGCCTTCATCGCCGCGCTGAACAGCCTGGGGCAGGGCAGCGTCATACCGGCACCGGGTGGGGTGTTGATCAGGGATCAGGAGGGAAATGTGTTGGGGGCGATTGGCATCAGCGGTGACACCTCGGACATTGATGAACAGGTCGCGATCAAGGCTGTGGAGGCGGTGCAGTTGCGGGCGGATGCAGGGGGGGCTTGATGTGGCGGTGATTGGCCTGTCGTCATCGCGAGCAAGCTCGCTCCCACAGCGTTTGATGCTGGACACATAATGGCAAAACACCGCAAACCCAGTGTGGGAGCGAGCTTGCTCGCGATGACGATCTGTCAGACACATCCAGCCAAGAGTCAGTCCGGCATTCAAAAACAACTGGCCTAGCCTTTGATGACCTTATCATTGGAGAGGCGAAGGAATGCCTGATCTACCTGCTTCACATCGCTTGCGCACTGGCCGCTATGGCGAGTTAAACCGAATCTACTTACTGACCACCAACACAATCGACCGAAGACCTGTTTTTCAGGATTTCGCCTTAGGCAGGTTGGTTGTTGATCAATTTCGATATGCCCAGGATATGAGGTGGGCAAAATCACTGGCTTGGGTGGTTATGCCCGATCATTTCCATTGGTTGATCGAACTGCAACAGAGCTCATTAGATAAGCTGATGCAAAAAACCAAATCCATGAGCGCTCGGGCAGTGAACCTATCCACAGGACGTCGAGGTAGTTTGTGGCAGCAGGGATACCATGACCGAGCGTTGCGACGGGAGGAGGGCTTGGTCAAGCTCGCTCGTTATGTTGTCGCCAACCCACTGCGGGCAGGTTTGGTGAAGCGACTTGGTGACTATTCGCTGTGGGATGCCATCTGGGTTCGATCTGAAGTCGAGGTGCCTTCATCGCGAGCAAGCTCGCTCCCACACGGGATCTCGGCCGATAGCGAAATCTAAGTACACTGCAGGTCCTGTGGGAGCGAGCTTGCTCGCGATGAAGGCAAATCGGTCCATCAGTCTGGCTCACACCCCTTCAACACCAACCGAATAATCGTCTGCGCCGCCGCTTCATAGTCGGCTTCATCCAGCTTTGCCTTGCCGGTCACCGCAGAGATCTGCCAGTCGAAGTCGGCGTAGGTTTGTGTGGCGGCCCAGATGCTGAACATCAGGTGGTTGGGGTCGATGGGGGCGATCTGGCCGCGGTCGATCCAGGTCTGGATGCAGTCGATGTTGTGCCGGGCCTGGGCGTTGAGTTGCTCCACCAGATCGGGGCTCAGGTGGGGGGCGCCGTGCATGATTTCGCTGGCGAAGACTTTCGAGGCAAAGGGCAAGTCGCGGGAAATGCGGATCTTGGAGCGGATGTAGTGGCTCAACACCTCGCCCGGTACGCCCTCGGCATTGAAGGGCGTCGAGGCCTGGAGAATCGGTTCGATGATGCTTTCCAGGACCTCGCGATAGAGGTTTTCCTTGGATTTGAAGTAGTAATAGACGTTGGGTTTGGGCAGGCCAGCCTTGGTCGCGATATCGCTGGTTTTGGTCGCGGCGAAGCCCTTGTCGGCAAATTCTTCGCTGGCGGCACGCAGGATCAATGCTTTGTTGCGCTCGCGGATAGTGCTCATAAACCCAGGGGTTCCTTGCCTGTTCTGGCGGTGGCGCATGGTAGCACCGGCCTCCCGCGGCGCTCAAGAATGCCCCACGGCCCCGCTGCTCGCGGTATGCTGCGCAGCATTATTGTTCAAGGAGCCTTCCATGGCAGGAAGCAGTTTGCTGGTACTGATCGACGACATCGCCACCGTCCTCGACGATGTGGCGTTGATGACCAAGATGGCCGCCAAGAAAACCGCCGGCGTGCTCGGCGATGACCTGGCGCTCAACGCTCAGCAAGTCTCGGGTGTGCGGGCTGAGCGGGAGCTGCCGGTGGTCTGGGCGGTGGCCAAGGGTTCGTTTATCAACAAGTTGATCCTGGTGCCGTCAGCGCTGGCCATCAGCGCTTTCGTGCCTTGGCTGGTGACGCCACTGTTGATGGTGGGTGGCGCCTACCTGTGTTTCGAAGGCTTCGAAAAACTGGCCCACAAATTCCTCCACAGCCCGGCCGAAGACGAGGCAGAACATGCGCAACTGGTCGAGGCCGTGGCGGATCCGGCGGTCGATCTGGTGGCCTTTGAAAAGGACAAGATCAAAGGCGCGGTGCGCACCGATTTCATTCTATCGGCCGAGATCATCGCTATCACCCTGGGCACCGTTGCCGATGCACCACTGACCCAACAGGTGATCGTGCTCTCGGGCATCGCCATTGTCATGACCGTTGGCGTCTACGGGCTGGTGGCCGGGATCGTCAAGCTCGATGACCTGGGGCTCTGGCTGACACAGAAACCAGGACAAGTCGCCAAAAGCGTCGGCGGCGCGATCCTGCGTGCCGCACCCTACATGATGAAAAGCCTGTCAGTGATCGGCACCGCGGCCATGTTCCTGGTGGGCGGCGGCATCCTCACCCATGGTGTGCCGGTGGTGCATCACTGGATCGAAGGCGTGGCCGCCAGTGCCGGTGGTGCCGGGTTTATCGTGCCGATGTTGCTTAATGCGGTAGCGGGGATCATCGCGGGTGCAGTGGTGTTGGCGGGGGTGATGGTTGTCGGCAAGGTCTGGAAAGCGCTGAGTGCTAAAGCTGGCAACCGTTGACAACTCCCGGCTGCGGGTCTTGAGCCAGCTAACATATTTGGTACAAATCAATGATCGAAACCTTTCAATTGCTGGCGCTATACGTGCTTTCCGTCAGTGTGTTCTGCTTGATCGCCGGGCGCTTCCCTTTGCTCGCCCCTGAAGCACAACACCGAGTATCGTCGTTGGACGGTCTGCGTGGAGTCCTCGCAACCGCGGTGATGGTTCACCACTTCGTCATCACCTTTGTGTGGCACACCACCGGAACCTGGCAAGTCTCTGACAGCCGCGTGGTCAACAATATGGGCGCCGTACCGGTGTCCTTGTTCTTTATGATCACGGGCTACCTTTTTACGCAAAAAGTGCTCAGAGGGCAGCCCAAGTGGGGCTCGCTGCTTTCCTCTCGATTGCGCCGCATTTTCCCGATGTACATCGCGTCTGTTCTCTTGATTGTCGCCATCAGTTTCTACCAGACAAGGGGGGAGTTAAGCCCGCTGCTCGATCATCTCGTCGCGCTTGGTCGCTGGTTAATCTTCCTGGGAGGACCGATCAATGGATTTCCAGACAGCAAGCTGATCAACGCTTCTGTGCATTGGACACTGATGTACGAGGCGCTTTTCTATCTCTCGCTCCCGCTCATGTATTGCCTGTTCCGTCGTCAACTGCCGATCCTCGCCCTGGTGATTTCCATCGGCGCGATTGCGCTCTTATGGACGGAGTATCACCACGTATTTCATAAGCGATTCGTTAAGTTGTTTCTGGTGGGTATGGCGGTCGCCTTTTTTGAACCTCGGCTGCGAAAGACATCGATCAACTTTTCAAATCTCTGGTGCTGCCTCATTGCTGCCGGGGTCCTGCTCGCGAGCCTGAAGATGCGCTCATACTCAACGGGGCAGATGTTGATTCTCGGTATTCCGTTTGGACTATTCGTTCTAGGCAACAGCCTGCACGGACTCCTGGAACACAAGGGGCTAAAGGTCCTTGGGGAGGCGAGCTACAGTATCTATTTGCTGCACGGTATCGTGATCTACAGCCTGTTCAGTCTGCTGGAAATATACAATTTCACAGACGGCACACTCGCTGGCTATGCATGGTATTTGCCACTTGTCATTCTGGTGGTGAGCGCATTGAGCGTTTTGACCTACTGGTCAATCGAGCGACCCTTTATCATTGCGCCCCGCAGGCGGCTTGATAAGACAGCCGAAGAAATATAATTCCAGAGGGTTGCCAAGCGCTTTCTGATCCACAGATCAGTATGGATTTCTCGCGACCAAGATCCGCAATTCAGCGAAAAAGTTCTGAAAGGCACCGCTATCTTTAACCCGTTTTACGAGAGTGACATGGCCTATCTGCCTCCCGGCATCACATCGAAAAAGCTCCTGATCGTTTGTCGGGACGTCGGCGGTTATGTAAAGCGGCTGAGCGATTACTTAGCCAAAAACAATGAGGTCACTTTCGTTGATCTTTCTGCACCGCGCGACGAGATCCAGTTTCTACCTGGAAAGCTGCGGCGATGGCTGAAGAAATTCCTGACCGTTCGTGCAGCGCACCGTCAGATTCAACAGGCCGGGAAAGTCGACTCTGTACTCATCATCAATCCCGCACAAATCGACATCACGCTCGTCGATCAGGCAATGGTTGCGGCACAACAGACCATCGCGTTCCTGTCTGACGGCGTTGCACGACTTGCCATGCCGGTTGCTCAGCTGGCCCGTTTCGACAAGGTCTACACCTTCGACGATGCGGACGCCCGGGAATACGGATATCGGAAGCTCAGCAACTACATTTATGAGCTTAATACAGCGCTTGAAACGACGCGTGAGTACAAAGCGTTCGTAGTGATGGCGGGCAAGAACCGCATTGACGTGTTGGGCAGGATTGCAGCGGAATTCGATCGTCTTGGCCACACGAATTATAAGTTCCTGGTACAAAGCAAGGTGGTCGAAAATGCCAGTCCCGGTATCACTTTTTTCAGGGAAAGGATGTCGCTCGATGAAGTCGGCGACCTGATTAGACGCTCGGAAATCTTGATCGATATCGTCCGGCCGGGCCATGCCGGTCTGAGCTTTCGCTTCTTCGACGCTTTGTTCTACCGGAAGAAGATCATCACCAACAATCCGTCGGTAATGAATTACGATTTTTATGATGCGCGAAACATTCTGGTCATTGACAGTGACCGCCCTGTTATCCCGCCGTCATTTCTCGCTGAGGAATATATTGATCCCCCTGCGGATGTGGTCCAGAAGTACAGCATGAGTAGTTGGGCTAGCGAAGTCTTTGCTCCAGTTGCCGATGATCAGCGATAGGGCCTGCATCGCCACAATGCTGATCCTCCTCAACAAAAAGCCCCCCGTCATCGAGCATGTCGGGGGGCTTTTTGTTTAGGGGGCACCAGGCAGGTGGAGGCAGTTATTAAACCCATCCGCACAAGGCGCAACCGCACTCCTTGCGGGATTACTCGGCAATCTGCAACTTGCGCGATTCGGTATACACGTAGCGCACCTTTTCATACTCGAACGGCGTGTTCAGTTGGCCATAGCGGAAGCTGGTCTGGTAGCGCTTGTCCACACCGCGCAGGAGCAGGAGTTCCGGGTGGTTGGCACTGACTTCGGAGACGTTCAGGAAGTTGATCGCCGATTCAGCCGTGTAGTCCACCAGCAAGCCTGAGGTATCGCGCAGGTTCGAAGGGCCGAAGATCGGCAGTACGAAGTACGCGCCACCGGGCACGCCATAGAAGCCCAGGGTCTGGCCGAAGTCTTCGCTCTGGCGCGGCAGGCCCATGGCGGTGGCCGGGTCCCACAGGCCGGCGATGCCGACGGTGGTGTTGAGCAACAGCCGCGCCGTGGTTTCCATCGAACGCTTGCCCTTGAGTTGCAGCAGGCTGTTCATCAGGTTCGGCACATCCCCAAGGTTATTGAAAAAGTTGCTCACTCCGGTGCGCACGAAGCTTGGGGTGATGTATTGGTAGCCATCAACGACGGGCAGGAATACCCATTGATCGAAGCGGTAGTTGAAGTGGTAGACGCGGCGGTTCCAGGACTCCAGCGGGTCATAGACGTTCAGGGCATTGAGGGTCGAGCGCTCGAACTCGCGCTGGTCCAGTCCCGGGTTGAACTTGAGCTTGCTCAACGGCTCCTTGAAGCCGTCGGAATCCACCACCACAGGCGCATTGGCCTTGCTGTTGTCGGCATGGACCATGCCGGCACTCATTAACGCAGCGATAAGCAGGAGATATTTAGCCACGGAAGAACTCCAGCATGGCGTCGCTGTTGACGCGGTAATTGATGTTGCCGCAGTGACCGCCCAATGGATAAACCGTCAAGCGGTCGCCAAAGGTCTTGCGCAGGAAACCCAGGTCGCCCGGGCCGAGGATGACGTCGTCGGCGTTGTGCATGACGGCGATTTTCTGGCTGTCGTGCAGGTAATCCTTCAGCGCGTACAGGCTGACCTGATCGACCAGTTGCAACAAACTGCCGCCGTCGGTGCGCGCACGCCACATCGGGATCACCTGCTCGGTGAGGTAGCAGTCGAAATCGCATTGCAGTGCACGCTTGAGAAACGGCGTCAGGCTGGTGCTTTCGGTGATCGGGAATTTGGGCGGGATGATCAGGCCGCGACGGTTGATCAGGTCCGAGGTGAACGCAATGTCGGCCGCCGAGAAACGGAACGAGGTGCCAATCAGCATGGCCATTTGCTCGTTGCTCAGGTGTTGCTTGGACTGCTGGAAGTCATACAGCAGGGCATCGTTGAGGTCGATGTAGCCTTTTTGCTGGAAGTAGCGGGTCAGCTTGTTCAGCACCAGCTCATAGAAGGTGGTGGTGTTGTTGATGCCCTTGACCTCGGTCTGGACCAGTTTGTCCAGGTTGGTGATCGAGGTGTAGAGGTTCACCGGCGGGTTCAGCAACAACACTTTCTTGAAGTTGAAGCTGCGCCGGGTTTCGTCCAGGTGTGCGACGAAGGCTGCGTCCAGAGCGCCGAGGCTGTAGCCGGTGAGGTAATACTCTGTCACCGGCAGCTTGGGGTTCTGGGCGCGCACCGCCTGCATCACCCGGTACATGTCTTCGGCGTCTTCCTTGCTGATGCCGGGGGTGGCGAAGCGCGAAGCGGCGCTCATGAAGTCGAAGCTGGTGGGCGATGACAACTGCACCACGTGGTAGCCGGCCTTGTAATAGAGCCGCTTGAGGTATTCATTGATGCTACTGTCAAAGCGCGCCCCGGTGCCGGCGATCAGGAAAATCAGCGGCGCGGGTTTGTCCTGGGTGGCCATGCGGTAGGTGAGGCTTTTCACCGGCCAGAAGTTGTCCGGCAAGATGAACTCGCGTTCCGGACGCAGGGTGAGGCTGTGGTCGGACTGGTTGATGTCCTCGATCAGTGGCAGCTCCGGGCGCAGGTCCGGCGGAGTGGTGGCAATGGTTGCCTCGAAGGGGTTGGTCAAGGGGTAGCCATAGCTGGCGGCGTCAATATCTGCCGCCAGCGCGGACGCACTCAGGATAAGGCCGCCGATGAGGGCAGCGAAGCGCAAGGAACGGAGCATGACGAGATCCCTAAGAGGAAGGTGCCGAATGAGGTTCGCAGGCTATGACCACCGCAGTGGAGCCAAGTGCCATGACGGATGTAAAACAGGCGCAGACGGGGCGCAATAGTAGCGGGACGATACACGGTCGTGATAGGGCGCGCCTAGTTATCTGATGACCTACTTGATTCGAGCAGGCAAGGTTGGGACGGGATTCGTGGCGAAAACGGCCGAAATGGTCTACTGGCTTTCTGATGTCGTTTCTCGTTGCTTCGGCGTCGCTGCCAGAGCAGGTTCCAGATCGGCGCAGGTTGATGATCGACGGGTCGGTACTCCACTGACGTTCGAGCCGGTTTGCAAGCGAGCGTGATGGGGGCGCTGTCCACCATAACAATACGTTGACGCCGCTCGGCATCCGCCGGGCGCAGCACTTTCGGGGAAGTAACGATGAAGATGCGACAACTCTTGGGCGCAGGTGCCGCACTGGTACTGGCCATCAGCTCTACACTGGCCAGCGCCGAAACCAAAACCCTGAGCATCGGTTACGTTGACGGCTGGTCCGACAGTGTCGCGACCACCCATGTGGCGGCCGAAGTGATCAAGCAGAAACTGGGCTATGACGTGAAGCTGCAAGCGGTCGCGACCGGGATCATGTGGCAGGGCGTGGCCACCGGCAAACTCGACGCAATGCTCTCGGCCTGGCTGCCAGTGACCCATGGCGACTACTGGACCAAGAACAAGGATCAGGTGGTCGATTACGGTCCCAACTTTAAAGATGCAAAAATCGGCCTGATCGTGCCGGAGTACGTCAAGGCCAAGTCGCTCGAGGATCTGAAGACCGACGACTCCTTCAAAAAGCGCATCGTCGGCATTGACGCCGGTTCAGGCGTGATGCTCAAGACCGAACAGGCTATCAAGGATTACGACCTGACCGGCTATCAACTCAAGGCCAGTTCCGGCGCCGGCATGATTGCCGAGCTGACCCGTGCCGAGAAGAAAAACGAATCCATCGCGGTTACCGGTTGGGTGCCGCACTGGATGTTCGCCAAGTGGAAACTGCGCTTCCTGGAAGATCCGAAAGGCGTCTACGGCGCGGCTGAAACCGTGAACAGCATCGGCAGCAAGGACTTGGAAGCCAAGGCGCCGGAAGTGGTCGCGTTCCTGAAGAAATTCCAATGGGCCTCGAAAGATGAAATCGGCGAAGTCATGCTGGCGATCCAAGAAGGTGCCAAGCCAGACGCCGCTGCCAAGGACTGGGTTGCCAAGCACCCGGACCGTGTAAAAGAGTGGACCGGCAAGTAATCAATCTGGTTTAGCTGGTTCGCAAAACCGCATGACGTTGTGTCATGCGGTTTTTTTGTGCCTGCAATTTTCCGATTGGCGCCGGTCCCCTGTGGGAGCGAGCTTGCTCGCGATAGCGATGTGTCTGCTTGCATCCATGTTGAATGTGGCGCCGTCATCGCGAGCAAGCTCGCTCCCACAAGAGGGCAATGGCGGAGATTTGGCTAGAACCTGTCAGGGCTGTCATGTCGTTCTAATACTAAGGTCGTCTGGAACCTGGCCTTGAGCCGCATAGAGTAGGGTCGTTCCAATTAAATCTGTGCTGCGAGGATAAAAACAATGAACGACAGCATTTACCTCTCGATTCAAAACAGCCCGCGCTTCAAGGAGCTGGTTCGAAAACGAGAAAAGTTCGCCTGGATTCTCTCGGCGATCATGCTTGGGTTGTATTCCGGCTTCATTCTTCTGATCGCCTACGGGCCGCACATCTTGGGCGCGAAGATCAGTCCCGAATCCACCATTACGTGGGGTATCCCCATTGGCGTGGGCCTGATTCTTTCGGCCTTCGTCCTGACGGGTATCTACGTGCGACGCGCCAACGGCGAGTTCGACGACCTGAACAATGCGATTCTCAAGGAGGCTCAGCAATGATCCGGCGTCTACTGGCTCTACTGAGCATCGCAGCGTTCGCCCCGGGGGCCTGGGCGGCTGAAGCCCTGACCGGTGCCGTGCAGAAACAACCCCTCAACGTCGCAGCTATCTTGATGTTCGTGGCCTTCGTCGGCGCGACCCTGTACATCACGTACTGGGCGTCCAAGAAAAACAACTCGGCGGCCGACTACTATGCGGCCGGCGGCAAGATCACCGGCTTCCAGAACGGCCTGGCGATCGCTGGCGACTACATGTCGGCGGCGTCCTTCCTGGGGATTTCCGCGCTGGTGTTCACGTCCGGTTATGACGGTCTGATCTACTCCATCGGCTTCCTGGTGGGCTGGCCGATCATTCTGTTCCTGATCGCCGAGCGCCTGCGTAACCTGGGTAAATACACCTTTGCCGATGTGGCGTCCTATCGTCTCGGGCAAACCCAGATCCGCACCTTGTCTGCCAGCGGTTCGCTGGTGGTGGTGGCCTTCTACCTGATCGCGCAAATGGTCGGTGCCGGCAAGCTGATCCAGCTGCTGTTCGGCCTGGACTACCACGTTGCGGTGATTCTGGTCGGTATCCTGATGTGCCTTTATGTGCTGTTCGGCGGCATGCTGGCTACCACCTGGGTACAGATCATCAAGGCTGTGCTGTTGCTGTCGGGCGCTTCGTTCATGGCGCTGATGGTGATGAAGCATGTCAACTTCGACTTCAACATGCTGTTCTCCGAGGCGGTCAAGGTGCACGCCAAGGGTGAAGCGATCATGAGCCCTGGTGGCCTGGTCAAGGATCCGGTCTCGGCGTTCTCCCTTGGACTGGCGCTGATGTTCGGTACCGCTGGCCTGCCACACATCCTGATGCGCTTCTTCACCGTAAGTGACGCCAAGGAAGCTCGCAAGAGCGTGCTGTATGCCACTGGTTTCATCGGTTACTTCTACATCCTGACCTTCATCATCGGCTTCGGCGCGATCCTGCTGGTCAGCACCAATCCGGCCTTCAAGGACGCGGCAGGTGCCTTGCTGGGTGGTAACAACATGGCGGCGGTGCACCTGGCCAACGCGGTGGGCGGCAGCATCTTCCTGGGCTTCATCTCGGCGGTGGCGTTCGCGACCATCCTGGCGGTAGTAGCGGGCCTGACCCTGGCGGGTGCCTCGGCGGTGTCCCATGACCTGTATGCCAGCGTGATCAAGAAAGGCAAGGCCAACGAGAAGGACGAGATTCGCGTCTCGAAAATCACCACCATCTTCCTGGCGGTGCTGGCGATCGGCTTGGGTATCTTGTTCGAGAAGCAGAACATCGCGTTCATGGTGGGCCTGGCGTTCTCCATCGCGGCGAGTTGCAACTTCCCGGTACTGTTGCTTTCAATGTACTGGAAGAAGCTGACCACTCGCGGCGCCATGATTGGCGGCTGGCTGGGCCTGGTCAGTGCCGTGGGCCTGATGGTGCTCGGTCCGACCATTTGGGTGCAGATCATGGGGCACGAGAAGGCGATCTTCCCGTACGAATACCCGGCTCTGTTCTCGATGATCATTGCCTTCACCGGTATCTGGTTCTTCTCCATCACCGACAAGTCGGCTGAAGGTGCAAACGAACGGGCGCTGTTCTTCCCGCAGTTCGTGCGTTCGCAGACTGGCCTGGGGGCGAGCGGGGCGGTTAACCATTGATGTAGCGATAAGAGCTTGAAGAAATACCCCGGTCGAGAGGCCGGGGTATTTTTTTGTGCCAGTTTCAAGGTTGGCAGGCCTACCGTCATCGCGAGCAAGCTCGCTCCCACAAAGGAGCGTGTACACCGATCCACTGTGGGAGCGAGCTTGCTCGCGATGACATGAGGCCTGGCGCTGAAATGCTTGGGGGATAAAGGAGGAGGGCGCAAACAAAACAGCCCCCGCTCTTATGTAAGAAGCGGGGGCCGTTTCGGTGCAGCTTGAGACCTTGTTAAAAGGCAGGTCTTACTTGCGGTATTCCAGCTGGGTGATGTCGCGCGACTCGTAGCCGGTGTACAGCTGGCGCGGGCGGCCGATCTTGTACGGGCTGGAGAGCATTTCCTTCCAGTGGGAGATCCAGCCCACGGTCCGCGCCAAGGCGAAGATCACGGTGAACATGCTGGTTGGAATGCCGATCGCCTTGAGGATGATCCCCGAGTAGAAGTCGACGTTCGGATACAGCGAGCGCTCGATGAAGTACGGGTCGGTCAAGGCAATCTCTTCCAGGCGCATGGCCAGTTCGAGTTGCGGATCGTTCTTGATCCCCAGTTCCTTGAGCACTTCGTCGCAGGTCTGCTTCATTACAGTGGCGCGTGGGTCGCGGTTCTTGTAGACCCGGTGACCGAAGCCCATCAGCTTGAACGGATCGTTCTTGTCCTTGGCCTTGGCGATGAACTTGTCGATGTTCGAGACATCGCCAATTTCATCGAGCATGGTCAATACCGCTTCGTTGGCACCGCCGTGGGCAGGGCCCCAGAGTGCAGCGATACCGGCGGCGATACAGGCGAACGGGTTGGCACCCGAGGAGCCGGCCAGGCGCACGGTGGACGTGGAGGCGTTCTGCTCGTGGTCGGCATGGAGGATGAAGATCCGGTCCATGGCCTTGGCGAGCACCGGGCTGATCGGTTTGATCTCGCACGGGGTGTTGAACATCATATGCAGGAAGTTCTCTGCATAGGTCAGGTCGTTGCGCGGGTACATCATGGGCTGGCCCATGGAGTACTTGTAGACCATGGCTGCCAGGGTCGGCATCTTCGCCACCAGGCGGATCGCGGAGATTTCGCGATGCTGAGGGTTATTGATGTCCAGGGAGTCGTGGTAGAAGGCCGAGAGAGCGCCGACAACGCCGCACATGACGGCCATCGGGTGGGCATCGCGACGGAAGCCGTTGAAGAAAGTCTTCAACTGCTCGTGAACCATGGTGTGGTTCTTCACGGTGCTGACGAACTGGGCCTTTTGCTCTGCGGTTGGCAGCTCGCCGTTGAGCAGCAGGTAGCAGGTTTCCAGGTAGTCCGATTTTTCAGCCAGTTGCTCGATCGGGTAGCCGCGGTGCAGCAGGATGCCGTTGTCGCCGTCGATATAGGTGATTTTCGACTCGCACGAAGCGGTCGACATGAAACCTGGGTCAAAGGTGAAACGGCCCGTGGCCGTCAGGCCCCGTACGTCGATTACATCGGGACCAACGGTGCCGGTTAAAATGGGCAGCTCGACGGGGGCTGCGCCCTCGATGATCAACTGCGCTTTTTTGTCAGCCATGTGGCCTCCTATTAATGCTTGGAATCATCAGACAGACCCCCCACGCAGGGCCCGCACCACTATAGTGAGATAAATCCGAATGTCAATTTGCCTAAAGTCTTGCTCCAGAAGGCTTTAACCGGACTTTTTCCGCGAAATTACCTGCCGTTTACGCCTTTTGCCGCCTATGTGCAATGCGCTATTAGGGGAAGGTGAACGCGTTGTCATTAGTAGCCTAACTGTCTATACTCGGCCACCGACCGCCAGGGGCTTTTGGGCCTGCTTTCTTGGGGGTCGTCACTCCCTGGGTGGTGAGTACCTGACCAGTGCGCGCCCCAACAACTTTGCCCTGATTGTTAGGGGCTCTTCAGTGTGAAAAAAAGCCGTGAAAAGCCAACGACCTGTAAACCTAGACCTAAGGACCATCAAACTCCCAGTCACTGCTTACACGTCCATTCTTCACCGAATCTCCGGTGTCATTCTCTTCGTCAGCCTGGCCATCATGCTTTACGCATTGGACAAGTCGCTCGACTCGGAAGAAGGCTTCGGTCAGGTGAAAGCGTGTCTGACCAGTCCGCTAGCCAAGCTAGTGATTTGGGGCATCCTGTCCGCCTTGCTGTATCACTTGGTTGCCGGTGTGCGCCACTTGATCATGGACATGGGCATCGGTGAGACGCTGGAAGGCGGCAAGCTGGGCTCAAAAATCATTATCGCCGTGTCTGCGGTGTTGATCGTTCTGGCAGGAGTCTGGATATGGTAACCAACGTCACGAACCTCTCGCGTTCGGGCCTCTATGACTGGATGGCGCAGCGTGTGTCTGCGGTCGTTCTCGCGGCTTACTTCATTTTCCTGATCGGATATGTCGTGGCAAACCCTGGCATTGGCTACGCCCAATGGCATGAACTGTTCGCAAACAACTGGATGCGTATCTTCAGTCTGCTGGCGCTTGTCGCACTGGGCGCTCACGCCTGGGTCGGCATGTGGACCATCGCGACTGACTACCTGACGCCAATGGCGTTCGGCAAGTCGGCGACTGCTATACGTTTCCTCTTCCAGGCCGTATGCGGCGTCGCGATGTTCGCGTACTTCGTCTGGGGTGTGCAGATTCTTTGGGGTATCTGATTCATGGCTAACATTCCTACGATTTCTTTCGACGCCATCATCATCGGTGGTGGCGGTGCCGGCATGCGCGCTGCGCTGCAATTGGCGCAGGGCGGTCACAAGACTGCCGTGATCACCAAGGTTTTCCCGACCCGTTCGCACACTGTGTCCGCCCAGGGCGGCATCACCTGCGCCATCGCTTCGGCCGACCCGAACGATGACTGGCGCTGGCACATGTACGATACCGTCAAGGGTTCCGACTACATCGGTGACCAGGACGCTATTGAATATATGTGTCAGGAAGGCCCGGCTGCCGTTTACGAGCTGGACCACATGGGTATGCCATTCTCGCGTACCGAGCAAGGTCGTATCTACCAGCGTCCCTTCGGCGGTCAGTCCAAGGACTACGGCAAGGGCGGCCAGGCTGCGCGTACGTGCGCGGCGTCCGACCGTACCGGTCACGCGTTGCTGCACACGCTTTATCAGGGCAACCTGAAAGCCGGTACCGTGTTCCTGAACGAGTACTACGCTGTCGATCTGGTGAAAAACCAGGATGGCGCTTTTGTCGGTGTGATCGCGATCTGCATCGAAACCGGCGAAACCACCTACATCCGCGCCAAGGCTACCGTGCTGGCGACCGGCGGTGCTGGCCGTATCTACGCCTCCACCACCAACGCCCTGATCAACACCGGTGACGGCGTTGGCATGGCCCTGCGTGCTGGCGTGCCGGTACAAGACATCGAAATGTGGCAGTTCCACCCGACCGGCATCGCCGGCGCCGGTGTACTGGTCACCGAAGGTTGCCGTGGTGAAGGCGGTTACCTGATCAACAAGCACGGCGAGCGTTTCATGGAGCGTTATGCTCCAAACGCCAAGGACCTTGCCGGTCGTGACGTGGTTGCCCGTTCGATGGTTAAAGAAATCATCGCTGGCAACGGTTGCGGTCCGAATGGCGACCACGTGATGCTCAAGCTCGACCACCTGGGCGAGGAAGTGCTGCACAGCCGCCTGCCAGGCATCTGCGAACTGTCCAAGACCTTCGCTCACGTCGATCCGGTCGTCGCGCCGGTTCCGGTTGTTCCAACCTGCCACTATATGATGGGCGGCGTTGCCACCAACATTCATGGCCAGGCAATCACCCAGAACGCCGAAGGCGTGGACGAAATCATCCCTGGCCTGTTCGCAGTGGGTGAAGTGGCGTGCGTATCGGTTCACGGTGCCAACCGCCTGGGCGGCAACTCGCTGCTCGACCTGGTGGTGTTCGGCCGCGCGGCCGGCCTGCACTTGGAAAAAGCGCTGACCGACGGTATCGAGTACGACGATGCCACCGATGCCAACATTGAAGCTGCCCTGGCGCGTCTGTCCGCTCTGAACGCGCGTACCGAAGGCGAAGACGTGGCGACCCTGCGTCGCGAGTTGCAAAACTGCATGCAGAACTACTTCGGTGTATTCCGTACCGGCGAATACATGCAGAAGGGTATCGCCCAGTTGGCTCAATTGCGTGAACGAATTGCCAACGTGAAGATCAACGATAAGTCGCAGGCGTTCAACACTGCACGTATCGAAGCGCTGGAACTGCAGAACCTGCTGGAAGTGGCCGAAGCCACCGCCATCGCGGCTGAAGTGCGTAAAGAGTCCCGTGGTGCCCATGCCCGCGAAGACTACGAAGACCGTGACGACGAAAACTGGTTGTGCCACACCTTGTACTTCCCGGGTGATAAACGTGTCACCAAGCGTGCCGTGAACTTCTCGCCGAAGACCGTTCCGACGTTCGAACCCAAGATCCGGACTTACTAAGGGTGGCCGCCATGTTGCAAGTCAGTGTTTATCGCTACAACCCTGATCAGGACGCTGCGCCGTTCATGCAGGATTTCCAGGTCGATACCGGTGGTAAAGACCTGATGGTGCTGGACGTGCTGGCCCTGATCAAAGAGCAGGACGAAGGTTTCTCCTACCGTCGCTCTTGCCGTGAGGGCGTTTGCGGCTCCGACGGCATGAACATCAACGGCAAGAACGGCTTGGCCTGCATCACGCCGCTGTCCGCGGTGGTCAAGGGCAACAAGCTGATCGTACGTCCGTTGCCAGGTTTGCCGGTTATCCGTGACCTGGTCGTCGATATGAGCATCTTCTACAAGCAATACGAGAAGGTGAAGCCATACCTGCAGAACGATACGCCGGCTCCGGCCATCGAGCGTCTGCAGTCCCCGGAAGAGCGTGAAAAGCTCGACGGTCTGTACGAGTGCATCCTGTGCGCCTGCTGCTCGACCTCGTGCCCATCCTTCTGGTGGAACCCGGACAAATTCCTGGGCCCGGCCGCCCTGCTGCAAGCGTATCGCTTCCTGGCAGACAGCCGTGACACCAAGACGTCCGAGCGTCTGGCGGCACTGGATGACCCGTTCAGCGTATTCCGCTGCCGCGGGATCATGAACTGCGTCAACGTCTGCCCGAAAGGCCTGAACCCGACTAAGGCCATCGGACACGTACGTAACATGCTGCTGCAAAGCGGCGTGTGATTCAGCAGCTGTACCCGTAGGACCGTTGTACCCGTAAAGGCTAGGGCGCGGGCTTCAACCCGCGTCATAGCTATAACCAGAACAGCCGCTCACAAAGCGGCAGTTCTTATTTTGAAGAAATGAGACAAGCAGGGGCATCCGGGCTGGTACCCGGACTATCAGCGTGATCCTAAGTGGCTTGTTTTAGTCGCTGCACTCGGACTTCTGCAAGTTTGCTCGGTGTTTTCGCCGATGGTGTTCCCCTAATCGAGGGTGACCAAGCATGCAAGAAAGCGTGATGCAGCGCATGTGGAACAGTGCCCACCTCTCCGGTGGTAACGCTGCCTATGTGGAAGAGCTCTACGAGCTCTACCTGCACGACCCTAACGCTGTGCCAGAAGAATGGCGCACCTACTTTCAGAAGTTGCCGGCTGACGGTAACTCTGCCACTGATGTTTCGCACTCGACAATTCGCGATCATTTCGTGTTGCTGGCAAAGAACCAGCGCCGCGCT
This sequence comes from Pseudomonas sp. G2-4, assembly GCF_030064125.1. NCBI lineage: Bacteria > Pseudomonadati > Pseudomonadota > Gammaproteobacteria > Pseudomonadales > Pseudomonadaceae > Pseudomonas > Pseudomonas sp. G2-4. Next base: position 4,764,359 of record NZ_CP125957.1, on the reverse strand, counting down.
CAACCGGTGTCTGCCGGCAGCGTGAGCAGCGAGCACGAGAAGAAGCAAGTTGAAGTGCTGCGACTGATCCAGGCCTACCGGATGCGAGGCCACCAGGCAGCCCAGCTGGACCCGCTGGGGCTGTGGCAGCGTCCTGCACCTGCAGACCTGTCGATCACTCATTACGGCTTGACCAATGCCGATCTTGATACGACCTTCCGTGCCGGCGACCTGTTCATCGGCAAAGAGGAAGCGAGCCTACGCGAAATTCACGAAGCGTTGCAGCAGACATATTGCCGCACCATCGGCGCTGAGTTCACGCATATCACCGATTCCGAGCAGCGCCAGTGGTTCCAGCAGCGTCTGGAAAGCGTTCGTGGCCGTCCGACGTACTCCGCCGAGATCAAGAGCCACTTGCTCGAGCGCGTCACCGCCGGTGAAGGCCTGGAGAAATACCTGGGTACCAAATACCCGGGCACCAAGCGTTTTGGTCTGGAAGGCGGCGAAAGCCTGATTCCAATGCTCGACGAGCTGATCCAGCGTTCAGGTTCCTACGGCACCAAGGAAGTTGTCATCGGCATGGCCCACCGTGGCCGTCTGAACGTGCTGGTCAACACCTTCGGCAAGAACCCGCGCGAGCTGTTCGACGAGTTCGAAGGCAAGAAGAAGGTCGAGCTGGGTTCCGGTGACGTCAAGTATCACCAGGGTTTCTCGTCCAACGTGATGACCACCGGTGGCGAAGTCCACTTGGCCATGGCTTTCAACCCGTCCCACCTGGAAATCGTTTCCCCGGTAGTCGAGGGTTCGGTCCGTGCCCGTCAGGATCGTCGCAACGACCCGACTGGTGAAAAAGTCCTGCCGATTTCCATCCACGGTGACGCGGCATTCGCCGGTCAAGGCGTGGTCATGGAAACCTTCCAGATGTCGCAGACCCGCGGTTTCAAGACCGGCGGCACCGTGCACATCGTGATCAACAACCAGGTCGGTTTCACCATCAGCAACCCGGAAGACTCGCGTTCCACCGAGTACGCAACCGACGTCGCGAAAATGATCCAGGCGCCGATTCTCCATGTGAATGGTGATGACCCGGAAGCTGTGCTGTTCGTGACCCAGTTGGCCATCGACTACCGCATGCAGTACAAGCGTGACGTGGTGATCGACCTGGTCTGCTACCGTCGTCGCGGCCACAACGAGGCCGACGAGCCAAGCGGCACCCAGCCTCTGATGTACCAGCAGATCGCCAAGCAGCGCACCACCCGTGAGCTGTATTCCGAGCGCCTGACCCAGGGCGGCGTACTGGATGCAGCGCGCGTCCAGGAAAAAGTCGACGAATATCGCAATGCCCTGGACAACGGCCTGCATGTTGTAAAAAGCCTGGTCAAAGAGCCGAACAAAGAGCTGTTCGTGGACTGGCGTCCGTATCTGGGCCACGCCTGGACCGCACGTCACGATACCCGCTTCGACCTCAAGACCTTGCAGGAACTGTCTGCCAAGCTGCTGGAAATCCCGGAAGGCTTCGTGGTCCAGCGCCAGGTCGCGAAAATCTATGAAGACCGGCAGAAGATGCAAGCCGGCGGTCTGCCGATCAACTGGGGTTATGCCGAAACCATGGCGTACGCGACCCTGGCGTTCGAAGGTCACCCGATTCGCATCACCGGCCAGGACGTAGGCCGCGGCACTTTCTCGCACCGCCACGCGGCGCTGCACAACCAGAAAGACGCCAGCACCTACATCCCGCTGCAACACCTGTACAAAGGCCAGCCACGTTTCGACCTGTACGATTCGCTGCTGTCCGAGGAAGCCGTCCTGGCGTTCGAATATGGCTATTCCACCACCGAGCCGAATGCGCTGGTGATCTGGGAAGCCCAGTTCGGCGACTTCGCCAACGGTGCCCAGGTGGTTGTCGACCAGTTCATCACCAGCGGCGAGCACAAGTGGGGCCGTCTCTGCGGTCTGACCATGCTGTTGCCACACGGTTATGAAGGGCAGGGGCCGGAGCACTCTTCGGCACGTCTGGAGCGTTACCTGCAACTGTGTGCCGAGCACAACGTCCAGGTTTGCGTACCGACAACTCCGGCGCAGATCTACCACCTGCTGCGTCGTCAGGTCATCCGTCCGCTGCGCAAGCCGCTGATCGTGCTGACACCGAAGTCGCTGCTGCGTCACAAACTGGCGATCTCCACGCTCGAAGACCTGGCCGAAGGCTCCTTCCAGACCGTTATTTCGGAAATCGACACGCTGGACGCGGCGAAGGTGACTCGCCTGGTCCTGTGCAGCGGCAAGGTCTACTACGACCTGCTGGAAAAACGTCGTGCCGAAGGCCGCGAAGACATCGCCATCGTGCGTATCGAGCAGCTGTACCCGTTCCCGGAAGAGGACCTGATGGAGGCCATCGCGCCTTACACCAACCTCACCCATGTGGTGTGGTGTCAGGAAGAACCGATGAACCAAGGCGCCTGGTACAGCAGCCAGCATCACCTGCGTCGCAGCATTGGCAACCATAACAAGGCCTTGGGCCTTGAGTATGCTGGCCGTGATGCTTCCGCTGCACCGGCGTGTGGTTATGCGTCGATGCACGCCGAACAGCAGGAAAAACTGCTGCAAGATGCTTTCACTGTTTAAGCCTTCGTGCTGACTGAAACCGAATTTTAAGGACCCACAGATAATGGCTATCGAAATCAAAGCCCCGTCATTCCCGGAATCGGTTGCCGATGGCACCGTTGCCACCTGGCACAAGAAACCTGGCGATGCTGTAAAGCGTGACGACCTGATCGTCGACATCGAGACCGACAAAGTCGTTCTGGAAGTGTTGGCCGAAGCTGACGGCGTGCTCGGCGCAATCGTTGCCGAAGAGGGCGCTACCGTCCTGTCCAACCAGGTACTGGGCTCGATCGAAGAGGGCGGTGCTGCTGCCGCTGCTCCGGCCGCCGCTGCTGCTCCTGCCGCTGCCCAGGCCGCTGCTCCAGCCGCCGATGGCGAAGACGATCCAGTCGCTGCCCCGGCCGCTCGCAAGATCGCCGAAGAGAACGGCATCAACATCGCTTCCGTTGCCGGCACCGGCAAGGGCGGTCGCGTGACCAAGGAAGACGTGGTTGCAGCCGTTGCCGCCAAGAAGGCCGCGCCAGCCGCTGCGCCGGCCAAGCCTGCTGCACCTGCCGCCGCTGCTCCGGTATTCGCTGCCGGTGATCGCGTTGAAAAACGCGTTCCGATGACCCGCCTGCGGGCCAAGGTTGCCGAGCGCCTGGTCGAAGCCCAGTCGAACATGGCGATGCTGACCACTTTCAACGAAGTCGACATGACCGAAGTCATGGCCCTGCGTTCGAAGTACAAGGATCTGTTCGAGAAGTCCCACAACGGCGTACGCCTGGGCTTCATGTCGTTCTTCGTCAAGGCTGCCACCGAAGCGCTGAAACGCTACCCGGCCGTCAACGCGTCGATCGACGGCTCCGACATCGTCTACCACGGCTATGCCGACATCGGTGTTGCGGTCTCCAGCGACCGTGGCCTGGTGGTTCCGGTCCTGCGTAACGCCGAACTGATGAGCCTGGCCGAAATCGAAGGCGGCATCGCCACCTTCGGCAAGAAGGCCCGTGACGGCAAGCTGTCCATCGAAGAGATGACCGGCGGTACGTTCACCATCACCAACGGTGGTACATTCGGTTCGATGATGTCGACCCCGATCGTCAACCCGCCGCAAGCGGCGATCCTGGGCATGCACAACATCCTGCAGCGTCCGATGGCGATCAACGGCCAAGTCGTTATCCGTCCGATGATGTACCTGGCGTTGTCCTACGATCACCGCCTGATCGACGGTAAGGAAGCCGTGACTTTCCTGGTTACCATCAAGAACCTGCTTGAAGATCCGGCTCGTCTGCTGCTGGATATCTGATTTTCGCCGCGAGGGCCGGTCTGTCGACCGGCCTCTTGCTGAAACAACCGGTTTCGTCCCTCGACGGTCATCACAAGTGATCGTCCGGTTTGATTCGAAAAGGAATGACTCATGACTCAGAAATTCGACGTGGTAGTGATTGGTGCGGGCCCTGGCGGCTACGTAGCGGCCATCAAGGCTGCGCAACTGGGCCTTACCACTGCCTGCATCGAGAAATACACCGATGGCGAGGGCAAACTGGCCCTCGGCGGTACTTGCCTGAACGTCGGCTGCATTCCTTCCAAGGCGCTGCTGGACAGCTCCTGGAAATACAAGGAAGCGAAAGAAAGCTTCAACGTTCACGGTATTTCCACCGGTGAAGTGAAAATGGACGTCGCCGCGATGGTTGGCCGCAAGGCTGGCATCGTCAAGAACCTGACCAGCGGTGTTGCCACCCTGTTCAAGGCCAACGGCGTGACCTCGATCCAGGGCCACGGCAAGCTGCTGCTGGGCAAGAAAGTCGAAGTGACCAAGCCAGACGGCTCGGTTGAAGTGATCGAAGCCGAAAACGTCATCCTGGCACCGGGTTCGCGTCCGATCGACATTCCACCGGCTCCGGTCGACCAGAACGTGATCGTCGATTCCACCGGCGCCCTGGAATTCCAATCCGTGCCAAAACGCCTGGGCGTGATCGGCGCTGGTGTGATCGGCCTCGAGCTGGGTTCGGTATGGTCGCGCCTGGGCTCGCAAGTGACCGTGCTGGAAGCCCTCGACACCTTCCTGATGGCCGCTGACGCCGCGGTTTCCAAGGAAGCACTGAAAACCCTGACCAAACAGGGTCTGGACATCAAGCTGGGCGCTCGCGTGACCGGCTCCAAGGTCAACGGCGAAGAAGTCGTGGTGAACTACACCGACGCCAACGGCGAACAGACCATCACCTTCGACAAGCTGATCGTTGCGGTCGGCCGTCGTCCGGTGACCACCGACCTGTTGGCTGCCGACTGTGAAGTGAAGCTGGATGAGCGTGGTTTCATCCAGGTTGACGATTTCTGCGCCACCACTGTACCGGGCGTCTACGCCATCGGTGACGTGGTTCGCGGCATGATGCTGGCGCACAAGGCGTCCGAAGAAGGGATCATGGTTGTCGAGCGCATCAAGGGCCACAAGGCCCAGATGAACTACGACCTGATCCCATCGGTTATCTACACCCACCCGGAAATCGCATGGGTTGGTAAAACCGAGCAGGCCTTGAAAGCCGAAGGCGTTGAAGTTAACGTCGGCACCTTCCCGTTCGCCGCCAGTGGTCGTGCCATGGCAGCCAACGACACCGGCGGTTTTGTGAAAGTCATCGCCGATGCCAAGACGGATCGCGTATTGGGCGTTCACGTGATTGGCCCAAGCGCTGCCGAGCTGGTACAGCAAGGCGCGATCGGTATGGAATTCGGCACCAGCGCTGAAGATCTGGGCATGATGGTCTTCTCCCATCCGACCCTGTCCGAAGCCTTGCACGAAGCGGCCCTGGCCGTAAATGGCGGCGCCATCCACGTGGCCAACCGCAAGAAGCGTTAATAGACAATAAGAAACCACGGCGGTATGGCCCGTCGTGAGCCTTGCGAGCAAGACTCACCGCGGAATATCCGCTGGACGCAGCCTTGCGTAGCTGCACCGGTTAACTGGAAAGCTACGCAAGCAGCAGTCACAGGTGGTGCGGCACCAGAACGGTGCAGCACCGAATGCGCAGTACCTAACGAAGACGGTAATAAGCATGAATCTTCACGAGTATCAGGGTAAGCAGCTGTTCGCTGAGTACGGCCTGCCAGTATCCACCGGCTACGCGGTAGACACCCCGGAAGCGGCAGCAGAAGCTTGCGACAAAATCGGCGGCAGCGAATGGGTTGTCAAAGCCCAGGTTCACGCCGGTGGTCGCGGTAAAGCGGGCGGCGTCAAGCTGGTTCGCAGCAAAGAAGACGCCAAAGCCTTCGCACAGCAATGGCTGGGCAAGCGTCTGGTGACCTACCAGACTGACGCCAACGGTCAGCCAGTCACCAAGATCCTGGTTGAATCGTGCACTGATATCGCTAAAGAGCTGTACCTGGGCGCTGTCGTTGACCGTTCGAGCCGCCGTATCGTGTTCATGGCCTCCACCGAAGGTGGCGTGGACATCGAGAAAATCGCTCACGATACCCCTGAGAAAATCCTCAAGGCCACCATCGATCCACTGGTTGGCGCTCAGCCATTCCAGGGTCGCGAGCTGGCATTCCAGCTGGGCCTGGAAGGTAAGCAGGTCACTCAATTCGCCAAGATCTTTGTAGGTCTGGCCAAGCTGTTCCAGGACCACGACCTGGCACTGCTGGAAGTGAACCCGCTGGTGATCAAGGCCGACGGCGATCTGCACTGCCTCGATGCCAAGATCAACATCGACGCCAACGCCATGTACCGTCAGCCTAAGCTGAAGACTTTCCACGATCCGTCGCAAGACGATCCGCGCGAAGCGCACGCTGCCAAGTTCGAACTGAACTACGTAGCCCTGGAAGGCAACATCGGCTGCATGGTCAACGGTGCCGGCCTGGCCATGGGTACCATGGACATCGTCAACCTGCATGGCGGCAAGCCAGCCAACTTCCTCGACGTAGGCGGCGGTGCTACCAAGGAACGCGTTACCGAAGCGTTCAAGATCATCCTGTCCGACACTAACGTCGCTGCGGTACTGGTCAACATCTTCGGCGGCATCGTTCGTTGCGACATGATTGCCGAAGGCATCATTGGCGCCGTGAAAGAAGTCGGCGTGAAAATCCCGGTTGTTGTTCGCCTCGAAGGCAACAACGCTGAGCTGGGCGCTAAAGTACTGGCAGAAAGCGGTTTGAACATCATCGCTGCTACCAGCCTGACCGACGCTGCTCAACAAGTCGTTAAAGCTGCGGAGGGCAAATAATGAGCGTCCTGATCAATAAAGACACCAAGGTTATCTGCCAGGGTATTACCGGTTCGCAAGGTAGTTTCCACACCCAGCAAGCGCTCGAGTACGGCACCAAGATGGTTGGCGGCGTAACTCCGGGCAAAGGCGGCACCGAGCACCTGGGCCTGCCGGTCTTCAACACCGTGAAAGACGCTGTAGCTGCCACTGGCGCCACCGCCAGCGTGATCTACGTTCCAGCTCCTTTCTGCAAGGATTCCATCCTTGAAGCAGCGTTCGGCGGCATCAAGCTGATCGTCTGCATCACCGAAGGCATCCCGACCATCGACATGCTGGAAGCCAAGGTCAAGTGCGACGAGCTGGGTATCACCCTGATCGGCCCTAACTGCCCAGGCGTGATCACCCCAGGCGAATGCAAGATCGGCATCATGCCAGGTCACATTCACTTGCCAGGCAAGGTCGGTATCGTTTCCCGTTCCGGCACCCTGACTTACGAAGCTGTGAAGCAGACCACTGACGCCGGTTTCGGTCAGTCGACTTGCGTCGGCATCGGCGGTGACCCGATCCCGGGTTCGAACTTCATCGATATCCTGAAGCTGTTCCAGGAAGACCCGAAGACCGAAGCGATCGTGATGATCGGTGAGATCGGCGGTTCGGCTGAAGAAGAAGCGGCTGCCTACATCAAGGCAAACGTGACCAAGCCGGTTGTTTCCTACATCGCGGGTGTGACTGCTCCTCCGGGCAAGCGCATGGGCCATGCTGGCGCAATCATCTCTGGCGGCAAAGGCACTGCAGACGAGAAATTCGCTGCTCTGCAAGACGCAGGTGTAAAAACCGTGCGTTCGCTGGCAGACATCGGCAAGGCCTTGGCCGAGCTGACTGGCTGGGAAATGAAGAAGTAAGCTTCGGCTGACCTTTTCGTTCCAGCAACAAAGGCCACCTTCGGGTGGCCTTTGTCGTTTCTGGCCTTTGAGAATTCATGTGCTGTGGCGGTGGCTTTTGTGGCAAGGGTGCTTGCTCCCGCTCGGCTGCGTAGCAGTCGTAAACCAGGTAACGCGTTTCGTCTGTATATAGATACGGTCGCCTGTTCTGTATGGGGGCTGCTGCGCAGTCCAGCGGGAGCAAGCTCCCTCGCCACGGGGCATATAGCGACCCATCAACCGGGGCGAGCCGAAAAATAGAGTCGTAAACGCGACACTAAAATGTCGTGTATCGGATACTTCGCCCCTTAACAGTGCGTTTTTCATGCAAATTCGTTAGGCTAGCAGCCATTTTTGCGACCGCTGCCCACAAGGAAGCGACGCGCTAAACGGGTCGGTCTTATACGGATCGGCAGCATTTCCCTCACCCATAAGGGAAATCCCTCTCTAAATTCCGATTCAGTAGTGTGGTTTCCTTAATGAAAGTGTTGAAAGGCCAGGACATCCTGGCGCTTGGTTTCATGACATTTGCCCTGTTCGTCGGGGCTGGCAACATCATCTTCCCGCCTATCGTTGGTTTGCAGTCCGGGCCTCATGTCTGGATGGCGGCGCTGGGGTTCCTGATCACGGCGGTCGGCTTGCCGGTCATCACGGTCGTTGCGCTCGCCAAGGTCGGTGGCGCGATGGACGCCTTGAGCAGCCCCATCGGCAAAGTCGCCGGTGGTTTGCTGGCGGCGGTGTGCTACTTGGCTGTCGGTCCATTGTTCGCCACGCCACGTACCGCCACCGTCTCGTTTGAAGTCGGCCTGGCGCCGTTGACCGGCGAAAGCCCTCTGGCATTGTTTCTCTACAGCGCTGTGTATTTCCTGCTGGTGTTCTTTATCTCGCTCTATCCGGGTCGCTTGCTGGACACCGTCGGACGCTTCCTCGCGCCGCTGAAAATCATCGCCCTGGCTGTGCTGGGCATCGCCGCGTTTGCCTTGCCTGTCGGGGATATCGGTGTGGCGACACCTGAATACGTCGCGGCGCCGTTCTCCCAAGGTTTCATCAATGGTTACCTGACCATGGATACCTTGGGCGCCTTGGTGTTTGGCATCGTCATCGTCAACGCAATCCGCTCCCGGGGCGTTGAGTCACCGGCCCTGATCACCCGCTACGCCATCATCGCCGGGCTGATCGCCGGGGTGGGCCTGGCGCTGGTCTACGTCAGCCTGTTCCGCCTCGGCTCCGGCAGCCATGAAGTGGCCGCGGGCGCTAGTAACGGTGCGGCTGTGCTGCATGCCTACGTGCAACACACCTTCGGCAGCCTGGGCAGCGGTTTCCTTGCCGTGCTGATCTCCCTGGCGTGCCTGGTCACTGCGGTCGGCCTGACTTGCGCCTGCGCCGAGTACTTCAGCCGCGTCCTGCCGCTGTCCTACAAGACCCTGGTGGTGATCCTGGCGGCGTTTTCGCTGTTGGTGTCCAACCTGGGCCTGACCAAGCTGATCGCGTTCTCGATTCCGGTCCTGACCGCGATCTACCCGCCGTGCATCGCCCTGGTGGCCCTGAGTTTCTGCAAGGACTTCTGGCATGAGCAGGGGCGCATAGTCGGCCCGGTAATGCTGGTGTCGTTCCTGTTCGGCCTGATCGATGCGCTCAAAGGCGCCGGGTTGGCGGACTGGATGCCGACGCAGCTGGCCCACCTGCCACTGAGCGAGCAGGGACTGGCCTGGCTGGTGCCTTCGGTGATGACCCTGGCGGTTGCCGTGGTGTGCGACCGCCTGCTGGGCAAGCGCAGCGAAGCCTTGGCCTAAGCGGCTACAACAGCGCCACCGATAGAAACCGAAATGCCCCGTCTCAATCGATACGGGGCATTTTTTTTGGGTGCGGTGTCTTTTTCCGTGGACTAACGTCGAAGCAGTATCTTGAAAGGCTTGCACAGAACCTTGTGGGAGCGAGCTTGCTCGCGATAGCGCCATATCAGTCAACATCAACGTGTCTGATGGACCGCAATCGCGAGCAAGCTCGCTCCCACAGGTCGGCATTTCAAGGCAAGTCTGGCTTTAGACGTCATGTTTTTAGACACACAGGAAATCGAATGTCATTCATCCAAGCCAACCTGATCCATCTCCTTGCCGCCGTCTGGTTCATCATCTGCTGGGGCGGATATACCCGTTATGCCACCTGGAAGGCTCGCGACACCGCTTGCCTGGCCAGCGTGATGCACCTGTACCGCGAGGACTGGATGCGCCGCATGCTGTTACGCGAGAACCGCATCGCCGATGCCAGCGTGATCGGTAATCTGGAGCGCAACGCCTCATTCTTCGCTTCCAGCACGCTGATCATCCTGGCCGGTATCCTGACGGTGCTCGGGGCGTCGGATCGTGCAGTGTCGTTGCTGGCCGACCTGCCCATGGTGCAGCAAGCCTCCCAAGGCATGGCGGAAGTCAAGTTGCTCTGCCTGGCGTTGGTATTTGTGTATGCGTTCTTCACCTTCAGCTGGTGCATGCGCCAATACAACTTCGCGGCGGTCCTGGTGGGGTCGGCGCCGATGATCGGTGAGCGTCATGTATCTGAGCAGGAGCGCAAGGCCTTTGCACTAAGAGCGGCGCGGGTGATTTCCATGGCCGCCAACCAGTTCAACTTCGGCCTGCGCGCTTATTACTTCGGCATGACCATGTTGGCGTGGTTCGTCAGCCCCTGGTTGTTCATGTTGATGAGTGCCGGCGTGGTGTTTGTGCTGTACCAGCGGGAGTTTCATTCCGACGTGCTGGACGTGATGGTCTATACCCCTACGGAGGCGCCATTGCCTGAAGTGGGCAAGGAAGCCGCCTGAACGATCGGCTAAATCGCAGGCAAAAGAAAACCCGCACCAGGCGGGTTTTCTTTTTTCGCTAAAACCGTATCAGTTGGTTTTAGGCGCGGTAGCAGGGGCTTCCTGCGTAGCGGCTTCGTTCGATTCAGCCTGAGCTTTGGCGGCTTCGGCGTTTTCTTTCGCCGCGTCGTTCACTTTATCCTGTGCTTTGTTCATGTCTTGCTGAGCTTGCTCAGCGTGTTGGTTGGCATCTTGAGCTTTGTCCTCGGATTTTTTATCGCAGGCAGCGAGACCGAGGGAGGCGGCCAACATCAAGGCAATAGCAAAAGTCTTACGCATGGGGTGTTTCTCCTTATGGAAATAACTACTGGCCTTTTGAACGCCGCCCCTCAGATTAAGTTCCTGCTGCGTTACAGATATATAACGTTGCCCAGGAATGGAACTTTATGGAGGGGGCTGTTACCAGGCCTCATGACTAACTGGAGTGTTAATTCCAATGGCCGATGATCCCGTTTTTGAGCGTGCGACACGCTTTTTATCCGCACTGAGACATTGCCAGGTACTGGGCTTGAAGCTGCACAGCGCCAGTCGCGAAGGATTGACCGTGATTTTGCCTTACAGCCCCCGGATCGTCGGCAACCCCCTTACCGGGATCATCCACGGCGGGGCGCTGACTTCATTGATGGACACCGCGTGTGGCATGTCGACCTTGTGCGTGTTGCCGCAGTTCGAGGTCTGTCCGACCCTGGACCTGCGCATCGACTACATGCACGCCGCCGAGCCCCACAAGGACATCTATGGCTTCGCCCAGTGCTACCGGGTCACCCCGGACGTGATCTTCAGCCGGGGTTTTGCCTGGCAGGACGACCCCGAGCAACCCATCGCCCATGTGGTGGGCACTTTCATGCGCCTGGGCGACCACGCCAGAGGATTCAAGAGGGGTGGCCCAGCGGCCATCGTAGACAGACCATGAGCGATGTCACTGAGGAACACCTGCGCCAGGCCTGTGAACGGGGCGACTACGCGCTGCTGCTGGCCTCGATTCCCTATGCGCAACTGATTGGCGTGGAGTGCACACGCCAAGGTGATGAACTGCTGTTCCGGCTGCCGGCCAACAAGGACAACATTGGTAACCCTTTACTGCCGGCGATCCATGGCGGGGTCATTGCCGGTTTCATGGAGCTGTCGGCTGCCGTTCATTTATTGATCGCCACTGGCGCCCCGGGCGTGCCGAAAATCATCGATTTTTCCCTGGATTACCTGCGCGCCGGGCAATTTCGCGACACCTATGCCAAGTGCCAGGTCTGGCGTCAGGGGCGGCGCGTGGCCAACGTGGCGATCACCGCCTGGCAGGACGTCGAAGCCGAGCCCATCGCCACCGCCCGGGCGCATTTCAAGATCCAGGAGCCCTCAAAACCCGACTGCCCTTGAAATCATCACCGTTGCCCCCACCTTGAGGACATCCCGCCGCCAATCTCAGCGAGGCGGACACCACCATCCACTTGGAGTTTGATGACCATGAGCGTGGAAACTCAAAAGGAAACCCTGGGCTTCCAGACCGAGGTGAAGCAACTGCTGCACCTGATGATTCACTCGCTGTATTCCAATAAGGAAATTTTCCTTCGCGAGCTGATTTCGAACGCCTCTGACGCTGTCGACAAATTACGTTTCGAAGCCCTTTCCAAGCCTGAACTGCTGGAAGGCGGCGCTGAGCTGAAAATCCGTGTGAGCTTCGACAAGGACGCGAAAACCGTCACCCTCGAAGACAACGGCATCGGCATGAGCCGCGAAGAGGTGATCACGCACCTGGGCACCATCGCCAAGTCCGGCACCGCCGATTTCATGAAAAACCTTTCCGGCGATCAGAAAAAAGATTCCCACCTGATCGGTCAGTTCGGCGTTGGTTTCTATTCCGCGTTCATCGTGGCCGATCAGGTCGAAGTGTTCAGCCGCCGTGCCGGCCTCGCTGCGAGCGAAGGCGTGCACTGGTCGTCCAAGGGCGAAGGCGAGTTTGAAGTCGCCACGGTCGACAAGGCTGACCGCGGTACGCGCATCGTGCTGCACCTCAAGTCCGGTGAGGACGAGTTCGCCGATGGCTGGCGCCTGCGCAACATCATCAAGAAGTACTCCGACCACATCGCACTGCCAATCGAGCTGCCGAAGGAAGTCACCGCTGCCGAAGGCGAAGAAAAGCCTGAAGTGGAATGGGAAACCGTCAACCGCGCCAGTGCCCTGTGGACGCGTCCACGCACCGAGGTGAAGGACGAGGAATACCAGGAGTTCTACAAGCACATCGCCCACGACTACGAGAACCCGCTGAGCTGGAGCCATAACAAGGTCGAAGGCAAGCTGGAATACAACTCGCTGCTGTACGTGCCGGCCCGTGCGCCGTTCGACCTGTACCAGCGCGAAGCGCCCCGCGGCCTGAAATTGTATGTGCAGCGGGTGTTCGTGATGGACCAGGCCGAGTCATTCCTGCCGCTGTACCTGCGTTTCATCAAGGGTGTCGTGGACTCCAACGACCTGTCGCTGAACGTGTCGCGGGAAATCCTGCAGAAAGATCCGATCATCGACTCCATGAAGTCGGCGCTGACCAAGCGTGTCCTGGACATGCTGGAAAAACTGGCGAAGAACGAGCCCGAGCAGTACAAGAGCTTCTGGAAGAACTTCGGCCAGGTGATGAAAGAAGGTCCGGCCGAAGACTTCGCCAACAAAGAGAAGATCGCCGGCCTGCTGCGCTTTGCCTCGACCCAGGGTGACGATGGCGAGCAGATCGTCGGTCTGGCCGATTACCTGGCCCGCGCCAAGGAAGGCCAGGACAAGATCTACTACCTGACCGGTGAAACTTATGCACAGGTCAAGAACAGCCCGCACCTGGAAGTCTTCCGCAAGAAAGGCATCGAAGTGCTGCTGCTGACTGACCGCATCGACGAGTGGCTGATGAGCTATCTCAACGAGTTCGACGGCAAGAGCTTTGTCGACGTGGCCCGTGGAGACCTGGACCTTGGCAACCTGGATTCGGAAGAAGACAAGAAAGCCGCCGAGGAAGTCGCCAAGAGCAAGGAAGGTCTGGTCGAGCGGATCAAGACTGCCCTGGGTGATGTTGTCAGCGAAGTGCGCGTCTCTCACCGCCTGACCGACTCTCCGGCGATCCTGGCCATCGGCGAGCAGGACCTCGGCCTGCAGATGCGCCAGATCCTCGAAGCCAGCGGCCAGAAGGTTCCGGACTCCAAGCCGATCTTCGAATTCAACCCGGCCCACCCGCTGGTGGAAAAACTCGACAACGAGCAGAGCGAAGAGCGTTTCGGTGACCTGTCGCACATCCTGTTCGACCAGGCAGCCCTCGCGGCTGGCGACAGCTTGAAGGACCCGGCGGCGTATGTGCGTCGCCTGAACAAGCTGCTGGTTGAACTGTCAGCTTAATCAAGTGCAGGAAAAACCCGCTTCGGCGGGTTTTTTCATTTCTGGTGTTCCGATTAAAGAGGAGTCCGTCATGAGTCAGGTTACGGTTCGTTCACTGGTCTATCAGATCGAAGGTCAAACCTATGAAGGCCGTCTGGCCTTCGACATTAGCCAGCAGGGCTCGCGCCCTGGTTTGTTGATGGCGCCGAACTGGATGGGCGTCGGTGCTGGCGCCGAGGATATCGCCAAGACAGTGGCGGCCAACGGTTACGTTGTACTGATTGCCGATCTGTATGGGCAGACGGTGCGCCCGACCAGCGCCGACGAGGCCGGGGCGGCGATGATGCCCCTCAAGAACGACCGGGCCCTGTTGCGCAAGCGCATGCAGGCGGCGCTTGAGCAACTGCAAAACCAAGGTGAAGCGCAGGTCGATGCGTCCAGGTTGGCCACGTTCGGTTTCTGCTTCGGTGGTTGCTGCGCCCTGGAACTGGCCCGTACTGGGGCACCGCTGAAGGCCGCGATTTCATTCCATGGCACCCTGGATACGCCGAACCCGGCGGATGCGCAAAACATCCAGGGTTCGGTGTTGGTGATGCACGGTGCCTCGGATCCATTGGTACCCAAAGAGCAACTGCCGGCCTTCGAAGATGAAATGAATGCGGCCGGGGTGGACTGGCAACTGCTGAGCTACGGCGGCGCGGTGCACTCGTTCACCGACCCGCAGGCCAATGTGCCGGGCAAGATGATGTACGACGCCAAGGTCGCCGCGCGTGCCTTCAGGTCGATGCATAACTTGCTGGATGAAGTGTTCAAGGGCTGACCTCGGCTTCTGGATTTGATGCTCTTGTTGTCTGACATAAAGCCATCGCGAGCAAGCTCGCTCCCACAATGATCCGCTGTGAACGCACATTCTGTGATCACTCAAATACAATGTGGGAGCTTGCCCGCGATGGCGGCCTGACAAGCAATCCTGAAATCAGGGCAACTCGATCCGCTCACTTTCCCCCGGCACGCTCGGCCAGTCCCCGGCCGCCCAGCGTCGGCGGGCTTCATCGATCCGGGCCGGATCGCTGGAAACGAAGTTCCAGTTCATCCGCCGCGGCCCATCCAGCGGTTCGCCGCCGAACAGCACGGCATGGCAGTCACTGCCCGCAAACAACGTCATCTCTTCCCCAGCCGGCAGTATCACCAACGAGTGGGGTTCCACCGGCTCGCCCTCCAGCAACGCCTCGCCGCTCAAGACATACAGGGCCCGTTCCTCATGTTCGGTAGGAATCAGCAAGGTCGTCGCGGTTTGCAGGTTCAGTTCGGCATACAGCGTAGGAGACAGCACAGGTACCGGCGATTCCAGGCAAAAGCCTGACCCGGCGATCATCCGGATGCTCACCCCCAGGTTATCGCTGACGGGCAGGCTGGGTGCCGGATGATGGCTGTAGTGCCCAGGCCCCTCTTCGTGGGACTTGGGCGAGGCCAGCCAGACTTGTAACCCGTGCATGACGAAATCACTCCCCAACAGTGCTTCGGGCGTGCGCTCGACGTGGGCAATGGCGCTGCCGGCGGTCATCCAGCTGACATCCCCGGCATCCACCACCTGATCGGAACCCAGGCTGTCCTTGTGCTGGAGTTTTCCCTCGAACAGGTAGGTGAGGGTGGACAGGCCGATATGGGGATGCTGGCGGATGTTCATGCCTTTGCCGGCCGGGTAGGTGGTTTGCAGCATGTGGTCGAAAAACACGAAAGGTCCGACGCTGCGGCACTTGGCGGATGGCAATGGGCGAAGAATCGGCTGGCCTTCGACATCTTCTGCGCGGGGGCGAACAGTCAGGAGGGTGGTCATGGTGGCTTCCAGGTCGAACAACGGTTGTGCCAAGCATACCCCGCCGTTCGTGGCCGCGGCACGCACGCCTTGAACCCGGGCGGGACGGCTGGGGTCTATGCTGCTCATGACCTTTGGAGTGTGCCTGTGCCCTTGCCCCGTTTAATCCTCACCTGGCTGCTGGTCGTTTTTAGCAGCAGCGCCATGGCCCGCGAATATGCCTACAGCGATGCGCACATGCATTACGTCGATTTCTTTCAGGAAACTGCCGGAATGCCCGAGCTGCTCCAAGCCATGGCGGACAATCACATCGAGCATGTGATGATTTCTGGCATTCCGGTGGCCAAGAAATGGCATGAGGACGAGCCCAAGCGTCCGCGTTATTACGCCGGTGACGATGCGGACGCCTATTGGTACAGCGCCACCGATGTGATTGTCGCCGCCGCGGTGAGCAAGCTGACCGCCGAGCAACGCCAGCACTTCCATCCTTTCCTGTCGGGCTTCAATCCCAACGACAAGAACTCCGCCGCGCATATCCAGCGCATGCTCGATCTGTACCCTGGGCTGTGGCAAGGCATCGGCGAGGTGTTCACCCGCCACGATGACCTTACGGCGTTGACCTCGGGTGATACCCCGAGGGCCAATAACGAAGCCATGACCCGGATCTATCATCTGGCGGCGGAGAATGATCTGCCGGTGATGCTGCATTCCAACATCACCTCCAAGCGTGAGAAAAATCCGCTGTACCTGGCAGAAATGGAGGAGCCCCTGCGTAATCATCCGCACACGCGGTTCATCTGGGCCCATGCCGGTACCAGCATGGAAATTCATCGCCACCAGACCCAGCTGGATTTTCTCTTGCCGACCTTGACCCGGATGCTTGAGTCCTACCCCAATCTGTACGTAGACCTGTCCTGGAGCCTGCTTACGCCCTACTTGCTGGACGAGGCGGGCAAGCCTCGGCAGGAGTGGGTGCAGTTGGTAGAGCGCTTTCCGGAGCGCTTCATGGTGGGCTCGGACGTGGTAGGGCGTTTCAACAAGTTGGGTGAGGAGTTGCGCAGTTTTGATCCGTTCCTGGATGCCTTGCCCGAAGACGTGGCCAGGAAGGTCGCGCGGGATAACTTCCTGGCGGTGTTGCCTCGTTCGGTCCCCCGCTGAACGGCTTTTGTGGCGAGGGAGCTTGCTCCCGCTGGGCTGCGCCGCGGCCCCGTATTTTTGCGGTCGCTGCGCAACCGAGCGGGAGCAAGCTCCCTCGCCACGGGATTATCGGTGGGCAGGGTTTGTCATCAGCCTGTCACTACGGCGTCATACCCTCGCGCTCATCTCAATCAAGGAGCGCACTATGCACCTCACCCGTTCAAGCGCACTGGTCGCGCTGTTGTTGACCTGCGGTCTGGCACAGGCAGAAGTCCGTGTCGAAGGCCCGGTGGAGTACGGCGTTTTCGAAGGACCACAAGCCGAGCTGCAATCGGGGGAGCGGGTACTGCGGCGTAGTAACGAGCAGATCCGCCAGACCGAAAGCGTGCCGGCTAAGCTGGGCACCAAGTTCGGCATGCGCTACCAGTTGGCGGGCAAGGTCGCTGATGACCAGCCGTTGACCCTGTTGTACTTCACGCCCGGGATCCGCACCCCTGATGGCGTGCGTCACGATAAACTCGAAGTCATCCAGAAACTGGTGCCCGGTGCGCCTCAGGATGTCATGGCCTATGAGTTCACCGAAAGCCACGAAGTGGTGCCGGGAGAGTGGCGGTTCATGGTGTTCCAGGGGGATCGGCTGCTGACGCAGCAGCGGTTTGTGGTGCGCTGAGTTCCATCCACCACAGGCAATTCTGTGTATTGAGCAGGCACAAAAAAACGCCCCGAACCAGTCGGGGCGTTTTTTTGTGTGGCGTAGTGACGGGGCTTACTTGCCCTGCCAGCGCTTCAATACCAGGGTGGCATTGGTGCCACCGAAGCCGAAGCTGTTGCTCATCACGGTGTTGATGGTGGCGTTTTCGCGAGTCTTGGTCAGGATTGGCATGTCGGCCACTTCCGGATCCAGTTCGTCGATGTTGGCCGAACCTGCCATGAAGTTGCCTTCCATCATCAGCATGCAATAGATCGCTTCATGAACGCCGGCGGCGCCCAGGGAGTGACCCGACAGGCTCTTGGTGGAGCTGATGGCCGGAGCCTTGTCACCGAAGACTTCACGCACACCTTTCATTTCCATCACGTCACCGACCGGGGTCGAGGTGCCGTGGGTGTTCAGGTAGTCGATCGGTGCATCAACGGTGGACATGGCCATCTGCATGCAACGGATGGCACCTTCGCCGCTTGGGGCGACCATGTCGTAGCCATCGGAAGTGGCGCCGTAGCCGACGACTTCCGCGTAGATTTTCGCGCCACGGGCCAGGGCGTGTTCCAGCTCCTCGACCACCACCATGCCGCCGCCGCCGGCGATGACAAAACCGTCACGCTTGGCGTCGTAGGCGCGGGAGGCTTTTTCCGGGGTGTCGTTGTACTGGCTGGACAGGGCGCCCATGGCGTCGAACAGGAACGACTGGCTCCAATGTTCTTCTTCACCGCCGCCGGCGAACACGACGTCCTGCTTGCCCATCTGGATCTGTTCCATGGCATTGCCGATGCAGTGCGCGCTGGTGGCGCAGGCAGAGGCGATGGAGTAGTTCAGGCCCTTGATCTTGAACGGTGTCGCCAGGCAGGCGGAAACGGTGCTGCTCATGGTCCGCGTGACGCGGTACGGGCCGACGCGCTTGACGCCTTTTTCGCGCAGGATGTCCAGCGCTTCCATCTGGTTTAAGGTGGAGGCGCCACCGGAGCCGGCGATCAGGCCGGTGCGCGGGTTGGACACTTGCTCTTCGGTCAGGCCGGAGTCAGCGATGGCGTCCTTCATGGCCAGGTAGGCGTAAGCCGCCGCGTGGCCGACGAAACGATAGATCTTGCGATCGATCAGCTCTTCGAGGTTGAGGTCAATGGAGCCGGAAACCTGGCTACGCAGACCCATTTCGGCATATTCCGGGTTGAACCGGATGCCCGGGCGACTTGCACGCAGGTTAGCGGAGACGGTCTCTTTGTCATTGCCCAGGCACGAAACGATGCCCAGACCAGTGATAACGACGCGGCGCATGCGGATAACCCTTAGAAGTTGTCAGTGGAGGTGAAAACGCCGACCCGAAGGCCTTCGGCGGTGTAGATCTCGCGACCGTCCACGGTCACCGAACCATCGGCAATGGCCATGTTCAGCTTGCCCTTGAGGACGCGTTTGATATGAATGTTATAGGTGATTTTCTTGGCGGTCGGCAGGACCTGACCAAAGAACTTCACTTCGCCTGAACCCAGGGCGCGACCGCGACCCGGCAGGCCTTGCCAGCCGAGGAAGAAACCGACCAGTTGCCACATGGCATCCAGGCCCAGGCAGCCCGGCATCACCGGATCACCCTCGAAATGGCAGGCGAAGAACCACAGGTCCGGATTGATATCCAGCTCGGCGACCAATTCACCTTTGCCGTACTTGCCACCCTCTT
This sequence comes from Pseudomonas sp. G2-4, assembly GCF_030064125.1. Lineage (NCBI taxonomy): Bacteria > Pseudomonadati > Pseudomonadota > Gammaproteobacteria > Pseudomonadales > Pseudomonadaceae > Pseudomonas > Pseudomonas sp. G2-4. Next base: position 4,745,145 of record NZ_CP125957.1, on the reverse strand, counting down.
CGCTGATATGGGTGATGCGATCCACCATCAGCATGTTCGGGGCGGGCAGTTGCGCGTTACCTGGGCCGAACAGCTCACCGCGACTGCAGCGCAGCAGGTCTTCCCGAGTAAAGGCGTTTTGTTTGGTCATGCGAGCTCCTCAATAGTCCCATGCGGCAGGGTGGGGCAAATCTTCCCGGCCGATCGAAGCGTTCATGCCTCGAATCGACAGCCTACCCATAGACTATTGCGTTGTAGTGAAAGTCACAGCACACGGGAAATGAATGTACACCTGTGCACTGAAATTTTTATTCAAGCCCCAATCGAGGCTTGTTCGGGTGCCTAAGACTGCCGCACTTTCGCCTTTCACGCCAGTCACACCGGCCACTAATCCACCCAACGCTGCAGAATTTGCTGCAGGTCAACGCGTTTGAACGGCTTGGCCAGGTAATCGTTCATACCCGCTGCCAGGCAGGCTTCGCGGTCGCCCTGCAAGGCATTGGCGGTCAGGGCGATGATCGGCACGTCGCTGCAGCCGGGTAGCTGGCGGATCTGTCGCGTGGCTTCGTAGCCGTCGATGATGGGCAGTCGACAATCCATGAGGATCGCTTCGAAAATCAGGCTTTCGGCGCTGCGTACGGCCTGGGCGCCGTCGACGGCAACGCTGACCGTGAAGCCCAGGCTGCGCAGCATGGCTTCGATCACCGTCTGATTGACCGGGTTGTCCTCGACCAACAGCACGTTACGGCCTTCGCCTTCGCCACTGCGGCTCGACAGGCGTGGCACCAGGGGCGGTGGGATCTGCCGCGACCGGGCCAGCGGAATTTCGAGGGTGAATACTGAGCCCAGGCCTTCGTCACTCTGGGCCCGCAGCGTGCCACCCATGCGTTCGGCCAGGGTGCGGGCGATCGGCAGGCCCAGGCCGGTGCCACCGTAACGCCGGGAGATCGAACTGTCGGCTTGCTGGAAGGCGTCGAACATGCGCTCCAGGCTCTCGACCGGAATGCCAATGCCGCTGTCACGCACCGTGCAGGTGAACCACAACAATTCGTGATCCAGGGCCTGCCATTGGCACTGCACGGTGACCTGACCTTGCTCGGTGAATTTCAGCGCGTTGCCGATCAGGTTCACCAGGATCTGCCGGATCCGCGTCGGATCGCCTTGGACCTGCAAGGCTTGCATGTCGTCGGGGATCAGCAGGTCCAGGCCCAGTTTGCGTTGCGCGGCGCTGTGCTGGAACGACTGGGCGCAACTGCCCACCAGCTCCGCCAGATTGAACGGGATGTGTTCCAGCTCCAGGGCCGAGCGCTCGATGCGCGAAAAGTCGAGGATGTCGTTGATGACTTTCAGCAGGTGCTCGGTGGATTCGGACGCCAGCGCCGTGTACTCATGCTGCTCGTCGGTCATCCGGGTGGTTTCCAGCAATTGCAGCATGCCCAGTACGCCGTTCATGGGCGTGCGCAGTTCATGGCTCATCATCGCCAGGAACTCGGACTTGGCGCTGTTGGCCTTTTCCGCTTCTTCCCGGGTCTTGATCAGTTGCGCCATGGCCTGGTGTTGTTCACGGCTGGCTTGCTCGAGCCCATCGGCCAGGTTGTTGATGTGCCGCGACAGGGCCCCCAGTTCGCCTTCGTCGACGATGGGCAGCGGCGTGCTGTAGTCGCCTTGCTGGATCGCCTTGACCGCGTTGCCGATGTCGCGGATCGGACGGGACAGGTTCGAGGCCAGGCGACGCGCCACCAGAAAGGTAAACAGCAAGGCGAACAGCGCCAGGATGGCAGCCTTGAACAAAATTTCCTGCTGCCGCTGGCTAAAGGCGTCACTGGACATGCCAACGATCACGCGGCCCAGGTAATCCTCACCGGGGACCTCAGTGGGAGCGCTGTCGCCTTGCAGGAAATCATTATTCAGGGCAATGCGTTGCAGACGAACCGGGGCCTGGAACACTTCGACCTGTTGGGAGTGGTCGTCGGTGGGTTCGGATTGCTCGACGTATACCAGCGCCCGGTTCGTGCGGTCCTGAATCTCCAGAAAACGCACGTGGGGAGTCGCCAGGGTGGCAGTCAGCAGGCTTTCCAGTACCTCCTTGTTGCCGGAAATCACCCCGTATTCCGTGGCCGGAGCCAGTTGATTGGCGATCAGTTGCCCGGTGTGATTGAGCTCCTGGCGCAAGTCCTGGATCCGCACGAAAGTAAAGAAGCTGATCAACAGTACGGTCAGCAGCAACGCCGGGCCGAGGGCGATGAGCTGGGTGCGGGTATTGATGTCCCAACGGCGACGCAAGGTCATGGGCGGTGTTCTCCTTCGGCCAACGTTGCAGCGACGGATTCGGCATCAATCGGTTCGAGCCCCAGTGAGCGGGTGACCTGGCGGTTGCTCAAGACCTTGAAACGGGGCGGATACAGGGTGCGTGGCCAGGTGGCGGCGGGGCGGTCGAGCAGCTCGTCGAGAATCGCCAGCCAATCGTCCTGATCGCTGTAGGTGCTGGCCAGGCTGCCGGCCTTGACGAACGCGGCGCTTGGTCCGATCAGCGCACGTTGCCGGGCGTAGCTGCTGAGCAAGAGGTTTTTCACGGTCTTGGGGTTGTACAGGTCGGGGTCGTCGAGGCCCAACAGCACATCGCTCTGGCCCAGCAGGTTTTGCAGGGGGCGGCTGTCGCTGGTGTCGTCCCAGCGCTCGGCGACGATTTCCAGGCCGAGCGGTATGGCTGCCTGGCGCAGTTCCTTGAGCAAAAATTCACTGTGCCTGTTGAACAACACGCCGACCCGCCGCACTTGCGGCAGGACCGTACGGATCAGCCGCAGTTGCCGCACCATGGGTGGGTCGCTCCAAAGCAGGCTAAGGTGATCGGGCGTTGCGTCGCCCAAGCGGTCCCGGGCTTGCTGGCGACTGATGCGCAGCACCAGAGTGGCCGGTCCGCGGGCGTCTTGCAGGCGCCAGTCGAGGCTGGGCAGGTCCAGCAGGACCAGACGGACACTGCTTGGCAACTTGTCCGGCGCCGGCAGGTCCGCCAGCGGGGTGAACCGCACAGTGTCCTCGGGACGCAGGGCCTTGAGGGCCTGGGTGAAGGACTTGACGCCGGGGCTGTCCTCGACGCCGGTCAGCAGAATCTCGGCGGCGCGGGCCTCTACCGTCACCAGCAGCCCTGCAAACACCAGGCATAGTGCAAGCGCCAGGCGGCCATGAAATGGCGTCTTGCGTAGTCGGCCCCGGGCCACTAGAAGGACAACTCCGCGCTGAAATACAGAACATGACGGGAGTCGTAGCGGTTGTCGACGAAGGTGGTGGGCTGATTGTCGAGGCGTTGTTGCAGGACACCCGCCAGCTCCAGGTTGGCCTTGCCCAGCGGGATGCGTCGGGCTAGGCGGGTGTCGACCCGTTCGAAGCTATAGCCGTTAAGGGCATCGGCGGCGTAATAGAAGACCGAGCTGTTCCAGCCCCGGCCCCAGTCCCGCAGCCAGCCGGCCGAACCACTGTTGCGGGCGGTCAGTTGTTCGTCGAGAGGATTGCTGGCCGAGGCATCGACGTAGGCGTAGGTCAGGCGCAGGCGGTCGGCGCTGGTCATTCGCCAGTCGACCTGGGTTTCGGCCCCGGAGAATTGCGATTCGTTGCTGTTGCTGGCGATGTACTGATTGTTGCGCAGTGGTTCGCTGATCATGCCGGTGATTTCGTCATGGAACAGCTTCACATCGACCGTCAGGCCCAACTTCATGAAATAGCCGTTGTAGCCCAATTCCCGGGAGCGCATGTGCTCTTGTTCCAGGTTCCCCGGGCCACGGGTCTGGACAAAGTAACGGGCGCTGCGCTGGCCGAAGGCGGTGGGCTGCAGGTTGGTGACCTGATAGCTCCAGTTGACGTTGTTCTCGAACATGTCCGGGGAGCGCACGGCTTCGGAATACACCGCTCGCAGGCCTTGGCGCGGGGTGATCAGGTAGTTGACCGCCACCCGAGGGGTCAGCGAGCTTCCGGTCAGGCGCGTGTCTTCTAACATCGCGCCGCCCTGCAACAGCCAGTGTTCACTGGCTCGCCATTCGAACTGGCCGAACAGCCGCCAGGTCGTGTCGTCCAGCGTGCCGTTGAAGTACGTCTCGGAGTTCGCCCGGTCGTAGCGGTAATTCGCCCCGGTGACCAGGCGCAGGCTGTCGGACAGGCTCAGGGTGTCCTGGATCTCCAGATCGTAGCGCGACTCTCGGGCGCTTTGGTCGATGTCCCCGCACAGGGTTTGCGAGGCGCCGTTGCGCCACTGGTCGAGCACCTGATTGGCCAGCGCCTGTTCCTGTGGCGTGCCGGGCGGCGCGCCCGTGCTGGTGAAGCTGGGGATATTGCGTGCCAGCTTCTCGGCGTAGTTGGGATTGAGCAGCCACAGGTCGGTCAGTTGCGGGCTGAAGGACACCTCGGCATCGCAGGCGCGCCAGGTCTGCTGGCGATCCCAGTGCTGGATCGAGCCTTGTACATAAAGGCTGTGGTTGGGGTCCAGGTCCAGGTTCCAGCGTAGCGAACCGGCGTAATCCTTGGCGATGACGTCGGAATTGTCGCCGGCGGCTGTAATCCCGGCGAACACCGGATGGTAGGTATAGGGCCGTTGATTGGTCCCGTCCTTGGCGTTCAATTGCCAGTCGATGCTCTGCTGCTCGTTCAACGTCTGACTGACGGACAGGTTGAAGCGGTTGAGGCGACGACTGTCGCGGTAATCGGCGTCATTGCGGTCGCTGTCAAAGCCGTCGTCTTCCTGGCCAGACAGCGACAGCCGGAGGTCGCCGCCTTCCCAGCCACTGCCCTGGCTGGCGTACCAGTCGCTGATGCCCCGCTGGCCCCGGGTGATTTTCAGCCGGGTGCCGTGGCTGTCGGCGGGGGCGCGGGTGATGATGTTGACCACCGCCATCAGCGCATTGGCGCCGTAGCTGACGGTGTTGGGCCCGCGGAAGACTTCGATCCGGTCGATGTCTTCCATGGCCACCGGAATATCGCTCCAGTCCACCGTGGCCAGGCCGGCGCGGTACACCGAGCGGCCATCGATCAGCACCTGCATGCGTCGGGCTTCGCTGGCGTTGGTGCCGTGGTAGTTCACGGCGGCCTGGTTGCCGCTGATATTGCCGACCATCATGCCCGGCACCAGGCGCAGCACTTCGCTGATGTCCCGGGCGCCGCTGGCCTTGATCAGTTCGCTGTCGAGTACGGTCATGCTGCCCGGCACCGCAGCCGGCGATTGCTTCAGGCGCGTGGCCGTCAACACTTGGGGCAGGGGTTGGCTGTCCACGAACAAGTCGTCGGCCAGCACTGGCGGGCTGATGATCAGCGCCAATAGCAGTGACGAACCTGGACGGGAAGGGCCAACGAACACGGCACAGCCTTTGAAAACGAAGGAATGGCGGGCATGTTAACTGAGCTGAACGACTTTTCCATTCACGTTGACAGCATTTTCCTAGGAATTGATGGTCAGCTTCCTACAGCTGGCAGTAATTGTTGCCGGGGCTGGTCGCGATCCGGCCGCTCCGTATAATGCCCCGCATTGCCACTTGGTATGGATGAACGGATTGCATATGACTGAACAGCGCCCGATTGCGGTCCTGGGAGGCGGGAGTTTCGGTACCGCCGTGGCGAACCTGCTGGCTGAGAATGGTCACCCGGTACGCCAATGGATGCGTGACCCTGAGCAGGCCGAGGCCATCCGGGTCAATCGCGAGAACCCGCGTTACCTCAAGGGCATCAAGATCCGCCCGGAAGTGGAGCCGGTCACCGACTTGCAGGCGACTCTGCAGGGCAGCGATCTGTTTTTCGTCGCGTTGCCGTCCAGTGCCTTGCGCTCGGTATTGGCACCCTATGCCGAATGCTTGAGCGGCAAGCTGCTCGTGAGCCTGACCAAGGGCATCGAGGCCCAGACTTTCAAGCTGATGAGCGAGATTCTCGAGGAAATTGCGCCCAAGGCTCGAATCGGTGTGATTTCCGGCCCGAATCTGGCGCGGGAGATCGCCGAGCACGCCTTGACCGCCACCGTGATCGCCAGTGAAGACGAAGAACTGTGCCAGCGGGTCCAGGCCGCGCTTCATGGCCGCACCTTTCGGGTCTACGCCAGCGCCGACCGTTTCGGTGTGGAATTGGGCGGGGCACTGAAGAATGTCTATGCGATCATCGCCGGCATGGCCGTAGCGCTGGGAATGGGGGAAAACACCAAGAGCATGCTGATCACCCGGGCGCTGGCGGAAATGACCCGTTTTGCCGTCAGCCAGGGCGCCAATCCGATGACTTTCCTGGGGTTGGCCGGCGTGGGCGATCTGATCGTCACGTGTTCCTCGCCCAAGAGCCGCAACTACCAGGTCGGTTTCGCCCTGGGCCAGGGGCTGAGCCTGGACGAGGCGGTGTCGCGCCTGGGCGAAGTGGCCGAAGGGGTAAACACCCTCAAGGTGCTCAAGGCCAAGTCCCAGGAGGCTGGCGTGTACATGCCGCTGGTCGCCGGGCTGCATGCGATCCTGTTCGAAGGGCGCACGCTGGAACAGGTGATCGAATTGTTGATGCGTGGCGAACCGAAGACCGACGTCGATTTCATTTCCACCAGTGGTTTCAACTGAGCCTCTATTTGACCGTAAGCAGGAGCGAACCATGAACGATCCGAAAGGGCAGCCGCAATACGAATCCATCCTTCTGCGTGTGCTGTGGATGGTGATTTATCTGTTGGTCTGGCAGGTGGCGCAATTCATCCTCGGTGCCGTGGTGCTGGTGCAACTGATTTATCGGTTGATCTACGGCGCACCCAGTGCCAGCCTGATGAACTTCGGCGACAGCCTGAGTCAGTTCCTGGCCCAGATCGGCCGGTTCGGCACCTTCCACAGCGACCAGAAACCTTGGCCGTTCGCTGACTGGCCGACCCCACGCACTCCAGAGGGGGAAGCGCCTCACGTCGTCGCACCCGCGCCGCATCCGGTCCAGGACGAGGAGCCGAAGCTATGAAATTGTGGGTACTGCGCCATGGTGAAGCCGAGCCACATGGCAGCCGTCCAGACCCTGAGCGGGCCCTGACTGTCCACGGTCGCGAAGAAGTGTTGGGCAGTGCCGCGCAGTTGATCGGCCAGCCGCTGACCGCCATTTATGCCAGCCCTTACCTGCGCGCCCAGCAGACCGCGCAGCTGGTACGCGAAGCCCTGGGTTTCGAACCGGAGTTGAAAACGGTCGACTGGCTGACACCGGATACCCGGCCGCAAACAGTCCTGGAGCATCTCGATGATCTGGACGATGTGCTGCTGGTCAGCCACAACCCATTGGTGGGCAGCCTGCTGGGCTTGCTGCAACACGGTCATCTGCAACAACCCGAGCAAGTGCAGACGGCTGGCCTGGCGGAGCTGGAAGGTGACCTGCCATTGGCTGGGGCGATGTCACTCAAGGGTATCAAGCACCCCTAGGCCGGCCAGGATTGAACACAATAAAAACCACAAAGGAACGACAGCGATGAGTCTGTGGCGAACCACTCCCAACATTGAGCAATTGAACGCCGCTGGAAAAAACACCATCAGCGAAGTGCTGGACATCCGTTTCGAATCCTTTGACGACGAGTCCCTGACCGCCAGCATGGTGGTCGATCACCGCACTCACCAGCCATTCGGCCTGCTGCACGGCGGTGCGTCGGTGGTGCTGGCTGAAACGGTCGGATCCATGGCCGCCTATCTGTGCGTGGACGCCAGCAAATTCTATTGCGTGGGCCTGGAAATCAATGCCAACCACCTACGCGGTGTGCGCAGCGGCCGGGTGACTGCCACGGCCCGGATGGTTCACCTGGGCCGCACCACCCAGGTCTGGGATATTCGCCTGACCAATGACGACGGCAAGGTCAACTGTGTGTCGCGCCTGACCATGGCGGTGGTGCCGCTGGGTGAGCAACCGCCGGGGCGGTGAAACCGGTTGCATTTTTTGTCTGGTGCAAGGCTCTTGTGGCGAGGGAGCTTGCTCCCGCTGGGTCGCGAAGCGGCCCCAAACCCACCGACTCGATCAACCTGAGTCACCGAGTCGCCTGGTTTTGGGCCTGCTACGCAGGCCAGCGGGAGCAAGCTCCCTCGCCACAGGGGTACGGACCGTAGGTCCTGTGGCGCATGCCATAACCCCATCGCCCAACCACGACTGTCATCATTCCTGTCAGTTACGGTCATTGCCGTGCCGTCGGGTAATGCGCAGAATCGATCCCAGTACCCCAATGGATCGGCCGTCATGTCGCAACAGGTGTTTTTCGCCCACGCCAATGGTTTTCCCTCGGCCACCTACGGCAAGTTGTTCGCCGCGCTGGCGCCCCAGTACGCGGTTGCGCATTTGGAACTGCACGGCCATGACCCGCGTTTTCCGGCGGATGATAACTGGAACAACCTGGTGGACGAGCTCATCCATCATCTGGAACAGCAATCGGAGCCGGTGTGGGGCGTCGGTCATTCCCTGGGCGGCGTACTGCACCTGCACGCCGCGTTGCGCTCCCCCCAGTTGTATCGGGGCGTGGTCATGCTCGATTCGCCGGTGCTGACCCGTGCCGACCAATGGGTGATCCTGGCCGCCAAGCGCCTGGGATTCATCGACCGCCTGACGCCGGCCGGCCGGACGCTGGGGCGGCGCGAGGAGTTTGCCGACCTGGAAGCGGCCCGGCAGTATTTTGCCGGCAAGACCCTGTTCCGTGGTTTTGACCCGGAATGCTTCGACGCCTATCTGCAACATGGCCTCCAGCAAGTCGGCGACCGCTTGCGGCTGCGCTTCGATCCGGCCACGGAAATCAGCATCTACCGCGGTGTGCCGCACACCAGCCCGGGGCGGGCCGGTAAGCTCAAAGTGCCGCTGGCGGTGGTGCGTGGCCAGCAGAGTCGCGTGGTAATGCGTCATCACACCCATTCGGTGGGGCGCATGCCCCATGGTGAATCCCTGAGCTTGCCCGGCGGTCATATGTTCCCCCTGGAGCGTCCTCAAGACACGGCCAATCTGCTCAAGGAGCTGCTTCGGCGCTGGGAGGCGGACGGCGCATGAGTGTGGTCGAAGAAGTCCGCCTGAACCTGCCTCACATCGAACTTGCGGCCCACCTGTTCGGGCCGCAAGAGGGCCGTCCGGTGATTGCCTTGCATGGCTGGCTGGACAACGCCAACAGCTTCGCCCGACTGGCCCCTCGGCTGGAGGGCCTGCGGGTGATTGCCCTGGACATGGCCGGGCACGGTCATTCCGGGCATCGGCCGCCCGGCGCCGGCTACGCGCTGTGGGACTATGCCCATGATGTGTTGCAGGTCGCCGAACAACTGGGCTTGAAGCGTTTCGCCCTGTTGGGGCATTCCATGGGCGCGATCGTCTCGTTGGTGCTGGCCGGCTCTTTGCCGGAACGGGTGACGCACCTGGGGTTGATAGACGGGATCATTCCTCCCACAGCCAAAGGCGATAATGCTGCCGAACGCATGGGCATGGCCTTGCAAGCCCAGTTGGACTTGCAGCAAAAACGCAAACCCGTCTACAAAACCCTCGACCGGGCTATCGAAGCCCGTATGAAAGGTTTGGTGGCGGTCAGCCGCGAGGCCGCGGAGTTGCTGGCCCAGCGCGGCTTGATGCCGGTGCCCGGGGGCTATACCTGGCGCACTGACAACCGCCTGACCTTGCCATCGCCGCTGCGCCTGACCGATGAACAGGCCATGGCCTTCGTGGCGCGTGTCGGTTGTCCAGCGCACCTGGTGGTGGCAGCCGACGGTATGCTCGCCCAGCACCCGGAGTTGCTGGAGCGTCTACCCTTCAGTCATGAGCGGTTGCCCGGTGGCCATCATTTGCACTTGAACGACGAGGTCGGTGCCGCGCTTGTAGCAGACTGTTTCAATCGGTTCTTCACCGTTCCTTGACTTGCGCCGGGTAACTGTCGAGGCTGGGCGGGTTGAAAGGGAGACAACCATGACAGATCTCTGTTTACCCGCCTCGTGGCGCCTGGACGACACCCGTTTCGTCCAAGAAACCCAGGCCAAGCCTATCCGATGAAATTATCCGTTCATTCACTCGCCCTGCTGGCGCTGGCTTGCGTCAGCCCGGCGTCGTTCGCCGTCGATGTGCCCGGCAGTCACGATCTGGAGCGTGTGCCACGCATGCCCGATGCGCAGATCGTCGATTACCGGCAAACCAGCGACTTGGAACGTGTCTACCCCATGGGCTCGATCCGCAGGATCAGCGGCCAGTTACGCTTCGACGGCCAGGTCGATGCCCGTGGCAATGTCACGTCGGTCACCTATGAACTGCCGCCGGAACACTCCGCCACTCAAGCTTTTACCGAGGCTCGCGAAGCCTTGCAGAAGCAGGGCGCCGAGCTGCTGTTCTGGTGCCAGGCCCGCGATTGCGGCGAAAGCAGCCTGTGGGCCAACGAAGTATTCGGCAATTCCAAACTCTACGGTGCCGACAATGGTCAGGCCTATCTGCTGTTGCGCCTGGCACCGCCGGCGGACAACACGCTGATTGCGCTTTACGGCATCACGCGCGGCAACCGCAAGGCCTACCTGCATGTCGAGCAGTTCGAGTCGAACGCAGCGTTGGGCGACTTACTGCCGACCTCGGCCACGTTGTTGCGTCAGCTCAAGGACACCGGTGCACTGGACTTGCCGCGTCTTGCCGGTAAGCCAGACGACACTTGGTTGCGCCTGCTGTCCCGGGCGCTGAACCTGGACACCGGCCTTCGAGTCAGTATCGCCGGCCCCGAGGCCGAGGCCTGGCGTCAGGCTTTGATTGACCAGGGCGTCCGCGCGGCGCGGATGGAGGCGGCCAGTGGCGAAGTGGCGGGCCTGCACCTTGAGTTGCTGCGATAAGCTGTTTCGGGTGATGGGCCTGACGCCGTTACCCGGGCCTTGTTCATTTTTCGAGACCTTACATGCTCAATAACGATCGGCTGTTGGTGCAGATCCTGCTCCTGGTGTTGTTCGGTGCCAGCCTCTGGGTGATGGCACCGTTCTGGTCGGCGCTGTTCTGGGGGGCGGTGCTGGCTTTTGCCAGTTGGCCGCTGATGCGCCTGCTGACCCGCTGGGTCAATGGGCGTGAATCCCTGGCGGCGGCGCTGCTGACGGTGGGCTGGATGTTGCTGGTGGCGGTGCCACTGGTATGGCTCGGTTTCAACCTGGCTGACCATGTGCGCGATGCCACGGCATTCATCAAGGACGTCCAGGTCGACGGTCTGCCTGAAGCCCCGACCTGGTTGGCCGGCGTGCCCTTGGTGGGCGGACGGTTGGTGGGCATCTGGAACAGCATCGACCAGCAGGGTGCGGCGCTGATGGTGTCCGCACGGCCCTACCTGGGGCAGGTCGGCAACTGGCTGCTGGCCCGCAGTGCGCAGATCGGCGGCGGTATTCTCGAGCTGACCCTGAGTATTGTGTTCGTGTTCTTCTTCTACCGGGACGGTCCACGATTGGCGGTGTTCGTCCACGGGTTGCTGGAGCGCCTGATCGGCGACCGTGCCGGTTACTACATCGAGCTGGTGGCCGGTACGGTGCAACGGGTGGTCAACGGCGTGATCGGCACCGCGGCAGCCCAGGCCGTGCTGGCGCTGATCGGCTTCCTGATTGCGGGCGTACCGGGTGCGCTGGTACTGGGCATCGTCACTTTCCTGCTCAGCCTGATCCCGATGGGCCCGCCGCTGGTGTGGATCCCCGCCACCGCCTGGCTGGCGTGGAAGGGGGAATACGGCATGGCGGTGTTCCTGGGCATCTGGGGCACCTTCATCATCAGCGGCGTGGACAACGTGCTCAAGCCGTACCTGATCAGCCGAGGAGGAAACCTGCCGTTGGTGATCGTGTTGCTGGGGGTGTTTGGCGGGTTGATCGCCTTCGGTTTCATTGGCCTGTTCATCGGCCCGACTTTGCTGGCGGTGGCGTACAGCTTGTTGACGGACTGGAGCAAAAGCCAGGCGCGGTAGACGTGGCAAACCTGTGGCGAGGGAGCTTGCTCCCGCTGGGGTGCGAAGCAGCCCTGAACCCAGGCGCCGCGGTGTATCAGGTGAATCGAGGTGATTGGTTTGGGCGCGCTTCGCACCCCAGCGGGAGCAAGCTCCCTCGCCACAGGGGCATCGTCGACCAATCAGCCGCGAACCTGGCTCGCGAAGGGCCTGTCTCGGCCCGGGCATTGCGCCGTAGGATTCAGGTACGAGGCAGTGTGATCACCGCAGTCAACCCACCCCCAGGCGTTTCCTCCAGGCTCAACTGCCCACCCAGGCGTTCGGCTGCGTCCCGGGCGATGGTCATGCCCAGGCCGACGCCGCCGGAATTGCGGTTGCGCGAGCCTTCCAGGCGGAGGAAGGGTTCGAATACAGCTTCGCGTTTGTCCGCCGCAATACCGGGGCCGTGGTCGATGACGCGGATCAGTACCTGGTGCCCCTGGTCTTCGAGGGTGATCAAAGCATGGCCGGCATAGCGCAGGGCATTGTCCATGAGGTTGTTGATGCATGAGCGCAGCGCCATCGGTTGCACCAGCAGTGGGGCGCAGAAACCGCTGGCCTGCACGTCGGCGCCCTGGTCCTGGGCGTTTTCGCTCAGCGATTCCACCAAGGCCTGCACGTCCATCCATTGCAACGCTTCGCTGGTGCGCTGTTCATGCAGATAGGTGAGGGTGGCATCGAGCATGCCGATCATATCGTCCAGGTCCTGGCGCATCTGCCCTTGCAGCTTGAGGTCGTCGATCTGCTCCAGGCGCAGCTTGAGCCGCGAAAGGGGAGTGCGCAGGTCATGGGACACCGCGCCGAGCATGCGAGAGCGTTGCTGCACCTGCTCGCGAATCCGTTGCTGCATCAGGTTGAACGTATGGGCGGCTTGCCGTGCCTCCCGAGGGCCGTTTTCATCCAGTGGCGGGCTGTCGAGGTTTTCGCTCAGGCGCTCGGCGGCATCGCTCAGGCGCTGGATCGGTCGGGTCAGCAGTTTGGCGCCGTACCAGGCGGCGGCGATCAAGAGCACGAACTGAAATGTCAGCGGCACTACGGGGCCGCCGAACCAGGGGCGCGGAGGGCGGTTGGGGCGCGGGCCAAAGGGTGGCGGTCCTTCGCCTTGCCGGGCAAATTCCGGTGGTGGCCCCGGAGGGGGGGGCTGGTCGTAGTGAAAAAACCAGGCAAAGGCCAGCAGATGCGCCAGGACAATCGCCAACAACAACACGCCAAACAGGCGGCCGAACAGGGAGTCGAGGCGCAGTTGCATCAGCCAATGTCCCGGGCGTCGAACAGATAGCCTTCACCACGCACGGTCTTGATCAGTTGCGGTGCCTTTGGATCGTCGCCCAGTTTCTGCCGCAGACGCGAGACCAGTAGATCGATGCTGCGGTCGAACGCCTCGATGGAGCGTCCACGGGCGGCGTCCAGCAGTTGTTCGCGGCTGAGCACCCGGCGCGGTCGCTCGATGAAGACCCACAACAGGCGGAACTCGGCGTTGGACAGGGGTACCACCAACCCATCGGCGGAGATCAGTTGGCGCAGTACGCTGTTGAGCCGCCAGTTGTCGAAGCGAACATTGGCGCGCTGTTCGGTGCGGTCGTCACGCACCCGGCGCAGGATCGTCTGGATCCGCGCCACCAGCTCCCTGGGTTCGAAAGGTTTGGCCATGTAGTCGTCGGCGCCCAACTCCAGGCCAATGATGCGATCAGTGGGTTCACACCGGGCGGTGAGCATCAGGATCGGGATGTCCGATTCGGCGCGCAGCCAGCGACACAGTTGCAAGCCATCTTCACCCGGCAGCATCAGATCAAGCACGACCACGTCGAAATGCTCGGCCTGCATCGCCCGGCGCATGGCCGCGCCATCGGTCACGCCGCTGGCGCGTATGCTGAAGCGGGCCAAGTAATCGATCAACAGTTCGCGGAGCGGCACATCGTCGTCAACGATCAGTGCGCGGGTGGTCCAGCGTTTGTCATCGTCGGGCGCTTTTTGATCGTCAGAATTGGCAACAGGGGTGTTCTGCATGGATGCATCATCTGCCAGGTAGGCTGCCAACCGCAAAGAAGGCGGCGAGGTTGAGGCTTCAGCATAGGCTTCGTGCCACGAGGCGTGAAGCGCTGAAAGGACGGGGTTGCGGCCGCGGAAGGTAGCGTGCTGGCGTGTTGCAGGCATGTCGTGAGTGTATCGGCTTCGACACAATGGACGGTATCGTCCATGCTGCTCTGGACGCGATGAGATTTACCGATCATCGGGTCCCGCACCGGCGCTGGTTCCGCTACAATGCGCGCCGATTTCGACTTGCCTGAGAGCCCGCTCATGTCCGCCTGCCAGACGCCCATCATCGTCGCCCTGGATTTCCCTACCCGTGACGCCGCCCTGAAGCTGGCCGACCAGTTGGACCCCAAGCTCTGCCGGGTCAAAGTCGGCAAGGAGCTGTTCACCAGCTGCGCTTCGGAGATCGTTGGCACCCTGCGTGACAAAGGGTTCGAGGTGTTCCTGGACCTGAAATTCCACGATATCCCCAACACCACCGCCATGGCCGTCAAGGCTGCTGCGGAGATGGGCGTATGGATGGTCAATGTGCATTGCTCCGGCGGCCTGCGCATGATGGCGGCCTGCCGTGAAGTGCTGGATCAGCGCAGTGGCCCGCAACCCTTGCTGATTGGCGTGACCGTGCTGACCAGCATGGAGCGCGAGGACCTGGCCGGGATCGGCCTGGACATCGAGCCTCAGGAGCAGGTGCTGCGGCTGGCGGCGCTGGCGCAGAAGGCCGGCCTGGACGGTCTGGTCTGTTCGGCCCTGGAGGCCAGCGCGCTGAAAGCGGCGCACCCGTCGCTGCAACTGGTGACCCCGGGCATTCGTCCAGCGGGCAGCGCCCAGGACGATCAGCGGCGCATCCTCACCCCGCGCCAGGCGCTGGACGCCGGTTCCGATTACCTGGTGATCGGCCGTCCGATCAGCCAGGCAGCCGATCCGGCCAAGGCGTTGGCTGAGGTCGTGGCTGAACTGGCCTGACCTGACACCGACAATCCTTAATGTGGGAGCGAGCTTGCTCGCGATAGCGGTATGTCAGTCAATATCAATGTTGACTGACACGGCCCCCATCGCGAGCAAGCTCGCTCCCACAGTCGTTTTGTGCCAGGCCTTGAGCCTCAGATCCCACAGTTGTTTGGGTCAGACCTTCAATACCAACTTCCCGAAATTTTCCCCACTGAACAATTTGGTCAGTGTCTCGGGGAACGTCTCCAGTCCTTCGACGATGTCTTCCTTGCTCTTGAGCTGCCCTTTGGCCATCCAGCCGGCCATTTCCTGCCCGGCGGCGGCGAACTGCGCCGCGTAGTCCATGACCACGAAACCTTCCATGCGTGCCCGGTTGACCAGCAGCGACAGGTAGTTGGCGGGGCCTTTCACCGCCTCCTTGTTGTTGTACTGGCTGATGGCGCCGCAGATCACCACACGGGCCTTGAGGTTCAAGCGACTGAGCACGGCATCCAGGATGTCGCCGCCGACGTTATCGAAATACACATCCACGCCTTTGGGGCATTCGCGCTTGAGGCCGGCGTGGACGTCTTCGCTCTTGTAGTCGATGGCGCCGTCGAAGCCCAGTTCATCGATCAGGAACTTACATTTGTCGGCGCCACCGGCGATGCCCACCACACGACAGTCTTTGATCTTGGCGATCTGCCCGGCGATGCTGCCCACCGCGCCGGCGGCGCCCGACAGCACCACGGTCTCGCCGGCTTTGGGCGCGCCCACATCCAGCAGGGCGAAGTAGGCGGTCATGCCAGTCATGCCCAGCGCAGACAAATAACGGGGTAGCGGCGCCAGTTTCGGATCGACCTTGTAGAAACCTCTTGGCTCGCCAAGGAAATAATCCTGCACGCCCAGCGCACCGTTAACGTAGTCCCCGACGGCGAACCCCGGGTTGTTCGAAGCGATCACCTGGCCGACACCCAGCGCTCGCATCACTTCACCGAGGCCGACTGGCGGAATATAAGACTTGCCTTCGTTCATCCAGCCACGCATCGCCGGGTCCAGGGACAAGTATTCGTTCTTAACCAGGATCTGACCGGCTGCCGGCTCGCCGACCGGTACTTGTTGATAGGTGAAAGTTTCACGGGTCGCGGCGCCCACCGGGCGTTTGGCGAGCAGGAACTGGCGATTGGTCTGGGCAGTCATGACTGGCACTCAAGATGAATGAAGCCTTGTTGATAGACCTTCGAAACGTTTGCCGCAAGGTTTGCCGATGCAGCGAATGCTCTTCGATCCAACACAGTGATAGTTCTGCCGGTGGCCTTATCACTGGCGCCCATGAGTGCTCAAACGGCAGTTGGATAGTGCTGCCGCGGCATCGGCACCTGTGACTAGACTGGCGTCATCCCCCGCATTCTTCGAGGAATTGACAATGAGCATGACGTTTTCCGGACAGGTCGCCGTGGTTACCGGCGCAGCTGCGGGCATTGGCCGCGCCACGGCCCAGGCGTTCGCGGCAGAGGGCCTGCAGGTGGTGGTGGCCGACCTGGACGTGGCGGGCGGCGAGGGCACGGTGCAGTTGATTCGTGAGACGGGCGGGGAGGCAGTGTTCGTGCGCTGCAACGTGACCCTGGAAAGCGATGTGCAGAATTTGATGCGCGAGGTGATCAAGACTTACGGTCGTCTCGATTACGCCTTCAACAACGCTGGGATCGAGATCGAAAAGGGCAAGCTGGCCGACGGCACTCTTGATGAGTTCGACGCGATCATGGGCGTCAATGTGAAGGGTGTCTGGCTGTGCATGAAATACCAATTGCCATTGCTGCTGGCCCAGGGCGGTGGAGCCATCGTCAATACGGCTTCGGTGGCCGGCCTGGGGGCGGCGCCGAAGATGAGCATCTACGCGGCCTCCAAGCACGCCGTGATCGGCCTGACCAAGTCGGCGGCCATCGAATACGCGAAGAAAAAAATCCGCGTGAATGCGGTTTGTCCGGCGGTGATCGACACTGACATGTTCCGTCGGGCTTATGAGGCGGACCCGAAAAAAGGCGAGTTCGCCAACGCCATGCACCCGGTGGGGCGTATCGGCAAGGTCGAGGAAATCGCCAGCGCTGTGCTGTACTTGTGCAGCGATGGCGCGGCCTTCACCACGGGCCATTCCCTGGCGGTGGACGGTGGCGTCACGGCGTTCTGAGGGCAGGCAACTCAGTTTGTAGGACGAAGCCCGCGCTGGTTGCGGGCTTTTTCTTGGGCGGCGAAAAACTCCCCGGGCCAGGCGATCAATGTGTTTCAAAGAGTGAGAATCAGCTGTTTTGGGGATGTTGTCGTACATCGTCTGACGGCGGCCTGTGCTTAACTGTTTCCGGAAAGAAAACAAACGCTTAGGAGCTTGGTTACTCATGGAATTGAGAATCGACCGACAGGCCTTGGTGCCCGTCGTGCAGCAGATTGTCGACGCGCTGGCGGGCTGGATCCGACAGGATGCGGTGCAACCGGGAACCCGGTTGCCATCCATCCGGCAATTGGCGCGGGAGAATCTGCTCAGTCAATCCAGTGTCAGTGAAGCGTGCGAACGCCTGGTTGCCCAAGGGCTGTTGGCGTCCCGTCATGGCTCACGTTTTTTTGTTGCCCCGTCACCTTCGCCCAGGCACGAGTCCATCGACGAAAACCGCTCGCAAGACGCGCTGCCAATCCACGGGCATTTGACCGACAGCTCGCCGTGGGCATTGAAGTTGGGGGGTGGCGGGCTACCCGAAAGCTGGCGTGAAAGCGATGACCTGGGTTACGCGATCCGTCAGGTCACCCGTACCGATATGGCGGGGCTGTTCAACTACAGTACGCCGTTGGGGTTGCCGGCCTTGCGTGAACAACTGTCCCGTCGCCTGAAGCAGCGCAATATCGACGCCGACAAAAACCTGATCCTGACCACGACTGGCGCCACCCATGGCCTGGACCTGATTGTACGGACGCTGTTGCAGCCGGGATGCTGCGTCGTGGTGGAGAGCCCCGGCTATTCGAAGCTGTTCGACCTGCTCAGGTTGCATAGAATCGACATGCTCGAACTGCCCAGGACGCCGCGTGGCCCGGACGTCGATGCGCTGCAGTCCCTCCTGGCGACTCACCGACCCAGTGCCTTGTTCGTCAACAGCGCCTGCCACAACCCCACTGGCAGCAGCCTTGCGCCGGCTGTGGCCCAGCGGTTGCTAGAACTGACGAAAAAACACGCGATGCTGGTGATCGAAGACGATGTCTATGCCGATTTCCAGAGTTCAGCGCGGACCCGGCTGGCAGCGCTGGATGCCGACGTGGTCTACCTGGGCAGTTTCTCGAAAACCTTGAGCAGTTCGTTACGAGTCGGCTTTGTGGCGGCCGGGCCGTCCATCATTGCGCGTCTGAGCGAGGTCAAGGGCATTACCAGTATGGGCGGGTCGCGGTTCTGTGAGTCGGTGCTTGCCAGCCTGTTGGCCAATGGTGCTTATCGCAAACTGGTGCAACGCCAGCGGCAACGCCTGAATAGTGATATGACCGCTGTGTTGCAAGTGCTTGAAGATGCCGACTGGGAAGTCTTTGGCAAACCGGTCGGCGGACTATTCATCTGGGCACGTCCACCCATATGTGACTACGCTGCATTACAACGCTTGGCCAAGCGGTTCAGCGTGCAGTTGTCTTCGCGTACTGCCTTCAGCCCCTCGGGTGCCAGCAGTGATTGGTTACGGATCAATGTGGCCTATGCCCTGGACCCCAGGGCGCAAGCGTTCTTCCGGGCCTCGGCTCTGGATCGACCTTGAGTGTCCTGAAAACGACGCGGCTGTAGCTTTTTGCCATTATTCCGACGCCGGCATCTTGTGCTGCGGGGCGTCTCGTTGCGAATCTGCATCAACACACACTGGCAGAGGACTGAGCGCAATGATTTCGGCCGTGCAAGGAAGTTTTGCCAACCTGGGTATGGCAAAGAAACTGGGCATCGGGTTCGTCCTGGTGCTGCTGCTAACTGCGGTGGTCGCAGCCATTGGAGTCTGGTCTCTACAGACCATCAGCCATCGTTTTGAGGGGTTGAAGCAGATGTCCTCCCTCAACGGCGGGTTACTCAAGGTCCGGCTCCTTGAGCAGGAGTACGCCTTGCGCTCCGATCCTAAAACCGCCGATGCCTTGCGTAAGGGTGTCGATGGGTTGATTGCTCTGGCAAACGAGCTTAAGGCGCAATCGTCTGCCAATGTCCCGGTGATGAGTGACGTGGAGCAGGCGCTGGCGGCCTATCGCAAAGCATTCGACGAGTTTGTCGGGTTGAGCCAGAGCAAGGACCTTGCGCTGGAGATGGCCAGTTGGTCGGTGTCCAGTGTCGCCAATAACCTGGATGTGCTGCAGGCAGGTCTGGCGGATGATGGTGCCTATAACTTGAAAGAGTCCCAAGGCAAGGAGGGCGCCGAGTTTATCGAGCAGGCCAACCAGATCAGCGAAGTGTCGCGGTTGATGCTGCAGGCCATGAACGAAGCGCGGGTCCGTCTGGACCAGAGCCGCAAGGGCAGTGAGGAGGCCGGGCAGGGCACTATTGAACAGGCCGAGCAGGCCATGACACAGGCTGAAGCACTCAAGACCACCGTTACGGACCCGGGTTACCAGACCGTGCTTAACGAAGTGGCTGGGCACATTGCTGGGTTCAACCAGCAACTGGCCGAATACACCGACCTGTTGGCCAAGGAAAAAGTCGTCTACCAGCAACTGCACGAGCGTGCCGCCCAAGTCGTGGAGCGGGTTGACCAAGCCTATGGTGCCGAAGACGGTGCGATGCGCAGCGAGCTGAAAAAGAATTCCCTGCTGATCATCGGTTCGTCGGCCCTGGCGCTGTTGGTGGGGTTGATCGCGGCCTGGGTCATTACCCGGCTGATCGTTGCACCGCTGCGTAGCGTGATTCGCGTCGCGCAGCAGATCGCTTCGGGTGACTTGAGCGCAACGGTCGAAGTGACGCGCCGGGACGAAATTGGCCAGTTGATGCTGGCGATGCAACAGATGGGCGCGGGCCTGAGCAGTATTGTCAGTGGCTTGCAGGCGGGGATTGAACAGTTGGCCAATTCGGCCCAATCGCTGTCGACCGTGACTGAACAAACCAACTTGGAAGTCAGCAGCCAGAAAGAAGAAACCGAGCAGGTCGCTACGGCCATGAACCAGATGACCGCCACTGTGCACGACGTGGCGCGCAATGCCGAAGAAGCGGCCCAAGCGGCCCAGACCGCCGACGATAAAGTCGAGAGCGGCCAGCAGGTGGTCCGTCAGAGCATGGTGCGCATCGAACAGTTGGCTGATTCGGCCACGTCGGCCAGTACCAGCATCGAAAGTCTCAGCGCCGAGATCCAGAACATCGGCACCGTGCTGAGTGTGATCAAGAGCGTGGCCGAGCAAACCAACTTGCTGGCGCTCAATGCTGCCATCGAAGCCGCTCGGGCCGGAGAGCAGGGCCGCGGCTTTGCTGTGGTGGCTGATGAAGTACGAGCCCTGGCCAGGCGCACGCAACAGTCCACCGAGGAAATCGAGCGCTTGGTCAGCGCCTTGCGCTCAGCGGCCCAGACCTCCGTGCAGCAGATCCAGAGCAGTGGCGAGCTGGTGAAAATGGCGGTCAGCGATGCACTGCAGACCGAAAGCGCGCTGGGCAGCATTGCGGCGGCGGTGTCGTTGATCCAACAGATGAACCAGCAGATCGCGGCGGCGGCCGAGCAGCAGAGTTCGGTTGCCGAAGAGATCAACCGCAGCGTCACCAGCATTCGGGCCAGCGCCGACCAATCCTCCCTGGCAATGCGGGGCAACGCCGCGTCCAGCATAGAACTGGCGCAGTTGGGCGTTAAACTGAAGGGGATGGTGGGGCATTTCAGGTTGTGAACCGTCAAGGGTTCGATACACAACCTGTGGCGAGGGAGCTTGCTCCCGCTGGGCTGCGCAGCAGCCCCAAAACCAGACAACTCGGTGTGTCAGGAAGATTGCGTTCACTTCTTTTAGGGCTGCTACGCAGCCCAGCGGGAGCAAGCTCCCTCGCCACGCAATGGGGTTCTATCCGGCTGAGTTCTCAGTCGTAGACCTTCTTCTTCTTCCAGTCCGCGTCCGCTTCGTCTTCCTTGAGCCCCTCGGTCAACTGGTTGACTTCGCCCTCCACGGGTTGGGTCTTGGCCAGGACCATGGAGTTGGCGCGAGCCAGGAGTTTCTCCAGGTAGGCCAGTTGTTCGGCGTAGACCTGTGGTTCCTGTTGTTTGCGCAGGTACTGCACGCCGCGTTCGAACGCCAGGCGGGCCTGCCCCGGTTGTTCTTGTTGCAAGGCTTGTTGGCCGAGGTTGTTGAAGAACTCGATGTGCAGCAGGACCAGGATGTGCCGCACTTCGCGGATCCAGCGCTTGGCTTCGTTGGCTGGCAGAAAGCCGTCCTGGGCGGCGCGAGTGATCTGGCCGTGCATGGCCTCGAGCAGAAACCGTACGTCCTTGGCCTTGGCTTCGGTCTGGATCGGTGCCGGCGGGTTGTTCACCGGGATCGATTCGCCCTGGGCGGCCAATGCGTTCAGTTCATCAAGGCGCACCTTGATCGCGGTATTGGTTTTCTCCAGGTTCAACAAGCGCTGGCAAACGTTGAGCTCAAGGCGCGTCATCAGCAACTTCAGGGCCGGGGTCATCAACTGGCCGGGAAAGGTTTCGGTGATCTCGCCACAACGACGCAGGCGGTCGTTGAGTTCAACCTTGGTGCGGGCCTTTTCCAGCTTGTTGTTTTCCACCACATGGTTCATGTAGCCAATGGCGATCAACAGTGCGATCCCGGCTACGACGAGCAGGGTGATCATGAGTGGTGTCACCGGTAAGACCTCTTTAATGGGATGCGCATGTGATGAGTGTAGTGGCTTGGCTTTTAAGCGCATAGGCCCGTGCAACGACATTAGACGGGCGTCGTGCTACTTATATGAAACACGACGGGGATGGATGCACATTGCCACTATTTGTCGGGCGCGACTATAACGTCTTGGCGGACGGCAGAATATAGGCGTCAGGGATCGGACGGGCAAAAATTGCGAAACCACCCTAAACCGGGCGAAGTCATTGATTTAAATAAATTTATATCTGGGGGTTGACGACCCCCCAATCCATCCATAGAATGCGCGCCACTTACAGCGTAAAGCACTCAGCTAAACGCCATTAAGTAGTGAATGCTGTACGTGTGTCCCCTTCGTCTAGTGGCCTAGGACACCGCCCTTTCACGGCGGTAACAGGGGTTCGAGTCCCCTAGGGGACGCCAATGCGGGAATAGCTCAGTTGGTAGAGCACGACCTTGCCAAGGTCGGGGTCGCGAGTTCGAGTCTCGTTTCCCGCTCCAATTTTAAACAGTGTTGCTTTCGGGCAAGACTGAGTGAAACCAGAATCGATATCTTCGGGTACGGATCTGGGCACTGGAACACACACCATGTGTTCCGGGCAGCGTGTCCCCTTCGTCTAGTGGCCTAGGACACCGCCCTTTCACGGCGGTAACAGGGGTTCGAGTCCCCTAGGGGACGCCATTTGCGGGAATAGCTCAGTTGGTAGAGCACGACCTTGCCAAGGTCGGGGTCGCGAGTTCGAGTCTCGTTTCCCGCTCCAAATTCAAAAAAACGCCGCTCATTGAGCGGCGTTTTTTTATGCGCGTGAAAAACTCAGTTCAATCCTCAGGGTGTAGAGGGTCGGTCTCCGTGAACCTCCAACAAGCAATTTGCGTGGATTGTTCTGTCTGAGCGTCGGGGTGTTGCTTTGCCTTAATAATGAAGGCGGAATGAAAGTACTTCATGCAAAACTGAGGGATATGGCGTGACGAAGATTAATAATTAATTTCTAAAAAAATGCACTTCTCCTAACCTTTCAGTACCCATTCAGGAGGTGCATTTATGTTGATTTTCGTTAAATCAATGGTCATCGGGCTTTGCATTGCAGCGCCCGTGGGACCCATTGGGCTGTTGTGCATACAGAGAAGTCTCATGCTCGGCTGGAGAGCCGGTTTCGCGACAGGGTTGGGGGCGGCCACCGCTGATTCGATCTATGGATTTATTGGGGCTTTGGGTGTCACGGCCATCATCGCAACGCTCATTAGCTTTAAACCATGGTTGTGCATTTTCGGCGGGGTATTCCTCGCCTACATTGGTTATCAAACGATACGATCGAAGGGCGGCGCAACCGCCATGGCGGGTGAGCGTGCCAACATGTTCAAAGCCTACTCGACCACGCTGTTCTTGACCCTGTCGAACCCCATGACGATCTTATCGTTTATCGCGATATTCGCCGCGCTGAGTGACGGCATGGTCAGTGATCAAAGCAGTCAGCACTCAGTGCTGCCCATGGTGACAGGTATCTTTCTGGGCTCGGCTGCCTGGTGGCTCGGACTGAGCGGCTTCTCCTCCATTTTCAAGGCCAGGATCGCCCAATCAAAGCTCAAGTTGATCAACTACCTTTCTGGGGCAACCATCACGATTCTGGGCGCCTACCAAGTAGCCACTGGCGTCATGCTGGCCACGGCAGCGTAAGAGGGTTGTTTCAGGGCATTTTAAACTCAACGTATGCCCTGAAACGGTCTATTGCCTGTGTGACCTCGGACGCTGTCGCATTACTAAACGACAGCCTCACCTGGGTAACCGCGTCGTTCGTCAGTGAGAACAAGGAAGTGGGAAACACAATGACTTTGAAGTCACTGGCGCATTCGCACATTTCAGAATATCCAAAGACGAAAGGCAGGTGCACATTGATGAAGAAGCCGCCTGCCGGATGATTCCAGGCGATCGCTCTTCGGGCATCAGCCTTGAGTTGGAATTGCCGCTCAAGGCATTTAATCATGTGGTCTCTTTTGTCTGTGTAAGACAACACTCTGGGTTGGTTCAACCCTTTCAGCGAATAATGGTTCTCAATCAGTAACCCTGCGACAACAGCCTGGCACAGGGCGGGGGTATTGACCGTGACCAGGCTTTTGGCCTTACACAGCCGGGTGCTGAAGGGCATAACCCCGTCGCCTTCTGGGGCGACCACATAGCCCATGCGCAAGCCCGGAAAAATCGATTTTGAAAATGAGCCCAGCAGGAACACTCGGCTGCTGTTGATCGACTTCATCGACGGAATTTTCTCTCCCTCGTATCTGAAGTAGCTGTAGGCAGTATCCTCGAGGATGAAAAAATCCATTTCCTTGGCTAAACGCAGCATCGCTCGCCTGTCGTGATAGGAAAGGCTGTCAGCGGTGGGGTTGCTGAAATCCGCAATCGCATACAGTGCTTTGATTTTTTCCCCTCTGGATTCAAGGTCTTCAGCTACCTTGCGCAGGGCAGTGGGGTTGAGAAAGATAGCCATGGGCACGGGTAGGATTTTTATTCTTAGCAGTTTTGCAATTCCCGTAATCCCGGAAAACACCGGGTCCGGCACTAATAAAATACCGCCGCCCTCAAAGATGGATAAGAGCGTCAACGTGCAAGCTTCTTGAAAGCCCATGCACACCACAATGCTTTCAGGGTTAAGAACTTTTATCCCTTCATCCACCTGCAAATAGTCGGCAAGGATGTCATTGATGATTCCAGCGGTTTTTCCATATTGGCAAAGCAGTGTTGCAAGTGACTGCTCAGCACTGGCGACGTGCTGTTGGTAACGGGTCAACCCCTTGTCGATGAGCGCGGGGTCGCACTGCTCATCATCCGGCCGACCTGAAGCCAGGGAAATGGCTTCCGGGTTTTCCTGGGCAATGGAGTTTAGAAGGTGGATAACGTTCAGAATGGGGTCTTCGAATATCGTGTTTTCGAATGCGCTGGACAATTTCGCTGCTCCATTAAAAAAAGCCACGAGCCCTTTTAAGGCTCGTGGCTGATGATTAACACCCGTTACGCAGGATTGAGTGAGCTTGTTTGATTGACCTTATTCTCCGTGGCTTCGAATGCTTGCAGCAGGTCGGCTTTAAGATCCTCAAGGTCCTCCAAACCAAAGCACAATCGAACCAAGTCTTTTTCAATGCCCATGTCGGCTTTTTCCTGATCGGTCATTGAGGCATGACTACCACTAAAGGGCTGCGCAACCATCGAAGTAACGCAGGCCATTCCTGTGCCTGTGCCAAACCATTTGAGCGCACCGGTGAATGTTTTGTAGAAGGCAACCAAGTCGGGCCGGATATCAACGAACACGATGCCGCCATAGCCGGTCAATTGTTTGCCATCGACCCGCGGATAATAAACTTTCTCAATAAAAGGCAGTTCTCGCAGGTAGTTGAGCATGCTGGACGTGGTACGGCTGTGTTTCTCCATTCGCAGGTTGAACGTCTGCATGCTTCGACGAAGCAACCATGCGCTATTGGGGGTTAATATCGAGCCGGAATAAAAGCGCCCTTCGAGGAGACGGTTATAGATCATCTCATTGTTGACAAGCACCAAGCCGCCCATGACATCGCTGTGCCCGGAGAAGTATTTCGTTGCACTGTACAGTGAAATGTCGGCGCCAAAGTTCAGCGGCTTTTGATAAATCGGGGTGGCCCAGGTGTTATCAACGACCACCAAGGCCTGTGGATTGTTTTTCTTAACGGCCTTGCTGACCGCATGAATATCGATGTCTTTCAGGAAAGGATTGGTCGGTGTTTCAAAAATGACCATGTCCACGTTCGCTGGCAAAGCTTTCAAGCCATTTTCTGTGGTGAGGTCCAGGATCGTCAGCTGCGCACCGATACGCGCCGCATACCTCTGAAACAACTTATAGGAACAGCCATAGATGAATGTGTTGATCACCAGCGAGCCACCCGGTTTCAACAGCTCCAGAACCATGTAAATGGCGCTCATCCCAGTGCTGTAGGCCAAGGCGTATTCGCTGCCTTCCAGAGCCGCGACAACCTGTTCCAACTCGGTCACATTGGGATTGGCCTTCCTTGAGTAGAAGAACGCCGAGTCCGCACTGAAAGCACTGCACTGATAAATAGGTGTTACGGAGGGGTGAGCCTCTCGATCATCCACCTTGATATGAAGTATTTCAGTAGACACATTCATGACTGGCTGACCATTTTGATGACCTGCTCATACATGTTCTGCTTGCCCTCATAACCAATGGTCGGGGTAATGTCATTCTGTGAGATACCAATCTCTTCAATCGACTCGGTTGGGAAGTGAGCCCTGTCGAATACTTCATGAAGGTTAGAGTTCACCCCCTTGGGAAGCCAGACCTCAGGGCCTGATTCATCGATGCGTGCCTTGGCGATAATGAATCGATAGCTTTCATGGGCTCGCAGTGTCAGCGATTTCCAATCGCTGTTGTGCCCGTCGGTATAATTACGCCGCAGGTACACAGTCTGTTCGAAGTCTTCGGTATTCAGCACTTGGGCGTGCAGCGATACGATATCCCCGTGCCACTCGAATTTTCGCTTCTCGTAATCAGTCAAAGCCTCCTCACGCAGCTCAACAACTGTGTTCGCTTCGGGTTCGCCCAGCAATTTGAAATGCGCATCATGCCCGCACTGAGAGCAGCAACCTTTGCTGTCCAGTCCGATGATTTCAGCGTTCAAGCCGTAGCGAGTGACGAGCAGGGCGTTACAGTTATTGCAGCTGGTATTGGTGCCCTCGACATCATTCACGTTACCCAAGTAGACGTGCTCGACGCCCATGCTCCTAGCGACATCCCGAGCCTTCAGGAGTCGGTCCACAGGGGTGCGGATGCTGTTACTCATTTTGTAATCGGGGTGAAACCTTACGAAGTGCAGGGGTACATTCGGACCCAGTTCATCCAGTACCCACTGGCTGATTTTCCTGGCGGTGTCCTCATCGTCACTGATGTCGGTCACCATCAAGGTACTGACTTCAACGTATTTGCCGGCGTCGTAGACCTTCTTGATGCCGGCCAGGACTGGCTCTACCCAGCCGGTTGTGACTTTTCGGTAGTATTCGGGAGAGATGGATTTGAGTGAAATCGAGAAAATGTCGATGACCGGCAATAATTCATCAATGGCTTCTTCACTGATAAAAAAGGCTGATTTATAGAGGTTGATCAAGCCCGCTTCCTTGGCCAGCTTTGCTGTGTCAAGGATGAACTCATGCCAGACCACCGGATCGTTATATGTCCAGGAAATGACGCGTATTCCGTGCTTGAGCGCAGTTTCCACAACCTGCTCGGGGGTATAGTAGTAAACGTCTTTGTCGGTTACATACTTGGCCTGCGAGGTCTTCCAGTTGTGGCAATAGCCGCAGTTGAGCATGCAGCCAATGTTGCCCAGGGAGAGGATTCGTTCGCCGGGCGCAAAGTGGAAGACCGCCTCGGTTTCAATCGTCTCTTCGGTGCTGTGAACACCTTTCCCGTAGTTTAACGTAACGAGTCGGCCCCCCCGGTTTCCGCGCACTTTGCAAAAGCCTACCTTGCCCTCCTGTATGACACAATTTCGCGGGGAAAGATGGCACTTTACGACGCCCCCGGGGAGTATTTCTTCCAATTTTGCCGGGGTGCTTTCCAGGGTCCAGTTTTTATTTTTTGTAGTGTCCATCTCTCACTCCTCATCACGGAAGTTGCTATCAGTATTCATCGGTTAAAAAATCGAGGCGAAACAATCCCGCCGCCAAAAGGTGGCGGTCACTCTGTTGTTATTAGTAAGCAGACGAAGCGCGGATCAATCCGTAATTCTTGAGTGATAAGCGCCTGGTGTTCATCATCATAAAGGGTTGGATAAGAGGACCGATCACCAACAAGAATGCAATCGTTCCTACGCCGAAGGGACCGCCTAAAAGCCAGCCGGTCGAAAAGATACCGATTTCAATGATCATTTTGGCTTTAGTGAATGACCAGCCCCATTTGGATACCATGGTCAGTACCACCAGGTCCATGATTCTAATACCAATGCCGCTCATGATGATCAATGCAGATGAGTAGGCACATAACATCAGCCCCGTCGCCAATAAGGCGTACTCATTCATTCTGACGGTCAAATACTCTCCGAGCCCCAGTATCGACCAGAGATCAATCAGCAGGCCTGTCAGCGTTGTGGTAATAAATGGACTGATCGGAGGGGGTTTTTTGTTCCAGAGCATCCACCATATTAGAAAAAACAGCGACACGATAGCTGAACACACGCCCATTCCGAGCATAACTATTTTATCTATCGAGATGATCAGAACGTCTAGGGGATCGGTTCCCAGTTGACTGATGATGAAGCACTTGGCGCCCACCGAGAAGAAGCAGACGCCCATCAGGTACATCAGAATCTGATCCCTCTTGAAGCGACGAAGATCTAGGACTTGCGTTCCAATATACTGGGTGAATAAGTAAGACTTTTTCCCACACTTTATTTTTTCATCTTCCATGCGAACACCATCCCTGGAGAGAAATATTTTATTATGCAGTGCGACATGCTAAAGAGGAGGGCTATTGATTGCCCGGATTCTTTTTAGGCTTTTCAGGCAAGAAA
Source organism: Pseudomonas sp. G2-4 (assembly GCF_030064125.1). Lineage (NCBI taxonomy): Bacteria > Pseudomonadati > Pseudomonadota > Gammaproteobacteria > Pseudomonadales > Pseudomonadaceae > Pseudomonas > Pseudomonas sp. G2-4. Next base: position 4,716,917 of record NZ_CP125957.1, on the reverse strand, counting down.
TAGACTAGCACTCTGCTTTATTTTGGTGCATGCTTTTTTTAATGAAAAACGCGAGCTTTTCATTAAAATTTATACTTTTTACCGGGGGAGACGCACATGGATCGTATAGACGTAAAAATCCTGGGAAAGGTACAGGACTGTGGCCGTATTTCGATCACCGAGCTTTCCAAACACGCGGGTCTTTCTATTCCTGCCACTACGGACAGGTTACGAAAGCTGGAAGACGCTGGGGTGATCAAGGGTTATAGCGCTCAGTTAGATCCAACCAAACTGGGGTACGGCATATCTGCCGTCGTCGGCATCACCACCCTCAAGCCGGCGAAATCCAAACTAATAGCGACGCTCACCGACATTCCTGAAGTCGTTGAGTGCTTGCACATCACGGGTAACGACTCCTATCTGATCAGGATCTATGCCAAATCGATGGCAGAGATCGAAAATATCATTGCGAACATCAACGCATATGGAGAGACGCGTACCAGCATTGTCCTGTCAGTCCCTATCGAGAGAAGAAAGCTCGCTCCATGACCCTGAGCGGGTGTCCGGCTGGGGCGGGAGCGGTCGATCTGCGAGGTCGCTCCCCGGCCATTGGCACCCGTCTAACGCCGGAGAACATCTGACATCCATACGAGTAACAGCATCATGGCTGCGTGGCAAAGCGTGACCGCCAATAGACCGATGTGCAAATCCGAATGTGCTGAAATAATCCCCACAAGCCATGGAATCAGGCTGCACCCGGCGTTACCGGAGGCTGTCAGTACAGAGAACATGGTTGCTCCACCTTGAGGGTACGCATCTGCAGTAATGGCAAGCATCGTTGGCCATAGGCAACTGCCTGAGAACCCTGCGGCAATGGCCGCGGTTAGTGCTATTGCGGGGCTGGGTGCAAAGCTGATCACGAAAAACAGGACGACAGTAACGGCACAGCAGCCTAGCATCAGTGAAACGGCGGGTATCCGTTCTTGCAGCAGGGCGGCGGCAATGCGCCCGAGTGCCATGCCAACTGAAAAACCGGCGAGAGCAAAGCCACCCACTTCTTTCGAATAGCCCAGTCCTTGTTCAGCAAAGGCGGGTAACCATTGGGAAAGACCCGTTTCCGTTGCCCCACCTAGAAAGATAGCAATCATGCAGGCAATGAAATAAGGCTGCCGGATAAGCGTGGGCATGGATTCGCGCTGCACGTGGTCTTGTATCAGGGACGGTACGTTTAATCGCATAAACAATAGAAAGGTTGCCAGTGGGGCAATGATCAACCCCAGGGCAACCAGGCGCCAGGAAATATCCCACTTCAATGCGATGCTTGCGATCAGCACGGCACTGACAGCGCCGATGCAGAAATACGCATGCAGCCAGTTCATGGCGGCGCTTCGGCGTTCGGGTTGCAGGGCTGCGACAATCGGGCTGAGGATCATATCCAGCACACCCGCACCGAACCCCATTACGACAACAGCGAATAGCAGGAAGGCATAGGAGGGGGCAAAGGCCACAAAACCCAAACCTGATGAGGTGGTCATCAGTCCAAAGAGAATAATCCGCTTGGCGTTCCCTCTGTCTGCCAGTGGCCCAGTGATCAAAATGGCCACTATAAAACTGAGGAACATGACGGCGGGAATTCGCCCCAGTTGCTCCGTTGTCAGCCCTGACGAGGGGCCAAAGGCATCACTGAATGTTGTCAGGTATACCGGTAGAAAGTTGAGCGCCATGGCCAAACACATCATGGCTGCATAACAAGCGTAAAGTGCGGGGCGATTAGAGTCGGGCGGACACAGCATGATGTAGAAAACTCTGGAATTAGAAACGAGGGGAACCGTGCTCTTGCCAACAGCATTCAGTCCATTCGATCTGTGAGAAGTGTGCGGCGAAAGACGAATCGCCCGGGCTGCTGGCAAAGAAGCCGAATTGAACAAGTTCTTCTGCATGAAACATGTGAAACATACGCATCATGCAGAAATGTATCCCGTCAACCGAATTTTCAAGAAGGAAGTCGCTGCCTCTTCGGCTCAGTCGGTAATGCATGGTCTGTGTAACCCGGTCGAAATTAACCATCGACCAGTCTGAAAAACCATTGTTGGTCACGACAGAGAACAGTTGTTGGAAACCATTGCTCTGATACTCGATGCCGCTTTTCATCCAGTTGTTTTTATCTTGATAGATAAACAGCCCGCATTGGTCGAAGTAGGTTTTTGAAGAAAAAGACACTTTGGCCTTCAATGTCCAATATTGCTCCTTGCTTGCAGCCACAATGGCCGGCGCATTGTCATACTCCAGACCATAATAGGTGCCTCGCCAGAAATCAGTGTCGGGCGTGGTGTGGATGATTATTTCGCGTTCGCTGATGGACGAACGCTCGGGTACATTAATCCAGGTCCAGTCTGAACTACTCAGTTTTTTCATGTTTTTTATTGCTCGAAAAACCAGTGGTTTATTTCACTGTGATGGTGAACGCATAAGTCCGCCGCGCTCAGGTTCTGCTGCCCTGAGTTGGGGTTGAGCAGGCCAACACAAAACATACTGGCGGCTTTTGCCGCCGCCACGCCATGAGAAGAATCTTCAATCACCACACAAGACGAAGGGGACACACCCAGGCGCTTGGCGGCCATGAGAAAAATCTCGGGATCTGGCTTGCTGCGCTTAACGTCATCGCCACAGACTATTTCGTTGAAGAAAAGTTGTAGCCCCGCGTGACGCAAAATAAGCTCAACGAGTTCTCGAGGTGAAGAGGAGGCGACTGCACAGGGTATGCCTGCTTTCTTTAATGCGATGAGAAGTTGTGTCACGCCGGGCATGGCGGGGAGGGGGGCTGAATGCAGTGTCTCCAGCAACTGCCGGTGATGTTCCGCCATAAGGCAGTCTAGAGCGTCTGCAAGCCCGTACTCGGTCTTGATAACGCTCCACATATACCGCTGCGTGGTGCCTACAAAACGTGACAGCTCTGTTTCATTCAGCGTCACGCCATAGCGTGCATAAGAACGTCTTTCCTCTTTCATATAGACGGGTTCACTGTCGACCAGAACGCCATCCATATCAAAAATAAACCCTTGAATCACCCGCATCAATGCACGCGCTGCTGTTTAGGGTCGCGCTTGAAATGCAGGAAGTTATAGTGCGAACGTGCTTCAAATTCATGCAGTTTGAATGATTTGGTCATTCTAATATCTTGAAAGCCTTCGCCATCTATTAGGGTAGTGGTGTCGGAGCCACCAATAATGATAGGTAATTGCATGAGCATGATTTCGTCGACTAAATCAAGGTTGAATACCTGCCAGTTCAGTTGGCCTCCACCTTCAACCATGATGTGATTGATTCCGCGGGCTTCCAGCATCGGGAAGAGTTGTTTGAAGTCCACGCGTGCGGTGCCTGCAAACAGCACCTCTTTACCATGGGCGCGGATTTGCTCGATCATTTCGTGGTCACGAGCCTGTTCTGTGGTGGCGATGATGGTTCGCTCGGGAGAGCTCAGGATTTTTGCGGACGCTGGAAAATTCAGCGATGTCGTTGGAATGATACGAACAGGGTTGCGTCCGGCTCCATATCGATTATTCAATTGAGGATCGTCTGTCGTAATCGTGTTGCGACCAACCATGATGGCATCGACTTCACCGCGGAATTTATGGATAAAACGCATGTCCTCATCGTCGAAATGCTGGAAAAGCGGTTTGCTGGATGCTTCATTGCCGAGCGTCAGTTTGCCGTCAATGGAAATCTGACTGAATACAGTAACTTTCATGGAAGAGTCCACTTGGAGTGCTGGTGATATTTAGCGTGACAGGTGCTTGGGATTGGGCGTGAAAACGCTTTTTACTGTGGGCGCGGAAGGATCGTTCAACAAACTATCGAAGACTGCTGAATACGCTTCAAGGGGGTAACGATGGGTGACCAGTTTTCCAAGGTCAGGGAGCTTATGAGCAATGCGCAACGCCTGTGGAAAGTGCTGGTTGTACTCTCCCGCTGCAATGATGCTGATGGCATTGACTAGAAAATGCTTTACCGGGAGCGAGTATTTATAGTTTCCGTTAAATCCGAACAGGACGATCCTACCGCCTCGGCCAACAACACTGGCAGCTGCTTCCAGCTGATGACCCACGGTATCGATGACAACATCAAATTTTTCGAGGGGCTGCCCAGGCTGTTCAAGTTCTTCAGGGCGCACAATATCCAAGCCCAGGGATCGGCCGAATTTAATTCGAAAGGTATTCAAATCGGTAGCACGTGTATATACACCCATGGCGCGCAAAAGCAGTTGCGCGACCAGGCTCATCGGGCCCGACCCGAGAAGCAGTACCCGCTCTCCCGCTTTAATGGAGGCTTGTTCGATGTTGTTTAAAATGCACGCTACGGGTTCAATCAAGACGGCTGTTTCCCAGCTCATATCGTCTGGGATGCAGTGTACAAAGCACTCGCGCGTCATAAAGCGCTCTGCAAAAGTACCGTGCTTGTTGACACCGGCGATGTTCAGACCCGCATTTGAATCACCGCTACATAGATGGGTTTTAGCTGATTTACAGTGTTCACAGTTACCGCAATATTCGTTGGGGTCTACAACCACACGCATACCTTTACGCGTGCGTGTGACACCGGCCCCTACATTGACAACGACGCCGACCGCTTCATGACCACGAACGATTCCCACTTGTCCTTCTTCACGCCCTGACAACACCGCCAGATCTGTCCCGCAAATACCGGATAGTACGATTTCTATTTCTATACCGTCGGCAGGTAGCACGTTGGGCTCGTCGTGACTCACCAAGCTCAACTCTCGCGCGCTCACTAAACTGATTGCCTTCATATACCCATCAGCGCTCTATTAAAATTTTGATGGGGTCTGCCAACGAGAACTCCCGCTCCTGCTGTTTCTGGAGCGGTACACGGACGTGAAGCCCATTTCATCCACCTGGAAACCCTGGCTGGCATTATGCAAGGGTGACGAAGTTTGCTTCAGTCGAAAAAGAATTACGGATAACGACATGATGATTCATGTTGTTTCTGCTTGGCACTCGGATGTAGTAAACATGGGCTGTACAGTGCTTTTTACTAGACTGGCAGTGGGCGGATATTATTATTTAGATACAAGTAGCGATGGGCAATGAGCAACCTCGAAGATCACATAGGGCTCGTGTGGATAGGCCCGGCGAGTTTCGAAAGCTGCTCAAGGTATTCGACGCCAAGAATCAGGGAGCAGATTCGTCTGAGTCGGGTAGGCGTGGGAGCCGCGGTTCAAGCCCGTAGGCTAGGGCGAGTATCAGTCCACGTGGTAGTGAACCGACAAGGTGCCTTTCTTCTGTGAAAGTGAGGCAATGGTGACTGCTCCCAGTTCCTGCAGGCGCCGCACGTGAGTGCCGCCGCAGCCATAGGCGGCCAGCTCACCGAAACCGACTTCTCGCGTACCTTCGCGCAATGCGATCAGGCGAGGCAGATCCTCGGCAATCCATCTATCGATGCCTTGCTGGATGATTGATCTGTCCAGTTCCTGAGGATTTTCCCCTGGCTGGAACTGCACGCGGCTTTCGCCTGGCCAGTGATGAGCCTTGATTGGCGTCCACCCACGGGTTTCGGCGAAATGGCCGATCAGGTGCCCGGCCGAGTGCAGGCGAGAATTCAATCGTCTCCGTTGCTCATCCACACGGATCGAGGTCATGCCCAGGGCCACAGGGTTGTCGACGTAATGAATGACCTCTGATCCGTCCTGGACAACGCGCAGGACCTGGCTTTCACCGATCCATCCGGTGTCGTAGGGCTGACCACCGCCCTGAGGATGGAACAGCGTGTCACGCAGGACCACGGCAAATTCATTTTCCCTGGGGCTGCAATCCAGGACTTCCACATTGGCCTGGAGATCATCGCTATGGAAAAAGAGGCGGAGGGTCACATTCCATGTCCTTATAAGAATTTTGTGTCGGAATTATAGAGTGTGCTGAAATTGGTGATAATCCGTTCAAATTTCAAAGGACTGTTGCGCCATGAGCACAAATCTACCGCTTCCGCTGCTCGCCGAAATGGCCATTTTCGTCAAGGTCGTAGAAACCGGCAGCTTCTCCGAAGCGGCCCGCCAGTCAGGCTCGTCGCCATCGGCTGTGAGCCGCAGCATTTCTCGCCTGGAGAAAGCCCTGGCGACCCGATTGTTGCAACGCACCACTCGTAAGTTGCGCTTGAGCGATGGCGGGGAAGAGGTGTTCAAACGTTGCCAGGAAATGGTCGCTGCTGCCCGATCAGTGATGGAGATCAGTGGCCAATTCACTCAGCAAGCCGAGGGGCTGATTCGGGTCAGCGTGCCCAAGGCGGTGGGGCGCTTCGTGGTCCATCCCCATATGCCGGAATTCTTGCGCCGTTACCCCAAGATCGATGTGGAGTTGCTTCTGGAGGATCGGCAGGTCGACCTGATCGACGATCACGTCGACCTTGCCATCCGGATCACCGACCAACCGCCGGCCGGGTTGGTGGGGCGCCAGTTGTTGACTGTCGATCACCTGCTCTGCGCCACGCCGCAATACTTGGCTGAACGCGGCGTTCCCAAGCATCCCCACGATTTGCTGGAGCACAGCTGCATCTATCTTGGGGAAACCCCAAACGATGCTCGCTGGAAATTCAAGAAAGGCACCAAGTCCGTCACCGTCGGTGTGCGCGGACGCTATGCGGCCAATCACACGGGCGTACGGCTGGGGGCGGTTTTACAGCACATCGGCATTGGTAGCTTGCCGTACTTCACGGCCCGTTATGCGCTGGAGCAGGGGTTGATCGTGCAGGTGTTGGCCGACTGGACGTTTCTGGCTTCCTACCATGGCGGGTTGTGGCTGCTGCACTCACCGACGCGTTACCTGCCACCGAAATTGCGGGTGTTCATTGACTATCTGGTGGAGTGCCTGGAGAAGGAGCCGACCTTGCACACGGTGGGCGGGGAGAGTCGTACCCGTAAGGACGCGGCGCACTATGAGCTGCCAGAGAGTGATGGGTTGTTTTGACGGGCCTCATCGCGAGCAAGCTCGCTCTCACACTGGGTCGACGGTGAACACACATTCTGTATCCACAGCAGTTTCCCTGTGGGAGCGAGCTTGCTCGCGATGAGGCCCGTCCAGGCAGCGCCCTTGGGCAACGGCAGTAAAAAAAGGCCCGCAGGGCTAACCGTGCGGGCCTTTTGCCTGATTGATCACAATCAGTGCTTGCTGTCCTGATCCGACATCGCCAGCAATTGTTTTTCCTGGTTCCAGTCGAAGGGCTCGTCGTTTTGTTCGGCCTCGAAACGACGTTCTTCCAAGGCTTGGTACAGGGCGATTTCTTCGTCGGGCATGTAGTGCAGGCAGTCCCCGGCGAAGTACCAGAGCAGGTCGCGCGGCACCAGGTGGGCGATCTGTGGGTAACGGACAATCACCTGGCACAAGAGATCCTGACCCAGGTATTGGCTTTCGATTGGGTCAACGGGCAATTGCGCGCGCAACTCGTCGAAGCGCTCCAGAAACAGGGCATGGCTTTCTTCGGGAACCTGTTCGGCCTCACCCACGGCGACCAGGATGCTGCGCAAGTGGTCAAGCAAGACAAGGTGATCGGCAACGACATTGGACACGAGATAAGTCCTCAAGAGCAAAACGGGCGCAGGAGTATAAAGCCCCTGCGCCTGCTTTTACAGGATCAGCGGACTTTAGCCTCGGCGAGCGTCAATTCGTCTTTATCGAAATCATCCACGTCGATGACCTTGCGTCGCGCTGCTTCGGCCGCATGCAGGGTCTGGGCTTCGCCAGCCTGCAGCACACCGGCGTCGAGCGCTGCGTCGATGAGGTGTTCACCAGGGGCCGGGTTGAGTTGGCCTTGCTTGAGCGCGCCGTGCAGTTTTTTATGCAGCGGATGGGCGGCGGCCAGCAGGTCGCAGGCGTGTTGCAGGGCGCCCACCGGATCGTCGGCCGATTGCGGTCGATAGCAGCCTTGCAGCAACTCTTCGAGGGTGGGATCGCCCTTGGCCCGGCCGATCACGGCGGCGACTTCTGCGTCGAGCCTGTCGTTCGGGCCTTTGTGGCGGCGGCCGAAAGGGAACACCACCAAGCGCAACAGGCAACCCAGTACCCGGTTCGGGAAGTTACGCAGCAGTTCGTCCAGTGCACGCTCCGACTGGCCCAGGCTTTCTTCCATGGCCCAGGTGAATAGCGGCGCCATGTGATCCGGCGAGTCGAGGTCGTGGTAACGCTTGAGCGCTGCGCTGGACAGATACAGATTGGACAATACATCGCCCAGGCGTGCCGACAGGCGCTCGCGACGCTTGAGCTCGCCCCCCAGTAGCATCATGCTCAGGTCCGCCAGCAGGGCGAACGCCGCTGCCTGCCGGTTGAGGGCGCGGAAATAACCCTGGCTCAAGGCATTTCCCGGCGCTTTTTCAAAGTGCCCCAGGCCCAGGTTCAGCACCAAGGTGCTGGCGGCATTGCTGACAGCGAAACCAATGTGCTTGAGTAACAACCCATCGAACTCGATCAGCGCCTGGTCTTTGTCTTCACGGGTTGCCAGGGCCATTTCCTTGAGCACGAACGGATGGCAGCGGATCGCGCCCTGGCCGAAGATCATCAGGTTGCGCGACAGAATATTCGCGCCTTCAACGGTGATGAAGATCGGTGCACCTTGCCAGCTGCGCCCCAGGTAATTGTTCGGGCCCATGATGATGCCCTTGCCGCCGTGCACGTCCATGGCATGGCTGATGCACTCGCGGCCACGTTCGGTCAGGTGGTATTTGAGGATCGCCGACAGGACCGAAGGTTTTTCCCCCAGGTCCACCGCGTTGGCGGTCAACATGCGAGCGGCATCCATCATCCAGGCATTGCCGCCGATACGCGCCATGGCTTCCTGGATGCCCTCGAAGGCCGACAACGGCACGTTGAATTGCTCGCGCACCTGGGTGTACTGGCCGGTCACCAGGCTGGTGAACTTCGCCGCACCGGTGCCGACTGCCGGCAGGGAAATCGAGCGTCCGACCGACAGGCAGTTCATCAACATCATCCAGCCCTTGCCGAGCATCGCCTGTCCGCCGATGAGGAAGTCCAGCGGGATGAACACGTCCTTGCCCCAGTTCGGTCCGTTCATGAACGCGGCGCCGAGGGGCAGGTGGCGACGCCCGATATTGACGCCTGGGGTATCGGTGGGAATCAAGGCGAGGCTGATGCCCAGGTCTTCTTCATCGCCCAGCAGATGGTCGGGGTCATAAGCCTTGAAGGCCAGGCCGAGGAGGGTGGCTACCGGGCCAAGGGTGATGTAGCGCTTTTCCCAGTTCAGGCGCAGGCCGAGGGTTTCCTGGCCTTCCCATTCACCCTTGCAGATGATGCCCGTGTCGGGCATTGCTCCGGCGTCGGAGCCGGCCAGCGGCCCGGTCAGGGCGAAGCAGGGAATATCGTCGCCACGGGCCAGGCGCGGCAGGTAATGGTCGCGTTGTTCGTCAGTGCCGTAATGCAGCAACAATTCCGCCGGGCCGAGGGAGTTGGGGACCATTACGGTGGATGCCAGGTCGCCACTGCGAGTGGCCAGTTTCATCGCCACCTGGGAGTGGGCGTAGGCGGAAAAACCTTTACCGCCGTATTCCTTAGGAATGATCAGCGCGAAGAAGCCATGCTCCTTGATGTGGGCCCACGCTTCGGCGGGCAGGTCCATGGCCTGGCCGATCTGCCAGTCACTGACCATGGCGCAGAGCGCTTCGGTGGGACCGTCGAGGAAAGCCTGCTCCTCCTCGGTCAGTTGTATTTTGGGGTAGGCCAGCAGCATGTCCCAGTCCGGGCGTCCGCTGAACAGTTCTCCATCCCACCAGACTGTGCCCGCGTCGATAGCGTCGCGTTCGGTTTGGGACATGGGCGGCAGGGTTTTCTGGAACCAGTCGAACATCGGCGCACTGAAATACTTGCGGCGCAGGTCTGGCAGCAGCAGGGGCGCCGCGACAGCAGCGAGCATCACCCAGAGGATCAGCATCAGCCAGCCGGGGGCGTGGCTGAAAATGCCCATGGCCAGCAGGTAGACCGCGACGATACCCAGCGCGGGCAGCGGGGCAGTGCGCCGATGCGCCAACCAGGCTATCCCGACGACCAGAACCAGTATCCACAACAACAGCATATGTAATCCTCCGTGAACCAGGGCAAAACCGACCCTCAGAGCTTAGACGGCATCTGCAAAACCGGCGGTCAGCGCGATGTGATTGATTTCGTGGGAAACCCGGGATGCATTGCGCCAGTCTGGTTGGCAACAGCCGTGGGAAATCGTTCGTTAACAAAGTGAGAAAACGCCGTTGTTTGGCGCAAATGCCGTTATTGCCGGGCCAGTGCTGTGGATAGGCTCAGCAATTTGCGAACCGATGTCCTGTGGCGAGGGAGCTTGCTCCCGCTCGGTTGCGCAGCAACCGCATAAAGCCGGGGCCGCTGCGCAGCCCAGCGGGAGCAAGCTCCCTCGCCACACTGATCCGGCGTATGCTGCTGCGGCATTTATCCATCGAGGAAGCCGTGATGCTGAAGATCTGGGGCCGGAAAAATTCTTCCAACGTGCGCAAGGCGCTGTGGTGCGCCGAGGAGCTGGGGCTGGCCTATGAGGCCATCGACGCCGGTGGGGCATTCGGCGTGGTGGATACCCCCGAATACCGTGCAAAAAACCCCAACGGCCGCGTGCCAATGATCGAAGACGACGGTTTCGTGCTCTGGGAGTCCAACACCATCGTGCGTTACCTGGCCGCCCGCCATGCGTCGGGTTCATCGTGGTATCCCGCTGACCTACAGGCACGGGCCAAGGCTGAAAAATGGATGGACTGGACCACGTCCAGTTTTGCCGGACCGTTTCGCACCGTGTTCTGGGGTGTCTTGCGTACCCCGGCCGAGCAGCAGGACTGGGTGGCCATCCAGGCGGCGATCCAGGAGTGTAACGACTTGCTGGCGATGGTGGAGCAGACGTTGAGCGAACAGCCCTATCTCTCGGGTGATGAAATCGGCATGGGCGATATTCCCCTGGGCAGTTTCATTTATGCCTGGTTAGAGATGCCCATCGAGCGGGCTGCATTGCCTCACGTGCAGGCTTGGTACACCCGGTTGCAACAGCGTCCGGCTTACCGTAAGGCCGTCATGACAGCGTTGACTTAATACTTACTATCGACACTCGTGACTGTACTTGTGCGGCGACGCCACGCACCATTGCCTTCGTGCGCCGTGGTTGCATTACGCGTCGCCCGCCCTTATTTCATTGTTTCTTCCCTTCTTGGTGCGTAAATCCGATATGAGTTCCGCTCTGTCCATCCGGCAGTTAACCAAAACCTACGGCAACGGTTTCCAGGCCCTGAGTGGTATCGATCTGGACGTCGCTGAAGGTGACTTCTTCGCCTTGCTCGGCCCCAACGGCGCCGGCAAATCCACCACCATCGGTATTCTTTCCACCCTGGTGAACAAAACCAGCGGCACGGTGAATATCTTCGGCCATGACCTGGACCGCGAGCCCGCCGCCCTCAAGCGCTGTATAGGCGTGGTGCCCCAGGAGTTCAACTTCAACCAGTTCGAGAAAACCTTCGACATCGTCGTGACCCAGGCCGGTTACTACGGTATTCCGCCGAAGATCGCCAACGAGCGCGCCGAGCAGTACCTGACTCAGTTGGGGTTGTGGGACAAGCGTGACGTGCCGTCCCGTTCATTGTCCGGCGGCATGAAGCGCCGACTGATGATTGCCCGCGCACTGGTGCACGAACCGCGCCTGTTGATCCTCGACGAACCGACCGCGGGCGTGGACATCGAACTGCGCCGTTCGATGTGGACCTTTCTGACTGAACTGAACCAGAAAGGCATCACCATCATCCTCACCACGCATTACCTGGAAGAGGCCGAGCAGCTGTGCCGCAACATCGGCATCATCGACCACGGCACCATTGTCGAAAACACCAGCATGCGGCAGTTGCTCAGCCAACTGCATGTGGAAACCTTTCTGCTGGACCTTAAAAACGATCTGCAGGTCGCGCCGCAGCTCATCGGTTATCCGGCCCGACTGGTGGACAGCCACACCTTGGAAGTCCAAGTGGATAAAGCCGTTGGCATTACCGGGTTGTTCAGCCAACTGGCGCTGCAAAACATTGAAGTGTTGAGCCTGCGTAACAAAACCAATCGCCTTGAGGAGTTGTTCGTGTCCCTGGTGGAGAAAAATCTGGCGAAGGTGGCGGTATGAGTTCCGAACTGCGCCCCAACCTCATCGCCCTCAATACCATCGTTTACCGCGAAGTCCGGCGCTTTATGCGGATCTGGCCGCAGACCCTGCTGCCGCCGGCCATCACCATGGTTTTGTACTTCGTCATTTTCGGCAACCTGATCGGCCGGCAGATCGGCGACATGGGTGGTTTCACGTATATGGACTACATCGTGCCGGGGCTGATCATGATGTCGGTGATCACCAATGCCTACGGCAACGTGGTGTCGAGTTTCTTCGGTGCCAAGTTCCAGCGTTCGATCGAGGAACTGATGGTCTCGCCGGTTTCGCCTCATATCATCCTGATCGGCTACACCTTGGGCGGTGTATTGCGCGGCTTGGCGGTGGGCTTGATCGTGACCTTGCTGTCGCTGTTCTTCACCGATCTGCAGGTGCATCACTTGGGGGTGACGATATTGGTGGTGGTATTCACGGCGACGATCTTTTCGCTGCTGGGTTTCATCAATGCGGTGTTTGCGCGCAACTTTGATGACATTTCCATTATCCCGACGTTTGTGCTGACGCCGCTGACCTACCTGGGTGGGGTGTTCTACTCGATCTCGCTGCTGCCGCCGTTTTGGCAGACTGTGTCGCTGGCCAACCCGGTGCTGCACATGGTTAACGCTTTCCGCTATGGGATTCTTGGGGTTTCGGACATCAAGATCAGCGTCGCGATTACCTTCATGGTGGTGGCGACCTTGGCGCTTTATATTGGTTGTGCGCGGTTGTTGGTGAGTGGGCGGGGGATGCGTACCTGACATTCCTTGCGGGAGCGAGCCTGCTCGCGATAGCACCAGTATGAACACTACAAAAAAGGCCTCCATTCCCAAGACAATGCGGTTCATTCAAGAGAAATGATGGACCTGTGGCGAGGGAGCTTGCTCCCGCTCGGCTGCGAAGCAGTCGTAAAACCGGCGGGTGCGGTGTGTCTGATGCTCCGCATTTGGCAGGTTTTGGGGCCGCTTCGCGGCCCAGCGGGAGCAAGCTCCCTCGCCACGGGTTTGTCGATTGCCTTAAGGGAACAGCATTACCATTCCCAGGAGGCTTTTTCGCATCTCACATCCGACTTTTCTTACGCCGCTTCCACTGCCGAGTCACCCACCAACGCCAATAGCTCATGGTGACGAAGTAGGCGAGGGCACCAAGCACCAGGCCAGTCACCACCGACCCCAACAGAAACGGTTGCCATAAAGTGGACAACTGGCCGCTGATCCATTCCCAAGTCAGTTCCTCAGGCAACGTACGGGGCGGCACATCCATCAGCCAGGCGCCGGTCTGATAGGTGCAGAAAAATACCGCCGGCATCGTGATCGGATTGGTCAGCCAGACCAGGCTCACCGCGATCGGTATATTGCCGCGCACCGTGATAGCCAGCGCCGCGGCCAGCAACATTTGCAAAGGGATCGGCAGGAAAGCGGCAAACAGACCGACAGCCATCGCCCGTGCCACGGAATGCCGGTTGAGGTGCCAAAGGTTGGGATCGTGCAGCAGGGTGCCGAGAAAACGTAAGGATTTGTGTTCCCGAATGCTCTCTGGGTCTGGCATGTAACGTTTGAATAGGCGCCGGGGCATAAGGCTTCTCGGTCGGTTCAAAGCAATAAAGCCGCAAGTATGTCCGTATTCTACGGCTGGCAGATTCAGACTTTGTGACAATTGATATCGCCCACGGTGCCCATGACCGACTATGCCTGATGAGGGGACTCTCAAGGACGGGGTTATGCGCACAGGATTAGTCGCGCTTGCACTGGGGCTGTTGGCCCCGGTTTTTTTACCGGCACTGCCACCGCTATGGCTGATTGTCGTCATGCCGGTGCTGGCGCTGATGGTTTTGCCGTTTCGAACCTATCCGCTGGGTTTTTTCCTGTTCGGGTTGGCCTGGGCTTGCCTTTCGGCGCAGTTTGCGCTGGACGACCGATTGCCCGCCACGCTGGAGGGAGAGACGCGCTGGGTCGAAGGGCGCGTCGTCGGCTTGCCGCAGTACAGCGACGGCGTGGTGCGCTTCGAGCTGGCCGAGGCCCAGTCACGTCGTACCCGGCTGCCGACGTCGATGCGCCTGGCTTGGTTCGGCGGTCCGCCCGTCAGCAGCGGCGAGCAATGGCGACTGGCAGTGAAACTCAAACGGCCCGCCGGGTTGCTGAACCCGCACGGATTTGACTATGAAGCCTGGTTGTTGAGCCGGGGCGTCGGCGCGACTGGCACGGTGAAGGATGGCCGTCGCCTCCAGGCGGCCCAGGGCGCTTGGCGCGACAGCGTGCGACAGGCGCTGGCCCAGGTCGACGCCCAGGGTCGTTCCGGTGCGTTGGCGGCCTTGGTGCTTGGTGACGGCAGCGGGTTGAGCCGCGATGATTGGCAAGTGCTGCAAGACACGGGCACTGTCCATTTGCTAGTGATCTCCGGGCAGCACATCGGGTTGCTCGCCGGCCTGGTGTACCTGCTTGTGGCCGGTGCGGCACGCTATGGTGTGTGGCCGGAGCGTCTGCCATGGTTGCCTTGGGCTTGCGCGCTGGCCTTCAGCGCAGCCTTGGGCTACGGCTTGCTCGCCGGCTTCGAGGTGCCGGTGCGGCGAGCCTGCGCGATGATTGGGCTGGTGCTGCTGTGGCGCTTGCGCTTCAAGCATCCGGACCCCTGGTGGGCATGGCTGCTGGCCTTTAATGGCGTGTTGCTGTTCGATCCGCTGGCCAGCCTGCGACCAGGGTTCTGGCTGTCGTTTGCGGCGGTGGCGATATTGATGTTCACCTTTGGCGGGCGCTTGGGCCCCTGGCGCTGGTGGCAGACCTGGACCCGTGCCCAATGGCTGGTTGCGGTCGGTCTGTGTCCGCTGCTGTTGATATTGGGCTTGCCGGTCAGCCTCAGCGGGCCACTGGTAAACCTGCTGGCGGTGCCTTGGATCAGCCTGTTGGTGTTGCCGCCGGCGCTGCTCGGCACGGCGTTGTTACCGGTGCCGTTCATCGGTGAAGGGCTGCTGTGGATCGCGGGCGGCTTGCTCGACTTGTTGTTCAAGGGGCTGGCATGGGTAGCCGGGCGAATGCCTGCTTGGGTGCCTGCTTCGATTCCGCCCTGGGCCTGGAGCATCGCCGTCCTCGGTGCTTTTTTACTGTTGTTGCCCAGGGGGCTGCCGCTGCGGGTGCTGGGGTGGCCGATGTTGCTGTTGATGGTTTTTCCGCCGCGAGAAAGTGTGCCGCCAGGCCGCGCCGAAATCTGGCATCTGGACGTAGGCCAAGGGCTTGCGGTGCTTGTGCGTACCCATCGCCATACCCTGCTTTACGATGCCGGGCCGCGCTTTGGTGACGCCGACATGGGTAAGCGCGTGGTGTTGCCCACCTTGCGCAAGCTGGGGGTGCAGGCCCTGGACCTGATGCTGCTCAGCCATGCCGACGCCGATCACGCCGGCGGCGCCCAAGCCGTACGTAACGGCTTGCCAACGACGCGGGTCATCAGTGGCGATCCTGCCGCCCTGCCTGTCGGGCTGCAAGCTGGAGAGTGCGACAGCGGCGAGCGTTGGGAATGGGATGGGGTCAGGTTCGAACTGTGGCAGTGGTCCGCAGCTGTTGAAAGCAACCAGAAGTCCTGCGTCTTGCTGGTCGAGGCTGGCGGCGAGCGCTTGCTGCTGACCGGCGATGTCGATATCCATGCCGAACGCGCCTTGCTCGACGGGCCTCTGGCGACACCGATCCAATGGCTGGCTGCTCCGCATCATGGCAGCCGCAGTTCCTCGTCGATGGCGCTGTTGTCACGCTTGAAACCTCATTCGGTGCTGATCTCCCGGGGGCAAGGCAACGCGTTTGGTCATCCGCATCCCCGGGTGCTCGCTCGATACCGACGGCTGGGCATGGCGATTTACGACAGTGCCGAGCAAGGCGCCATTCGTCTGCAGCTGGGCGCCCATGAACCACCTTTCACCCAGGTCGGGCAGCGACGCTACTGGCGCAGTCCGTCGCCCGTGGGGCCAAAGGCCGAACATTGACTCGGGTCAGCTTGCGCGACGGACTTATCGGGAGGTCGGGCCTCCAAGGCGAGTCTGTATGATAAAGTGGCGCACTTTTTCGAGGGGGCTGTCACTGTGTGGGAATTGGTCAAATCCGGCGGCTGGATGATGTTGCCGATCATTCTGAGTTCCATCGCGGCACTGGGTATCGTTGCCGAACGCCTGTGGACCCTGCGGGCCAGCCGCGTGACCCCGGAGCATCTGCTAGGGCAGGTGTGGGTCTGGATCAAGGATAAGCAACTGAACAAGGACAAGCTCAAGGAACTGCGGGCCAGTTCGCCCTTGGGGGAAATCCTGGCGGCGGGCCTGGCCAACTCCAAGCATGGTCGCGAGATCATGAAGGAGTGCATCGAGGAGGCTGCCGCTCGAGTCATCCATGAACTGGAGCGCTATATCAACGCCTTGGGCACCATCGCCGCCATGGCCCCATTGCTGGGCCTGCTGGGGACGGTGCTGGGCATGATCGACATTTTCAGCGCGTTCACCGGATCCGGCATGACCACCAACGCCTCGGTATTGGCTGGTGGTATTTCCAAGGCCCTGATCACCACCGCTGCGGGCCTGATGGTGGGGATCCCTTCGGTCTTTTTCCATCGATTCCTGCAACGACGCATCGACGAGTTGGTGGTGGGCATGGAGCAGGAAGCCATCAAGCTGGTGGAGGTGGTGCAAGGCGACCGTGACGTGGACCTGGCCGGGGGCAAGCAGTGAAATTCCGCCGCAAACCACGGGAAACCATCGAGATCAACCTCGCGTCGCTGATCGACGTGGTGTTCATCCTGTTGTTGTTTTTTGTCGTGACCACCACGTTCACCCGGGAAACCCAGCTCAAGGTTGAATTGCCGCAAGCTGTCAGTGGTTCACCGGCTGAAGACCAGCAATTGAAGAACCTGGAAGTCACCATCAGCGCCGAAGGGGCCTTCTCAGTGAACAACCAGCTGCTGCCCAAGAGTGACCTGGCGAGCCTGATCGAGGCCCTGCAGAAGGAGTCCGGCGGTGACACCACGCTGCCGCTGTCCATCAGTGCCGATGGCAAGACCCCTCATCAATCGGTCATCACCGCCATGGATGCGGCCGGCAAGCTCGGTTTCAGCCATCTGCGCATGACCACGGTCGAGGCGGCACCGGCACCCTGATGGCCATGTCCGATCGATTGCTAGCCGCGTGGTACGAAGGCCATCCGGCCCTGACCCTGCTACGGCCGCTGGAATGGCTGTACCGGCGGGTGGTGGTCGGCAAGCGCGAGCGGTTCCTGGCGGGTGAAGGTCAGATCTACCAGCCACCCGTGCCGCTGGTGGTGGTCGGCAATATCACGGTGGGCGGCACCGGCAAGACGCCGTTGATCCTGTGGATGATCCAGCACTGCCAGCGCAGCGGCCTGCGAGTCGGTGTGGTTAGCCGGGGCTATGGTGCCAAACCGCCGCGGCTGCCGTGGCGGGTCGAGGCCGGGCAGGGCGCCGACATCGCGGGCGACGAGCCGCTTTTGATCGCCCAGCGCACCGGCGTGCCGTTGATGATCGATCCCGATCGCAGCCGCGCGGTGCAGGCGTTGCTCGAGTCCGAGCCGCTGGACCTGATCCTGTCCGATGACGGCATGCAGCATTACCGTATGGCCCGGGACCTTGAACTGGTGCTGATCGACAACGCCCGGGGCTTGGGCAATCGACGCTGTCTACCCGCTGGCCCGTTGCGCGAACCGGTCGAGCGCCTGCAATCGGTCGATGCCGTGCTGTACAACGGCGCTAGCGCCGACCGCGAAGACGGCTTTGCCTTTGAGCTGCGGCCCACTTCCCTGGTGAACCTGGCCAGTGGCGAACGACGGCCTCTCGACCATTTTCCACCCGGCCAGGCCTTACACGCCGTGGCCGGCATCGGTAATCCCCAGCGTTTCTTCAAGACCCTTGAAACGCTACACTGGCGGCCAATACCGCACGGGTTTGCCGACCACGCCGAATACAGCGCCCAGGCGTTGAACTTCACGCCTTCGTTGCCAGTAGTCATGACGGAAAAGGACGCGGTCAAATGCCGAGCCTTCGCCGCGCCCGACTGGTGGTACCTGGCGGTAGACGCCGCGCCATCGCCGGCCTTCGCGGACTGGTTCGATACGCAGTTGATGCGCCTGTTGCCGGATCGGCTTTTGCCTTAAAACCTTTTATCCAGGGGAGTTTCATGGACACCAAATTGCTCGACATTCTGGCCTGCCCAGTCTGCAAAGGCCCGCTCAAGCTCAGCGCCGACAAGACCGAACTGATCAGCAAGGGCGCCGGCCTGGCCTACCCGATTCGTGATGGCATCCCGGTCATGCTCGAAAGCGAAGCCCGTACCCTGACCACCGATGAGCGCCTGGATAAATGACCACCGCCTTTACCGTTGTCATTCCGTCGCGCTTCGCCTCGACGCGCCTGCCCGGCAAACCGCTGCTGTTGATCGCTGGCAAACCGATGATCCAGCACGTCTGGGAGCAGGCCTGCAAGAGCAGCGCCCAGCGCGTGGTGGTAGCGACGGACGATGGGCGCATCGTGGAGGCCTGCAAAGGCTTTGGCGCCGAGGTGATCCTGACCCGCGAGGACCACAACTCCGGTACCGATCGCCTGGCGGAGGTCGCAGAGAAACTCGGTCTGGAACCTGATGCCATCGTGGTCAATGTCCAGGGCGACGAGCCGTTGATCCCGCCCAGCGTGATCGATCAGGTCGCGGCCAACCTGGCGGCCCACACCGAGGCGCGCATGGCCACTCTGGCCGAGCCGATCGAAGACGTGCAAACCCTGTTCAACCCCAGCGTGGTCAAGGTCGTCAGTGACCTCAACGGCCTGGCGCTGACCTTCAGCCGCGCGACATTGCCTTGGGCCCGGGATGCGTTCGCCCAAAGCCAGGACGTGCTGCCGGAAGGCGTGCCGTACCGCCGCCACATCGGCATCTATGCCTACCGCGCCGGCTTCCTCCATGACTTCGTTGCATGGGGCCCGTGCTGGTTGGAAAACACCGAATCCCTGGAGCAACTGCGTGCCCTGTGGCATGGCGTGCGTATCCATGTCGCCGATGCGCTGATCGCCCCGCCGACGGGCGTCGACACCGCCGAAGACCTCGAGCGCGTTCGTCGCCTGCTGGAGGCCTGATGCGGGTTCTGTTCGTCTGCCTCGGCAACATCTGCCGTTCGCCCACCGCCGAAGGCATCTTGCGGCACAAGCTGCGCGAGGCTGGGCTGGCCGGGCAAGTGGAAGTCGCTTCCGCCGGCACCGGTGACTGGCATGTGGGCAAGGCCCCGGACAAGCGCAGCCAGGCGGCGGCCCTGAGGCGTGGCTACGATTTGTCGGCCCAGCGCGCGCAGCAGGTGACCCGCGCCGACTTCGCCGCCTACGACCTGATCCTGGCGATGGACAGCAGCAACCTGCGCAACCTCAAGGCCCTGCAACCGGCCAACGGCAGGGCCGAGCTGGACCTGTTCCTGCGGCGCTACGAGGCTGAATTCGATGACGTGCCGGACCCGTACTACGACGGCGACCAGGGCTTCGAACAAGTGCTGGACCTGATCGAACTTGCCACCGATCGCCTGGTGAACGAATTGAAGGGCCGGCTATGACCTTGCAAGTACAGGCGGGGGTCAGCCTCAGGCCCTTCAACAGTTTCGGTGTGGACGTGGCGGCCCGGTTGTTCGCCGAAGCCCACAGCGACGAGGATGTTCACGAAGCGCTGGCCTATGCCACCGAACATGAGGTGCCACTGCTGGTGATCGGCGGCGGCAGCAACCTGCTGCTGACCGGCGACATCGATGCGCTGGTGTTGCGCATGGCCAGCCACGGGATTCGCCTGCTCAGTGATGACGGCGAACACGTAGTGATCGAAGCCGAAGCCGGCGAACCGTGGCATCCTTTCGTCCAGCACACGTTGGCGCAAGGCTGGTCGGGGTTGGAAAACCTCAGCCTGATCCCCGGCACCGTAGGGGCGGCGCCGATGCAAAATATCGGCGCCTACGGTGTCGAGATCAAGGACGTCTTCGCCGGCCTCACTGCCCTGGATCGCCAGACCGGTGAGCTACGCGACTTCACCCTCGAAGAATGCCGTTTTGCCTACCGCGACAGCCTGTTCAAACAACAGGTGGGGCGCTGGCTGATCCTGCGGGTGCGCTTTGCCCTCAGTCGCGCTGCGCATCTACACCTGGAGTACGGCCCGGTGCGCCAACGGTTGACCGAGCAGGGCATCGAGCAGGCGACGCCTACCGATGTCAGCCGGGCCATTTGCAGCATCCGCAGCGAAAAACTCCCCGACCCGGCCGTGCTGGGCAACGCTGGCAGTTTCTTCAAAAATCCGCTGGTGCCGGCCTCGCAGGTGGCGCAACTCAAAGAGCAGTACCCGGACCTGGTGGCTTATCCACAGCCTGAAGGGCAGATGAAAGTCGCCGCTGGCTGGCTGATCGAACGAGCTGGTTGGAAGGGCTTTCGAGAAGGTGATGCCGGGGTGCACAAGTTGCAGGCGCTGGTGCTGGTCAACTATGGCAATGCCACGGGTCCGCAACTGTTGGACCTGGCCCAGCGCATCCAGAAAGACATCGCCGAACGTTTCGAGGTCGAGCTGGAAATGGAACCCAATCGGTACTGAAACGCGCTTTTGCCACCGGCTGAAAAAACGCCCTGTACACCCTGCACACGATCATTTGTGCAGGATTGTGCAGGGCGTTTTGCTTAATCATGGGTTAATTTAGCTCGCTAACGATGTCACCATCGACATCCTGAAGGCCCGGTGCAGACGCTTGCGAGCGTGTGCATAAGAGAGCCCGATCAGCCTGAGCCAGTCTGCGACAAACCAACCGTGAACCAAGCGGCAGATTGCTCGACCCCATAACTCCAATACTATGCGGGCGTGCCCATGATTACCCTGAAACTCAATGGAAAAGACCACCAACTGGATGTGACCGAGGACATGCCGCTGCTGTGGGCCATCCGGGATGTGGCCGGTTATAACGGCACCAAATTCGGCTGCGGCATGGGCTTGTGCGGCGCGTGCACCATCCACATCGACGGCGCCCCGGCGCGCAGTTGCATTACGCCGATCGGTTCTGTGAAAGGGCAGGACATCAGCACTATCGACGCGCTTCATACCGACCCGGTCGGGCAAGTCGTCCAGAAAGCCTGGCTCGATACCGCAGTCGCCCAGTGTGGTTACTGCCAGGGCGGGCAGATCATGTCTGCGACGGCCTTGCTCAAGACCAACCCCAACCCGAGCGATGAGCAGATTGAAGAAGCCATGGTCGGCAACCTCTGCCGCTGTGGCACCTATAACCGGATCAAGACCGCGATCCGCCAGGCCTCCACCCACCTGAAGGAGGCCAAGGCATGAGCCGTTTGCCCGATGATTTTGTGCTGAGCAACCTTAGCCGCCGGGGCTTTCTCAAAGGCGCCAGCGCCACCGGTGTGCTGGTGCTGGCTGCCAGTTGGGGCCTGCAGGATGCCTTTGCCGAGGACAAGAAATACGGCGCCGAGGGCATGCCCCATGGTGCGGTCGACGACCCGAAGGTATACGTGAGCATCGCCGCCGATGGCACTGTGACGGTGATCTGCAACCGTTCGGAAATGGGCCAGGGTGTACGTACCAGCCTGAGCATGGTGGTGGCCGATGAATTGGAGGCCGATTGGGCCAGGGTCTTGGTCAAGCAGGCGCCGGCCGATGAAGCGCGTTTTGGCAACCAGGACACCGACGGTTCGCGCAGCATGCGTCACTGGTACGAGCCGATGCGCCGTTGCGGTGCCGCTGCCCGGACCATGCTGGAACAGGCCGCCGCCGCGCAGTGGAACGTCCCCGTAGGTGAGTGCCGTGCGCAATTGCACAAAGTGCTGCACCAGCCTTCCGGCCGCGAATTGGGCTATGGCGAATTGGCTGCCGCCGCCAGTGCCTTGCCGGTGCCGGCCCGTGACAGCCTGCGTCTCAAGCAGCCTTCTGAATTCCGCTACATCGGCAAGGAAGCGACCCGGGCCATCGATGGCGATGACATCGTCAATGGTCGTGCCGTGTTTGGTGCTGATGTGCATTTCGACGGCATGCTCTATGCCGTTATCGCCCGCCCGCCGGTCTATGGCGGCAAGGTCAAGAGCGTGGACAGCAGCGCGGCGCTGAAAGTACCGGGCGTGGTCAAGGTGGTGCAGATCGAAGGGCGTCCGCTGCCCTCGGAATTCCAACCCCTGGGCGGTGTGGCGGTGCTGGCGAAAAACACCTGGGCGGCGATCAAGGGCCGCGAGGCGCTGAAAATCCAGTGGGACGACGGCCCGAATGCCGGTTATGACTCCATTGCCTATCGCAAGGAACTGGAAGCGGCTGCCCTCAAGCCCGGAAAAGTCGTGCGCAGCAGCGGTGATCTCGACGATGCGCTGGCCAAGGCTGATTCGACCTTGGAGGCGTCGTATTACTTGCCGCATCTGTCCCAGTCCCCCATGGAACCGATGGTCGCCGTTGCCCGGTTCAAGGACGGTCAATGCGAGGCTTGGGCGCCGAGCCAGGCGCCGCAGGTGACCCGTGAACGTGTCGCCGAACGCCTGGGTATTCCTTTCGAGAAGGTCACGGTGAACATCACGTTGCTGGGCGGCGGTTTCGGGCGCAAGTCCAAGCCCGATTTCGTCGTCGAAGCGGCGGTGCTGGCCAAGGAGTTTCCTGGCCAGGCGGTACGGGTGCAATGGACCCGCGAGGACGACATTCATCACTCGTATTTCCACACCGTATCGGCCGAATACCTGAAGGCTGGCCTGAACCAGGACGGTATGCCGTCCGGTTGGCTACACCGCACCGTCGCCCCGAGCATCACCGCACTGTTTGCACCGGGCATGACTCACGAGGCGCCGTTCGAAATAGGCATGGGCGTGACCAACATGGCCTACGCCATTCCC
Source organism: Pseudomonas sp. G2-4 (assembly GCF_030064125.1). Taxonomy (NCBI): domain Bacteria; kingdom Pseudomonadati; phylum Pseudomonadota; class Gammaproteobacteria; order Pseudomonadales; family Pseudomonadaceae; genus Pseudomonas; species Pseudomonas sp. G2-4. The sequence goes on along the minus strand of NZ_CP125957.1, from coordinate 4,693,898 downwards.
AACCTGCGTCTGGAAAACCCCGAAGCGGTGGCCCATGCCCGGGTAGGCTGGTATCGCTCGGTGTCGAACATTCCTCACGGTTTTGCGATTCAGAGCTTCATCGACGAATTGGCCCACAAGGCCGGTCAGGATCCGCTGAAGTACCAGCTCAAATTGCTCGGGCCGGACCGTAAGATCGATCCGCGTACCTTGAGCGAAGAATGGAACTACGGCGAATCCCCCGAGCGTTACCCGATTGATACGGCGCGGATCCGCACGGTGCTGGAAACCGCCGCGAAGGCCGCCGGTTGGGGCAGGGAACTGCCCAAGGGCCGTGGCCTGGGGCTGGCGGTGCACTACAGCTTCGTCACCTACGTGGCGGCGGTGCTCGAGGTGGAGGTCAAGGACGATGGCACGGTGATCGTGCACAAGGCGGACATTGCGGTGGACTGCGGCCCACAGATCAACCCTGAGCGCATCCGTTCGCAATTCGAAGGTGCCTGCGTCATGGGCTTGGGCAATGCCATGGTGGGGGAAATCAGCTTCAAGGACGGCAAAGTGCAGCAGGACAACTTCCACATGTACGAAGTGGCACGCATGTCCCTGGCGCCCAAGGAAGTGGCGGTGCATTTGGTCACTCCACCCGGTGAGGTGCCGTTGGGCGGTGTCGGCGAGCCGGGCGTACCGCCGATTGCGCCGGCGCTGTGCAACGCGATTTTCGCTGCCACCGGCAAGCGCATTCGTAACCTGCCGGTGCGCTATCAGCTGCAGGGCTGGCAGCAGGCCAAAGCCTGATGGACAGCGTTGATCTGAACGTCCTGCGCAGCGTGCTTCAATGGCGCCGCGCCGGACAGCGGGTGGTGTTGTTCACCGTGGTCCAGACCTGGGGCACTGCACCGAGGCCGCCGGGGGCGATGCTGGCCCTGCGCGAAGATGGCGTGGTGATTGGCTCGGTGTCGGGCGGTTGTGTCGAGGATGACTTGATCGCCCGGCTGCACGACGGTCGCATCCCGGCGGACGGTCCGCCGGTGCAACTGATCACCTACGGCGTGACCCGTGAGGAGGCGGCGCGCTTCGGCCTGCCGTGCGGCGGTACCTTGCGTCTGACCGAAGAGCGGGTTGGCGATCCCCAGTGGGTCGCTGAACTGTTGGAGCGCTGCGACGCCCATGAGATTGTCGCCCGTGAGCTGACGGTCAGCACAGGTCAGGTAGTTCTGACTCCGGCCAGCAAAACCGACGCCCTAGTGTTCGATGGCCACGTCCTGCGGGCCATCTACGGTCCGCGTTGGCGGCTTTTGCTGATCGGCGCCGGGCAGCTGTCGCGTTACGTGGCGGAAATGGCCCGGTTGCTGGATTTCGAAGTGCTGATCTGCGATCCACGCAAGGAGTTTGTCTACGGCTGGGAAGAACAACATGGCCGTTTCGTCTCGGGTATGCCCGACGAAGCGGTGCTGAGCATCCAGACCGACGAGCGCACGGCCATCGTGGCCCTGACTCACGATCCACGCCTGGACGACATGGCATTGCTGACTGCCCTGGATTCCCAGGCCTTCTATGTTGGAGCCCTGGGCTCGCGGGTTAACAGTCAAAAGCGCCGGGACAATCTGGCTCAGCTAGGCTTGTCAGCACAGGCCATCGAGCGGCTGCACGGGCCGATCGGCTTGCACATCGGCAGCCACACGCCGGCGGAAATCGCCCTGTCGCTGCTGGCCGAAATCGTGGCGATCAAAAATGGCGTTGAACTGCGTCAGAAAAAGCCGCTGTAAGCCCAAGGTGAGGAGGGCGTATGAGTGCGATAGGCGTGATCATTCTCGCGGCCGGATCGGGCAGCCGTTTCCGTCAGGTGGCAGGCCTCGATAAGGATAAGTTGCTGGCAGATTGCACAGGACGCGACGGTGCCGTCCGCTCGGTGATCGAGCAAGTGCTGGTGAATTTGCCTACGTCCCTGGAAAAGCGCGTCTTGGTAACGAGCAAGCATCGTCCGCAAGTCATTCGCATGGCCCAAGCCTATGGCTGTGATTTTGTGGAGCTGGACTCGCCCGGTTTGGGGGACAGCATCGCGGCCGGTGTCCAGGCCTGCCCGGACCTGGATGGATGGTTGATTGTGTTGGGCGACATGCCGTTCATCTTGCCGTCGAGTATCGAGCAGGTGGCGGCGGGGATTCGCGAGGATGACATCAGCGTGCCGGTCCTGGCCGGTGAGTACGGGCATCCGGTGGGATTTGGTCGTGGGTTTGGGCCGAAACTGATGGCATTGACCGGCGATCGGGGGGCCAAGGTATTGTTTGCCGGGGCGCAAGTGGTCGAAGTGCCGGTGGATGACGCTGGCGTGACGTGGGATGTCGATGTGCCGGAGGCACTGGCCTTCAAATAACAGGCGACGCAGAACCCCTGTGGGAGCGAGCTTGCTCGCGAAAGCGGTCTGACATTCAGCATTGATGCAAGCTGACCCGGCGCCATCGCGAGCAAGCTCGCTCCCACATTGGATCTTCAGTGGCATAAGTCTTGTACCTGGTCCCAGTCCTCCTGTGGATAAGTATGAGGGCATAAAAAAGCCCCGCCTGGGGTTAACCAGGCGGGGCTTTTTACTGGGCGATGGAATCAGGCGTGAGGTTTAGGCTCGTGCTGTTTTTCCAGGGCTTCAATGTGACGCGGTGCGACTTCTTCAGCGGAGTGCTGAGGTTCGTCGGCCACTGGAGCCGATTCTGCCGGGGCAGGTTCGGCAGCCGTTTCCGCGACCGGGGCAGGTGTTTCCTCGACGGCTTCCACGATTGGAGCGGCTTCGACCACAGGCGCTTGAGGGGCGGCAGCGGCAGCTTGTTCGGCTTCCTTCTGCAGACGCTCGGCTTCACGCTTGCGACGGCGCACTTCACGCGGATCGTTCGGCGCGCGGCCGTTCGCGGTCAGGGCGCTGGCAGGTGCAGGCTCTTCCACCGGAGCCGGTGCTTCGACAACCACCGGTGCTTCGACCAATGGAGCCGGCTCGACCACTTCTGGTTCGGCCGCTTTCACGGGTTCTGGCGTCGGCTCTGGCTCGACAACGGGCGTCGATGTGACGGGCTCCGCGGTCCAGTTGAACGCAGTCTGCTCCTCACGGGCAGGTTCTGGAGCCATTTCCTCAGCGGGTGTATCGAACACGGCTTCGACGGCAGGCTCGGCGATCATCGCTGGCTGTTCGACGACCGGTGCAGGCTCCACGACGGCTTCGGCTTCAGGCTCGGCTTCACGAGTCGGTGCGAGTTCCACTTCTGGCGACGCGGTGGCGTCTACCGGGGTGGTGGCTTCGACCACGGGCGCTTCAACCGGCGCGTTTTCCACCGTAGCGGTAGCACGTTCGGCTTGCTCATTGGCCTCGGCTTCGGCAGGGGCGCTGATGGTGCTGCTGGCAACTGCCGCCGTTACGGCCAGGCCCGCAGCCAGGTCCGCAGCGCTTGGTGCTTCAGCGTTCTCGGCGGATTCGGATTCTTCCGAACCTTCGATCACGTTGCCATTGGCGTCACGCTGGCGCTCACGACGGTTGCTGCGACGACGCTGGCCACGGGAGCGGCGGCGTGGACGATCGCCTTCGGCGCCGTCCTGACCGTCTTCCTGCAGTTGCTCTTCAGCGTTCAGCACTTCTTCTTCGCTGGCAGCGGCGGCTGCCTGCTCGGCGCGTGGCTGGCGCTCTTCGCGTGGAGGACGCGGTGCGCGCTCTTCACGAGGCTGGCGAGCTGGACGCTCTTCAGCGGTGGCGGCAGCGACGGCCGGGGCGGCATCCAGTGGCTCGCGCAGTTCACGCACTCGCTCTTCACGCTCGCCACGTGGCTTGCGATCTTCGCGAGGGGCGCGTGGTTGACGTTCTTCACGCGGTGCACGCGGTGCACGTTCTTCGCGGGCTACGGCTGGCGCTTCCTCACGGGCTTCACGAGGTTGGCGCTCTTCACGCGGCTCACGTGGCGCGCGCTCTTCACGCGGTGCACGTTCTTCGCGCGGCTTGCGCTCTTCATCACGGCGACCGTTACGGTTGCGGGTCTGCTGACGACCGTTGCGGCGTTCCTCGTTGCGGGCAGGGCGCTCGGTAGCGGCTGGCTTGGCGACAACGGCTGGCGCTGCAGGCTCTTCCTTGGTGGCGAACAGGCTGACCAGCGACTTCACCAGGCCTTTGAACAGGCTTGGCTCAGGTGCAGAGGCCGGGGCGGCAACCGGGGCGGCCACTTCGGTCGGGACCGGAGCGTTGGCGCGGGCCGGGGCAGTCTTGACCGCTGCTTCCTGGCGAACCAGGGTGCGGGTGGCAGCGGCAGCTGGCTGGACTTCTTCGACTTCGGCAGCGGCTGCAGCGATTTCGTAGCTGGACTGGTTGGTGTGGGCTTCCGGGCTGTCATCGCGCAGGCGCTGCACTTCGAAGTGCGGCGTCTCGAGGTGGTCGTTCGGCAGGATGACGATACGGGCCCGGGTGCGCAGTTCGATCTTGGTGATCGAATTGCGTTTTTCGTTGAGCAGGAATGCGGCCACCGGGATCGGCACTTGGGCGCGAACTTCGGCGGTGCGGTCTTTCAGGGCTTCTTCTTCGATCAGGCGCAGGATCGCGAGGGACAGCGACTCGACGTCACGAATAATGCCGGTGCCGTTGCAGCGCGGGCAGACGATGCCGCTGCTTTCGCCCAGGGACGGACGCAGGCGCTGACGGGACATTTCCAGCAGGCCGAAGCGCGAGATGCGACCGACCTGTACGCGAGCGCGGTCGGCTTCGAGGCATTCGCGGACTTTTTCTTCCACGGCGCGCTGGTTCTTGGCCGGGGTCATGTCGATGAAGTCGATGACGATCAGGCCGCCGATGTCACGCAGGCGCAACTGACGGGCGATTTCTTCGGCCGCTTCAAGGTTGGTCTGCAGGGCGGTTTCTTCGATGTCGCTGCCTTTGGTGGCGCGCGCCGAGTTGATGTCGATGGACACCAGGGCTTCGGTCGGATCGATGACGATGGAGCCGCCGGACGGCAGTTCGACGACGCGCTGGAAGGCGGTCTCGATCTGGCTTTCGATCTGGAAACGGTTGAACAGCGGAACGCTGTCTTCGTAGAGCTTGATCTTGCTGGCGTACTGCGGCATCACCTGGCGAATGAAGGTCAGGGCTTCGTCCTGGGCTTCGACGCTGTCGATCAGCACTTCGCCGATGTCCTGGCGCAGGTAATCGCGGATGGCGCGGATGATCACGTTGCTTTCCTGGTAGATCAGGAATGGCGCGGAGCGATCCAGCGAGGCTTCTTTGATGGCGGTCCACAGTTGCAGCAGGTAGTCGAGGTCCCACTGCATTTCTTCGCTGCTGCGGCCAAGGCCGGCGGTGCGAACGATCAGGCCCATGTCGGCCGGTGCAACCAAGCCGTTCAGGGCTTCACGCAGTTCGTTGCGCTCTTCGCCTTCGATGCGGCGGGAGATGCCGCCGGCACGCGGGTTGTTCGGCATCAGGACCAGGTAACGGCCGGCCAGGCTGATGAAGGTGGTCAGGGCGGCGCCCTTGTTGCCACGTTCTTCTTTTTCGACCTGGACGATGACTTCCTGGCCTTCGCTCAGGACGTCCTTGATGTTGACGCGGCCTTCCGGGGCTTTCTTGAAGTACTCGCGGGAGATTTCTTTGAGGGGCAGGAAGCCGTGGCGCTCGGAGCCGAAATCGACAAAGGCAGCCTCAAGGCTTGGTTCGATGCGAGTAATCCGGCCTTTATAGATGTTGGCCTTCTTCTGCTCGCGTGCACCGGATTCGATATCCAGGTCGTAGAGGCGCTGGCCGTCTACCAGTGCAACACGCAACTCTTCGGGTTGAGTTGCGTTAATCAGCATTCTTTTCATGTAGTACCGTCGGTTTCCGGGCTGCCGGAAACGGCGTTCGGCACACACGACTTCTCACGGTCGGTGTCAGGTGCGTCATGGAAGTGGCCGGGCCATTCCAGTGTCCAGCGAGTTCGACCCAATGATGGCGAAGTCGCGACGGACGCGTCCTGCTTGCTGGCTATTCAAGCACTCAGTCAGGAGGAGGAATCAACCGGCGTCTGTGGACGAGATGAAGCGTCTATATATAAGCCTAGTGCTACACAGTCCGACGGTTGTACATCTCCACCCTACACGTATCCCTGATAATCGGGTGCTGCCGCGCGCAGAATCCGCAGCGGGTTGGCATTTACCGTGAGCTCCGAAAGGGGAGGTCACGCATCATGGCTAATTTAGGCGTTGTTTCCGAAGCTCTCGCTCGGGTTCGTTCGTAGCTGACTGCACTTTGTGAACTGGCCGTGAATGTGGCGCGCAAGGCGAGTCAAAACTCTGCTTTGCCGCGTATTTCAGGCCTCATGTCACCTGCGCTCGTTACACCTGCAAACTCTACCGTTACGTCGCGAAAGCCCCGTAGGACGGCCTCTCGTCCTCGTGAATTGCGTTGGTCAGGGCCGGTTTTTGACCGTTAGTCCGCTGTCCAGCCACTTTTGGCGGCGTTCGCGACTATAGCAGCAATGATTAAGTGCTTCAATTCCATAAAAAATTGTTATGATCGCGGCCATGACAACTACTGCCCCTTCGACCCCTGCCGTTCAACTGCTCGAGGTCTCGCCGGAATATGCCGGCCAACGAATCGATAATTTCCTGCTAGCCCGGCTCAAAGGCGTGCCCAAGACTTTGATTTACCGCATTTTGCGTAAAGGCGAAGTGCGGGTGAACAAAGGTCGGATCAAGCCCGAATACAAGCTCCAGGCCGGCGATATCGTGCGCGTGCCGCCGGTTCGCGTGCCCGAGCGCGATGAGCCGGTGCCCCTGGCCCAAGGTCTGTTGCAGCGCCTGGAAGCGTCGATTGTCCATGAAGACAAGGCGCTGATCGTGATCAACAAGCCCGCGGGCATTGCAGTTCATGGCGGCAGCGGCCTGAATTTTGGCGTGATCGAAGCCTTTCGTCAGTTGCGCCCCGATGCCAAGGAGCTGGAGCTGGTCCATCGCCTGGACCGCGACACCTCCGGCCTGCTGATGATCGCCAAGAAGCGCAGCATGTTGCGCCACTTGCACGAGCAACTGCGCGGCGATGGCGTCGACAAGCGCTACATGGCGCTGGTGCGGGGTCGTTGGGATACCTCCATCAAGCAAGTCCGTGCGCCGTTGCTCAAGAGCAACCTGCGTTCCGGCGAGCGCATGGTGGAAGTCAACGAGGAGGGCAAGGAGGCACTGACGGTCTTCAAGGTGCTGCGCCGCTTCGGTGACTTCGCCACCCTGGTCGAGGCCAAGCCGGTGACGGGTCGCACCCATCAGATCCGCGTCCATACCCTACATGCCGGGCATTGCATTGCCGGTGACAGCAAATACGGCGATGACGATTTCACCAAGGAAATCCGCGACCTGGGCGGCAAGCGCCTGTTTCTCCATGCTTACATGCTCACCGTGCCGCTGCCCGATGGCGGCGAGCTGAAATTGCAGGCCCCTGTGGATGACATGTGGGCCAAGACCGTGGAGCGGTTGAGTGCATCCTGATTACAAACTGCTGATCTTTGATTGGGACGGCACTCTGGCCAATTCCATTGGTCGTATCGTGGAGTCGATGCATGTTGCGTCGGACCGTACGGGCTTTGCCCGGTGTGATGACTTCGCGGTAAAAGGCATCATCGGTCTCGGCTTGCCGGAAGCGATTCGCAGCTTGTATCCGGAGATCGATGACGATGAGTTGGTGGTTTTTCGTCAGCATTACGCCGATCACTACATTGCGCTGGAAGCCGAGCCTTCGCCGTTGTTCGATGGCGTGGTGGATACGCTCCATGCTTTGCGGGGCGAGGGCTATCACCTGGCGGTTGCTACCGGCAAGGCTCGCCGAGGGTTGGATCGGGTCTTGAAATCCCATGGCTGGGAAGATTACTTCGATATCACCCGCGCTGCGGATGAAACCGCCAGCAAGCCGCATCCGTTGATGCTTGAGCAGATACTGGCTCATTGTGAGGTGCGGGCGGATCAAGCGTTGATGGTGGGGGATTCCTCATTTGATCTGCAAATGGCCCGCAACGCCGGTATGGGGTCTGTCGCTGTCAGCTATGGCGCGCAGTCCATCGAGGCGCTGCGGGCATTCGAACCACGACTGGCGATTGACCATTTTCCTGAATTGCACGCCTGGCTGAGCCGGCGTACCGATTAAAATCTGTTGAGGATGCATGTATGACCGATGAATGGAAGGCACCGGCCAAAGCGAGCGCTGACAACGGTGATGATAAAAGCTGGAAATTGCTGGAAAAGACCCTGCTTGCCGGGGTGGAAGAACAGCGTCGTGCGCGTCGCTGGGGGATCTTCTTCAAGTCCCTGGTTTTCATCTATCTGTTTGTCGGCCTGGCGTTGATCTTCCAGGCAGTGGATATGAAAAAGGTTCCTGGGGGTGGTTCGGCCTATACGGCGGTCATCGACATCGAGGGCATGATTGCCGACAAGGAAACCGCCAGCGCAGACAACATCATCGGTAGCCTGCGGGCTGCGTTCGAAGATTCGAAGGTCAAAGGGGTCGTGCTGCGCATCAACAGTCCGGGCGGTAGTCCGGTGCAGGCGGGTTACGTTTATGACGAAATCGTGCGTTTGCGTGCGGCGCATCCGGATATCAAGCTCTATGCGGTCATTTCCGATCTCGGCGCCTCTGGTGCGTATTACATTGCCAGTGCGGCGGACCAGATCTATGCCGATAAGGCGAGTCTGGTCGGTTCCATTGGTGTGACCGCTGCGGGGTATGGTTTTGTCGAGACGCTGGGCAAGCTCGGAGTGGAGCGCAGGGTCTACACCGCTGGCGAACACAAATCCTTCCTCGATCCGTTTCAGCCGCAAAAGCCTGAGGAAACGCTGTTCTGGCAGGGCGTACTCGACACTACCCACAAACAGTTCATTGCCAGCGTCAAGAAGGGCAGGGGTGAGCGGCTGAAAGACAAGGAGCATCCGGAGCTGTTTTCCGGCCTGGTCTGGTCGGGAGAGCAGGCGTTGCCGTTGGGCTTGATCGACGGCTTGGGCAGTGCCAGTTCGGTGGCTCGTGATGTGATTGGCGAGAAGGAGTTGGTGGATTTCACCATCGAAGAGTCGCCGATTGACCGCTTCTCGAAAAAACTGGGGGCCAGCATCGCTGAGCATCTGGCGATGTGGATGGGGTTCCAGGGGCCGGCGTTGCGCTGATCTGAAAGATCGCACCGGCCCCCCGTGGCGAGGGAGCTTGCTCCCGCTGGGCTGCGCAGCAGCCCTTTTTTGCGGTCGCTGCGCAACCAGGCGGGAGCAAGCTCCCTCGCCGCGCAGGTGTGCAAGCCCATGTTTCAGGGGATCTGCACACCCTCGACCAGCAACATATCCACAAGGCGAATCAATGGCAGGCCAATCAGGCTGGTTGCGTCCGGGCCATCTGTGCTCTGGAACAGGCTGACGCCAAGCCCTTCGGCCTTGAAGCTGCCAGCGCAGTCGTAGGGCTGCTCGGCCCGCAGGTAGCGTTCAATACGCTCTGGATCCAGTACGCGCATGTTCACGGTAAACGGAATGCAGTCGACCTGGCAGGTGCCGGTGTGGCTGTTGAGCAGCGCCAGGCCCGTCAGGAAAGTGACCCTGGCGCCGCTGGCGGCCAACAGTTGTTCGCGGGCATTCTCGAAGGTATGAGGTTTGCCCAGGATGCGCTCGCCGAGCACGGCCACTTGATCCGAGCCGATGATCAGGTGTGCCGGGTGGTTGCCTGCCAGCGCCAGGGCTTTTTCCCGGGCCAGGCGCTTGACCAGTTCGAGGGCGGGTTCGCCGGGCCGATGGCTTTCGTCGATGTCCGGGGAGCTGCAGACGAACGGTAGCCTCAGGCGGGCGAGCAATTCCCGGCGATAGACGGAGCTTGAGGCGAGTAATAAAGGCAGCATGGGCATCTCCAAAAGACAGGATCGAATTCTAGCGAGGCGCGCAAGTGACGGACAGGGCTGAATTTCCTTTGACATGGCCGGGTGCATCCCTATAATGCTGCGCCTATGTTGAATGACCCGATTCCACCTCACGTTGACCCGCGCAAATTGGCTGACCGTGGCACCACCCTTCAAGGTGAGCTGCTGCTGGCCGATTTGAAGAGACTCTGCGACCCGCTTTCCGACGATGTCGGTACGGTCCAGGCCAAATTCGTTTTTGAACGAGATGAACGTAAATCTGTGGTAATCCACAGCTTTATCGACACTGAAGTCAAAATGGTTTGCCAGCGTTGTCTTGAGCTGGTCACCCTGCCGATCCACAGCGAATGCAGTTACGCCGTGGTGAAGGAGGGTGCGAATACCCAGTCGTTGCCGAAAGGTTATGACGTGCTGGAACTGGGCGAAGATCCATTGGATCTGCAGTCACTGATCGAGGAGGAGCTTCTGCTCGCCTTGCCCATTGTGCCTGCTCATCATCCGGAAGAATGCCAGCAGCCGGCGGGAGCAGGTGAGCCCGAACCGAGCGAGGACGAGGTAACGCGGTCCAACCCGTTCAGTGTATTGGCGCAGTTAAAGCGTGACCCAAACGTTTAGGAGTTAATCAATTATGGCTGTTCAGCAGAACAAAAAATCCCGCTCTGCCCGTGACATGCGCCGTTCGCACGACGCTCTCGAGGCTAGCACCCTGTCCGTAGAAAAAACCACTGGTGAAGTTCACCTGCGTCACCACGTATCGCCAGAAGGCGTATACCGTGGTCGTAAAGTGATCGACAAGGGCGCTGACGAGTAATCCTTGTCCGCTCAAGTCATCGCGATTGACGCAATGGGCGGGGACTTCGGTCCCCGCAGCATTGTTCAGGCCAGTCTTGCTTGTCTGAATGCTACGCCCTCGCTGCACCTGACCCTTGTCGGTCAACCCTCCCTTCTTGAAGACATGCTCAGCGGCCAATCGGCTATGGATCGCTCGCGCCTGACCATTGCGCCTGCGTCTGAAATCATCACTATGGACGAAAAGCCGGCCCAGGCCCTGCGCGGCAAGCCTGATGCTTCGATGCGGGTGGCCCTCGAGCTACTGCGTGACGGCAAAGTCCAGGCATGTGTCAGTGCGGGCAATACGGGGGCGTTGATGGCGTTGTCGCGCTACGTGCTCAAGACATTGCCGGGGATCGACCGACCCGCGATGGTCGCGGCGATTCCGACCCAGCGGGGTTTTTGTCAGTTGCTCGACCTGGGCGCCAACGTCGATTGCAGTGCCGAGCACCTCCTGCAGTTTGCGGTGATGGGCTCGGTGGCAGCTGAAACCCTGGGCATCGTGCGCCCTCGCGTGGCGCTGCTGAACATCGGCACCGAAGACATCAAGGGCAACCAGCAGGTCAAACTGGCGGCGACGTTGTTGCAGGGCGCGCGTGGTATCAACTACATCGGCTTTGTCGAGGGCGATGGCGTGTACCGCGGCGAGGCGGATGTGGTGGTGTGTGATGGCTTCGTCGGCAATATTCTGCTCAAGTCCAGCGAGGGCCTGGCGACCATGATTGGCCAGCGCATCGAGACCCTGTTCAAGCAAAACCTGGCGTCGCGAGTGGTCGGTGCCCTGGCGCTGCCGTTGATGCGTCGACTGCAGGCGGACCTGGCCCCGGCGCGGCATAACGGTGCGAGTTTCCTCGGGCTGCAGGGGATCGTGATCAAGAGCCACGGCTCGGCGGGCGTGCTGGGTTTTCAAAGCGCGATTAACCGGGCGGTGATCGAAATCCAGGAAAACCTGCCCGAGCGCCTTCATGGTCGCCTCGAAGATTTGTTAACTTAGGCGTTTTCGTCCGACAATGCTTAAATGTGACCGGTCGGTTCAACCCGCCATCCAACTGTCAGTTTCCTAGCGCCCCCAGGGGCGTCAATTTTTGACGACAAGATCATTAGGGGCTTTGTTTTCATGTCTGCTTCCCTCGCATTCGTCTTTCCAGGACAGGGCTCGCAGTCCCTCGGCATGCTGGCCGAGCTGGGCGCGCAATACCCGTTGGTCCTCGAAACATTCAAAGAAGCTTCCGATGCACTTGGCTACGACCTGTGGGCACTGACCCAGCAAGGGCCGGAAGAGCAGCTCAATCAAACCGATAAAACCCAACCGGCGATCCTGACCGCCTCTATCGCGCTATGGCGCCTCTGGCTGGCCGAAGGTGGTGCGCGTCCGGCGTTCGTCGCTGGGCACAGCCTGGGTGAGTACAGCGCCCTCGTGGCGGCCGGCAGCCTGGGCCTGGGCGATGCGGTGAAGTTGGTGGAGCGTCGTGGCCAGTTGATGCAGGAGGCTGTTCCGGCCGGGCAGGGTGGGATGGCCGCGATCCTCGGCCTGGACGATGCCGATGTACTGGCGGCCTGTGCCGAAGCGGCGCAAGGTGATGTGGTCAGTGCGGTGAACTTCAACTCGCCGGGCCAGGTGGTGATTGCCGGAGCCAAGGCGGCTGTCGAGCGCGCCATCGAAGGTTGCAAGGCCCGTGGCGCCAAGCGGGCGATGCCGCTGCCGGTCAGCGTGCCGTCACACTGCGAGCTGATGCGCCCGGCTGCCGAGCGTTTTGCCGAATCCATCGCCGCCATCGATTGGCAGGCGCCGCAGATTCCCGTGGTACAGAACGTCAGCGCCAACGTGGCGCCGGATCTCGAGACCCTCAAGCGCGATTTGCTGGAACAACTCTACAAGCCGGTTCGCTGGGTCGAATCGGTGCAGGCCCTGGCGGCCAAGGGCGCGACCGAGCTGGTCGAGTGCGGCCCTGGTAAAGTGCTGGCCGGTCTGAACAAACGCTGCGCCGAAGGCGTGTCGACTTCCAATCTCAATACCCCAGACGCTTTCGCTGCCACCCGTGCAGCGCAGGCCTGAACAGGAGAAGCTTGCATGAGTCTGCAAGGTAAAGTTGCACTGGTGACCGGTGCAAGCCGTGGCATCGGCCAGGCCATTGCCCTGGAACTGGGTCGTCAAGGCGCCATCGTCGTGGGTACCGCGACGTCCGCTTCGGGCGCTGAGCGCATCGCCGCGACCCTCAAGGAAAATGACATTCAAGGCACCGGCCTTGAGCTGAATGTCACCAGCGACGAATCCGTCGCGGCGGTGTTGGCAAGCATCCAGGAGCAGTTCGGCGCGCCGGCGATCCTGGTCAATAATGCCGGTATCACCCGCGATAACCTGATGATGCGCATGAAAGATGACGAATGGTTCGATGTGATCGACACCAACCTGAACAGCCTGTATCGGCTGTCCAAGGGCGTTCTGCGTGGCATGACCAAGGCGCGTTGGGGGCGAATTATCAGTATCGGCTCGGTTGTGGGTGCCATGGGCAACGCAGGCCAAGTAAACTATGCTGCGGCAAAGGCCGGTCTGGAAGGTTTCAGCCGTGCACTGGCCCGTGAAGTGGGTTCGCGCTCGATTACGGTAAACTCGGTAGCCCCGGGTTTTATCGACACCGACATGACCCGCGAACTGCCAGAAGCGCAGCGTGAAGCGTTGTTGACCCAAATTCCGCTGGGTCGCCTGGGGCAAGCTCAAGAAATCGCGTCTGTGGTCGCTTTTCTTGCCTCGGACGGTGCGGCATACGTGACCGGGGCTACAATCCCGGTAAACGGCGGGATGTACATGAGTTAAATGTGACGGATTGCTTCAAAAAAATGTCATACGAGCTGTCTAAAATCCGTTATAAAGCTGCAATCAATTTATAGACGGCGGGCTGCGGGGTTTGAGGAGTGAAGCTTTCGGTTGAAAAATCGAAAAGTTCTTCTATACACTTACCCACCGGCCAGCTGCCTGGATTTGTCCATTAGGAGTGAAAACAAGGTATGAGCACCATCGAAGAGCGCGTCAAGAAAATCGTTGCCGAGCAACTGGGCGTCAAAGAAGAAGAAGTTGTGAACACCGCTTCCTTCGTTGAGGACCTGGGTGCCGACTCCCTTGACACCGTTGAGCTGGTGATGGCTCTGGAAGAGGAATTCGAGACCGAAATCCCTGACGAAGAAGCTGAGAAGATCACTACTGTACAAGCTGCTATCGACTACGTTACCAACCATCAGGCGTAATCGTTTTTAGTCGTCGCTAGCTGTCATGGAAAAACCGCACTGCCATCACGGCGTGCGGTTTTTTCTTTAGGCCTGATGCAAAGTCGTCATTAGAAAAAGGAGAGTGCTGTGTCGCGTAGACGCGTCGTAGTCACCGGTATGGGTATGTTGTCGCCACTGGGCACGGATGTGCCGAGCAGCTGGCAGGGCATTCTGGCTGGCCGTAGTGGCATTGGTCTGATCGAACACACCGACCTTTCTGCCTATTCCACCCGTTTTGGCGGCTCGGTAAAGGGTTTCAATGTCGAGGAATATCTGTCGGTCAAGGAAGCCCGCAAACTTGACCTGTTCATTCAATACGGCTTGGCAGCCGGTTTCCAGGCGGTGCGTAACGCCGGTCTGGAAGTCACCGACGCCAACCGTGAACGCATCGGCGTGGCCATGGGGTCGGGTATTGGCGGTTTGACCAATATCGAAGAAACCAGCCGCACGCTGCACGAATCGGGGCCGCGACGGATTTCTCCGTTCTTCGTGCCGGGCTCGATCATCAATATGATTTCCGGTTTCCTGTCCATCCACTTGGGTGCCCAGGGACCTAACTACGCCATCGCCACGGCGTGCACCACCGGTACCCACTGCATCGGCATGGCCGCGCGTAATATCATGTACGACGAAGCCGACGTGATGATTGCCGGGGGCGCCGAAATGGCGGCTTGCGGCCTGGGTATGGGTGGCTTCGGTGCTTCTCGTGCGCTGTCGACCCGCAACGACGAACCGGCCCGCGCGAGTCGGCCGTGGGACAAGGGGCGCGACGGCTTCGTGCTGTCCGACGGCGCCGGTGCACTGGTGCTCGAGGAGCTGGAGCACGCCAAGGCGCGCGGCGCGACCATCTATGCCGAACTGATCGGCTTTGGGACCAGCGGCGACGCGTACCACATGACGTCGCCACCCGCCGATGGCGCCGGGGCAGCCCGTTGCATCGCCAATGCCTTGCGTGACGCGAAAATCAACGGCGAGCAGGTGCAGTACATCAACGCCCATGGTACTTCGACCCCGGCTGGCGACTTGGCTGAAGCCCAGGCGATCAAGACCGTGTTCGGCGAGCACGCCTATAAACTGGCGGTCAGCTCGACCAAGTCCATGACCGGTCACCTGCTGGGTGCGGCAGGGGCGGTGGAGGCGATCTTCAGCGTATTGGCGATCAACAGCCAGGTGGCGCCGCCGACCATCAACCTCGATGAGCCAGATGAAGGCTGCGACCTGGACTTCGTTCCGCACACGGCCCGCGGCATGGACATCGATGTGGTGTTGTCCAACTCCTTCGGTTTCGGCGGGACCAACGGCTCGCTGGTGTTCCGCCGGTTCGCTGGTTGATGGAAAGCTGGGTCGACGGTCTACCGGCCGACGTTCTGTCGCTGAAAGATCGCGGCCTGGCTTATGGCGATGGACTGTTCGAAACCATCGCCGTAAGCGATGGCGAGCCCGTGTTGCTGGAGCGTCATCTGCAACGCCTGGGGTTGGGTTGCCAGCGATTGGCGCTCAAGGTTGACATGACCGAGTTGAGCGCCGAGCTGAATACCTATGCGCAACGCCTGGGTGACGGGGTGTTGAAGCTGATCGTGACCCGCGGTGACAGCTTGCGCGGTTATGCCGCCGATCCCTCTGCACGGGGGCGCAGGATCCTGCAAGGGAGCTCGCCGCCCGCTTATCCCGCTGCGCATGCCGAACGCGGCGTTCATCTGTTCCCTTGCACCGTACGCTTGTCCGAGCAGCCTTTGCTCGCAGGCCTCAAGCACCTCAATCGCCTTGAACAAGTGCTGGCTCGCGCCGAATGGACCGATGCTCAATACGCCGAAGGCTTGATGCTGGACACGTCCGGGCGGGTGATCGAAGGCGTCTTCAGCAACCTGTTCCTGGTGCGCGATGGCGTCTTGGTCACAGCGGATCTGAGCCGTTGCGGTGTGGCCGGCGTGATGCGCGCAGAATTATTGTTTCAAGCCGAGTCTCAAGGCATCGCCACGCAAATCACCGACATTCGCCTCGAACAGCTGCACCAGGCTGATGAAGTCTTCGTCTGCAACAGTGTTTATGGCGTGTGGCCAGTGCAGGCATGTGGTTCGGCGCGCTGGTCGGTTGGGCCGCTCACCCGTAAACTGCAGGCCCTTGCCCGTGCGCTATTGGATGTTTGATTCGTGAGACGTAAATTCTTGCTGCTGCTGGAAACCGGACTGGTTCTGGCAGGGCTGTTGTTGGGCGTTTCGGCCTGGAAGATTCATTCGGCGTTGCAACAGCCGCTGAACATTACCCAGGAAGAGATGCTGGACGTGCCCAACGGGACCACCCCGACTGGAACCCTCAAGCGCCTCGAAACCGACGGCCTGATCAAGGACGCTTTCTGGCTGCGGGTCTATTGGCGCTTCAATCTGGCCGGCCAGCCGCTGCACTCCGGTGAGTATCGGATGGTGCCGGGCATGACGATGGAAAACCTCATCGGTGTCTGGAAGCGCGGTGAAGTGGTGCAGTACAGCGTGACGTTGGTGGAAGGCTGGAATTTCCGTCAGGTCCGCGCGGCGCTGGCCAAGGATGAAAAACTCCAGAAGACCCTCACCGGGTTGAGCGATAGCCAGGTGATGGAGCGCCTTGGCCATTCCGGGGTATTTCCCGAAGGTCGGTTTTTCCCGGACACCTATCGTTTTGTACGCGGTACGTCGGATGCCGATCTGCTGAAAAAAGCCTATGACCGGCTGGAAGATGTACTTGCCAAGGAGTGGGCACAGCGGGCCGCCGATGTGCCTTACACCCAGCCCTATCAAGCGCTGATCATGGCCTCCCTGGTGGAAAAGGAAACCGGCGTGCCCCAGGAGCGCGGGCAGATTGCCGGTGTGTTCGTGCGCCGCATGCGCTTGGGCATGCTGCTGCAAACCGACCCCACGGTGATCTACGGGCTGGGCGAGCGCTACACCGGCAAACTTACCCGTGCCCATTTGAAAGAAGAAAATCCGTATAACACCTATCTGATTCCGGGCCTGCCGCCAACGCCGATTGCGATGGTGGGACGCGAGGCGATTCACGCCGCGTTGAACCCGGTGCAGGGCAATAGCCTCTACTTTGTCGCTCGCGGTGATGGCAGTCATGTGTTCTCCGATGATCTGGAGTCGCACAACAACGCGGTGCGTGAGTTCCAGCTCAAGCGTCGCGCCGATTACCGGTCCAGCCCGGCCCCGGCCACACCGGACGAACAGGTGCCGATTCCCGCGGCTTCGCCTGATACGGCGCCTGAAGCCGTGCCCCCAGTACCCGCACAGCAACCTGCCCCCGAACCGAATGCCAGCGAGCCGCCGAGCCCGCAATGACTTTGATTAAGGATCGCCCGTGACTGGCTTGTTTATTACGTTGGAAGGCCCCGAAGGCGCTGGCAAGAGCACCAACCGCGAATACCTGGCCGAACGCCTGAGGGCTGCCGGCATCGAGGTGCTGCTGACCCGTGAGCCTGGCGGCACGCCGTTGGCCGAGCGGATTCGCGAGGTGTTGTTGGCCCCGATCGAAGAAGTCATGAACCCCGATACCGAGCTGTTGCTGGTGTTCGCGGCGCGGGCGCAGCATTTGGCCGAGGTGATTCGCCCGGCGTTGGCCCGGGGCGCGGTGGTGCTTTGCGACCGTTTTACCGACTCGACCTACGCCTATCAGGGCGGCGGCCGGGGCTTGTCCCTGGAGCGCATCGCCGCGTTGGAGACCTTCGTCCAGGGCGACCTGCGGCCGGACCTGACCCTGGTGTTCGATTTGCCGGTGGAAATCGGCCTGGCCCGCGCCAGCGCCCGAGGGCGGCTGGATCGTTTCGAACTGGAAGGCCAAGGGTTTTTCAATGCGGTGCGCAATGCCTTCCTGAGTCGCGCCAAGGCCGATCCGTCCCGTTACCTGTTGATCGATGCCGCGCAACCGTTGGCGCAGGTCCAGCAGTCTTTGGACGGCCTGCTACCGCGTTTGTTGGAGCGTGCCCGTGGCTGAAGCCTACCCCTGGCAGGACGGCCTCTGGCAGCAGCTCGCCGGGCGTGCCCAGCATGCCCATGCCTATCTGCTGCACGGCCCGGTCGGCATTGGCAAGCGGGCGCTGGCCGAGCGCCTGATGGCCAGCCTGCTGTGCCAGCGTCCGGGTGCTTCGAACGCATGTGGCGAGTGCAAATCCTGCCTGCTGCTCAAGGCCGGCAGCCATCCAGACAACTACGTGCTGGAGCCGGAGGAGGCGGACAAGGCGATCAAGGTCGACCAGGTTCGTGAACTGGTTAGCTTCGTGGTCCAGACCGCGCAGATGGGCGGGCGCAAAGTGGTGTTGATCGAGCCGGTCGAGTCGATGAACGTCAACGCCGCCAACGCCTTGCTCAAAAGCCTCGAAGAACCGTCTGGCGACACCGTGCTGTTGCTGGTCAGCCACCAGCCGAGCCGCTTGCTGCCAACGATCAAGAGCCGCTGCGTACAGCAGGCCTGTCCGCTGCCGAGCGAGGCGACGAGCCTGCAGTGGCTGGCCCAGGCCTTGCCTGACAGCAGCGATGAAGAGCGCGTTGAATTGCTGACCCTGGCCGCCGGTTCGCCCTTGGCGGCCGTCAGTCTTCGGGCTCAGGGCGTGTTGGAGCAGCGGGCGTTGGTGGTGGACGGTGTAAAAAAGCTGCTCAAGCAGCAGCAATCCCCCACGCAACTGGCTGAGGGTTGGAATGCCATCCCGCTGCTATTGCTGTTTGACTGGTTCTGCGACTGGTCGAGCCTGATCCTGCGCTACCAACTCACTGAGGACGAGGCTGGCCTGGGGCTGTCGGACATGCGCAAGGTGATTCAGTACCTGGCGCAAAAAAGCAGCCAGGACAAAATCTTGAACATTCAGGACTGGATTCTTGCCCAACGTCAGAAGGTGCTAGGCAAGGCGAACCTCAATCGGGTGCTTTTGCTTGAGGCTCTGTTGGTGCAGTGGGCGAGTTTGCCTGGTCGAAACTGACAGACACGGCCTAAACTCAGCTCAATCGCAGCGGAGATCAGTATGAACGAACCTGTCAGCCCCGGGCCACGCAACGGCATCCTGTCCCTGACCATCAAGGACAAGTCGGTGCTTTACGCCGCCTATATGCCCTTCATCAAAAATGGCGGCCTGTTCATTCCTACCAACAAGAATTATCGCTTGGGCGATGAGGTGTTCATGCTGTTGAGCCTGATGGATGAGCCGGAGAAGGTCCCGGTCGCCGGCAAGGTAATCTGGATGACTCCCAAAGGCGCGCAAGGCAACCGGGCCGCCGGCGTTGGCGTGCAGTTCAATGAAGGCGACAGTTCGGCCCGTAATCAGATCGAAACCCACCTGGCCGGAACCCTGAAGTCCGACCGTCCCACCCATACGATGTAGCCCAGCCCTTTATGCTTGTAGATTCCCATTGCCACCTTGACCGCCTCGACCTCGCTGCCCATGACGGCTCCCTGGATGCCGCACTGGACGCCGCCCGCCAACGGGGTGTCGGCCACTTCCTGTGCATCGGTGTCAGCGCCGACAACGCCGCTGACGTCAAGGCGCTGGCTGAACGCTATGAGGATGTCGATTGTTCGGTCGGTATCCATCCGCTGGATGTCCAGCCCGATGCCACGCCGGCCTTGGACTGGCTGCTGCGTGAGCTGGACCACCCGCGGGTAGTAGCCATTGGCGAAACCGGTCTGGACTATCACTACGAACCAGAAGCCGCCGAGGTGCAGCAAGCCTCGTTTCGACTGCACCTGGAGGCTGCGCAACAGACCGGTAAGCCGGTGATCATCCACACCCGTGGCGCCCGGGCCGACACCCTGGCCTTGCTGCGTGACGCGGCGCTGCCCCAGGCCGGAGTGCTGCATTGCTTCACCGAAGACTGGGACATGGCCAAGGCCGCGCTGGACATGGGTTACTACATTTCCTTGTCTGGGATTGTCACGTTCCGCAACGCTGACGCCCTGCGCGACGTCGCCAGTAAAGTGCCGGCCGATCGCCTGCTGGTGGAGACCGACTCGCCGTACCTGGCGCCGATTCCGTATCGTGGCAAGCCGAACCTTCCGCAATACGTACGAGAAGTGGCGGAGTTCCTGGCGATGTTGCGGGGCGAGTCCTACGAGCGATTCGCTGAGCAGACGACGGAAAACTTTAAGCAATTGTTTCCGCTAGCCCATGTCCGTCCGGGGCAAGTCTGAATTTCATGCAAAAAAAACCCGGGTTCTGGGGGGTGAATCCGGGTTAAGACCATTAGGAGTAAAACAAAGGCACACGGTCCATTGGTACCTTTATCAGCGCGTCACTTGGGGGAGATGTCGCACTGACAGTTCAAGTATTGATCAGTATCCCAGCGCGTCCAGTCGGGCCGAGGCGGTTTTTAAACATATTTGGAATACGCTCGCTTCGGATAAGTTCTCACTGTCGCCAAAGCTTGCCGGTAAGGCGTGTCGGGGTGAAAAGAGTGGAGTCGGGCTTGCAAGGTTTTCGGAAGAACTGTGGCGGAGAACGGATGATCCGTGCATTTTTGCGTAAGTTAGGCATAATACCGGGCTTCGAATTTTGACCCTTCAGACCTTTTTCTTATGCACAAAGAACCCCGTAAGGTCCGTGAGTTTCGCCGCCGCGAGCAGGAAATTCTCGACACCGCGCTCAAGTTGTTCCTCGACCAAGGTGAAGACAGTGTCACCGTCGAGATGATTGCGGATGCCGTGGGTATCGGCAAAGGCACGATCTATAAACATTTCAAGTCCAAGGCGGAGATCTACCTGCGCCTGATGCTCGATTACGAGCGCGATTTGAACGAGCTGCTGCATTCGGCCGACGTGGACAAGGACAAGGAGGCCCTGTCCCGGGCCTACTTCGAGTTCCGCATGCGCGACCCGCAGCGTTACCGTTTGTTCGATCGCCTGGAAGAGAAGGTGGTCAAGGGCAACCAGGTGCCGGAGATGGTCGAGGAGCTGCACAAGATCCGCGCCTCGAACTTCGAACGCCTGACGCTGCTGATCAAGGGCCGGATCAGCGAAGGCAAGCTCGAAGACGTGCCGCCTTATTTCCATTACTGCGCCGCCTGGGCGTTGGTGCACGGCGCGGTGGCGCTGTATCACTCGCCGTTCTGGAGCAATGTGCTGGAAGACCAGGAAGGCTTTTTCCAGTTCCTGATGGATATTGGCGTGCGCATGGGCAACAAGCGCAAGCGCGATACCGACGTTCCTAGCACCTGACATTCAGATGCCTTATTGCGCCATGTCCGCTTACATGGCGCAGTGCCCCAGGAATATACTCAGGCTTGGACCTTGCGCATACTTGATTTCTAGGTCAAGTTTCGCGAGTCCGATTTTTCTTTCGCCGGAGTGATCCATGATCGTTGACCGTCAAGGCAGGCGTTTTCGCAATTTGCGGATCAGCCTGACTTCCGCCTGCAATTACGCTTGTACCTACTGCGTGCCCAACGGCAAGCGGCTGGTGGCTGCGCAGGATGAACTGTCGGCCGAGGCGATGGCGCGGGGTGTGGCTTATCTGATTGAAGCTGCCGGAATCGAGCGGTTGCGCATTACCGGTGGCGAGCCGCTGGTCAGTCCCAAGCTTGAAAGTTTCATGATGGCGGTGGGGCAGATGGGCCTGGAAGACATCAGTCTGACCACCAACGGTCAACTGCTGGCGAAAAAACTGCCCTTGCTCGTGGATGCAGGCATCCGCCGCATCAACGTTTCCCTCGATACCTTGGACCCCGACGCGTTTCGCAGCATCGCCCGCGGCGGTGATTTGGCGACGGTGCTCGACGGTATGGATCAGGCCCGGGCGGCAGGCCTGAAGATCAAGGTCAACATGGTGCCATTGCGCGGGCAAAACCTGGATCAGGTGATGCCCCTGCTCGAATACTGCCTGGAGCGCGGTTATGAACTGCGTTTTATCGAGTTGATGCGCATGGGGCATTTGGCCAGCGATTCGAACGCATTTTTGCAGCAGTTCGTCAGTCTCCAACAGTTGTTGAGTCTGATCGGTGATCAGTACGAATACCTGCAAGCCGATGCACCGGTGGACGCTACCGCGGTGCGCTATGAAATCCCGGGGCTGGGGCATTTCGGCGTGATCGCCAATGAAAGCGTGCCTTTCTGCCGTACTTGTTCGCGGTTGCGGCTGTCCTCTACGGGTTGGTTGCATGGCTGCCTGTCGTCGAGCAATCGTCACTTTGTCGGCGATCTCCTGGACAAACCCCGGCATCAGGCATTGCCGGCGCTTCAGCGGTTGCTGGTCAAGGCTTTGGGGGACAAGCAGGAAGTGGCGTTCTCCGGCGGCGCGACCATCATGAAGATCATTGGCGGCTGACGAGCCCTTTGTGGTGAGGGAGCTTGCTCTTGCTCGTCTGCGCAGCAGTCGTAAGCCTTTGCAAAGCCAAGCGGGGGCCGCTTCGCTGCCCAGCGGGAGCAAGCTCCCTCGCCACAACTGCATTCCAGGCTGAAAATCCAGTCAATCTCCTGGTCTGGCGCAAAAGCTGCATCCACTGGCCATTCGCCGGTTTTCCGACACCGGTTTTTGGAGGGTAGGATGCGTAGCCTGGTTTTGCTGCTGGCCATTTTGGCGCTTGGTGGCTGCATGAATGTCAGCGACATGGGAGAGGGCGTTCGTTATCACATGAGCGATGCCGGTCTGCTGGATCATAGCGACAGCCGTCGAGTGAACAATCTGCGTATTCAGCCGGATTCTTTCATCTACATCGCCCAAGGAGCCTTCGCTCCGCCAGGCAGTGCCTATCCGCGTCCCAATGTGGTGGCCGAGGAAGCCTTCAATGGCTTTATCGAGTATTTCCCCATGGTCCGTCGCGCCCGGGTTCCCGAAGGTCTCGACCAAGCCATGGGCGAAGCCCGTGCCGCCGGTGCCCATTATTTGCTCTACACCCGGTTTGCCAAGGCGGACAACCGCATCGGCAACACCGACGAATGGCAGGATGAAGAGGCCGTGGATCGCCTGGGTGTCGACACCAGCGTGATTCAAATCATGTTGATCGAGACCAGCACCCAGTATTTGATTGATACTGCTCGTATCAAGAGTCGTGGCGGTTTACTGACGTTGCACGACAAGCAGCCACAAGACCTCATCGCCACGCCGTTGCGTGAATATGCCCGCAGCCTGCTGGGGATGAGCGACGAATAAATTCAAGGAGTCACCATGAGCGGACCGCAAAAAGCCAATGACTTGCTGGGGCAGATCCCCAAGACCAAAGGGCTGCCGCCGGTGCACTTGTGGAACCCTGACTTCTGCGGCGACATCGACATGCGCATCGCCCGGGACGGCACCTGGTACTACCTGGGCACGCCCATCGGGCGTAAGCCGATGGTCAAGCTGTTCTCTACCATCATCCGCCGCGACGGCGATGATTACTTCCTGATTACCCCTGTGGAAAAAGTCGGCATCAAGGTCGACGATGCGCCGTTCGTGGCCGTGACCCTTGAGGTTGAAGGCGAGGGGGAAGGGCAGTTGTTGCGCTTCACGACGAATGTCGAGGAAACCACTGAGGCCGGCGGCGACCATCCGATGCGGGTGGTGATCGATCCCCAGACCCAGGAACCTGCACCCTACGTGCATGTGCGCAGCAATCTCGAAGCGCTGATCCATCGCAATGTGTTCTACCAACTGGTGGAGCTGGCGGTCAGGCGCGAGATCAATGGGCAGCGCTGGTTGGGCGTGTGGAGTGGCGGCGTGTTCTTCCCTATCGGCCTGGAACCCTGAGCCTTTGTGGGAGCGAGCTTGCTCGCGATGACGGCAGCATCGTCAACCTAGCCTTAACTGACACACCGTTATCGCGAGCAGGCTCGCTCCCACAGGTGTGATGCCGCAAAAATTCAAATTGACACCCAATCATATGATGATTAGCGTGGGCCTCCAATAAGAGTGGCCCAGGGGTGTTCATGTCCAGCAGTTTTCATGCATCGACCGTCGATTGGCTGGGGGGCTGGATAGCCGCCGGCGGGGTCAAGCCTGGGCAGACCATCAAGGTTGAGGCGGACCTGGGCCAGCAACTGGGCGTCAGCCGCACGGTCATTCGCGAGGCGATCAAGACCCTGGTGGCCAAAGGCATGCTGGAAGTCGGACCAAAAGTCGGCACTCGTGTGTTGCCGGTGCGGCGCTGGAACCTGTTCGATCCACAGGTGGTCGGCTGGCTGTCACGCAACGGCCTGCCGGAAAACTTTGTCGATGACCTGCTGGACCTGCGCCGTACCATCGAGCCGATGGCGGTGCGCTGGGCCTGCGAACGGGCCACGGCCGATCAGGTGCAGGCGATCCGCCTGGCCTACCATGCGCTGGAGCGGGCCGTGGACAGCGGCGCCGATTACAACCGCGCCGACCAGTTCTTCCACGAGTGCATCCTCGCCGCCAGCCATAATCAATTCATCGAACAAATGGTCCCGGCCCTGGGCGCGCTGCTGGCGGTATCGTTCGAGGTGTCGGCTGCCGACCCGGATGAACTGCGCCGTACCTTGCCTATCCACAAGGATATCGCCGACGCCATCGCGGCCCGAGATGCGGCGCGGGGCGTATGGGCCTGCATGACTTTGATCGATAATGCTGACCTGGCCATCAAGCGCTTTTACCCTAATGTCATGGCCGGTCGAACAGACGCCACCGGGCAAACTGGGAACGGGAGGTTTCAATGAAGTGGACGGCTGTTACGGAACATCGGGCGACATTGGGTGAGGGGCCGTTCTGGGATGAGCCGACCCAGGCCTTGTACTGGGTCGATATCGCCGGCAAGCAGGCGCTGCGGTTGATCGGCGCCAATGTGCAGATCTGGCAGATGCCCGAGCACGTGTCCGCTTTCATCCCGACGCAGAGTGGTGATGCACTGGTGACGCTGAGCAGTGGTGTCTACCGTCTGGACCTGGATTCGCCGGGCCTGGAACCGCGCCTGTCCCTGCTGTGCATGGCCGATCCGCAACCCGGCAATCGTCCCAACGAAGCCCGTTGTGATGCCCTGGGCCAGCTCTGGCTCGGCACCATGCAGAACAATATCGGTGAAGAGGGCGAAGACTTGCCTGTCGAGCGGCGGTCCGGTGGCCTGTTTCGCGTCGGGGGCGATGGCCGTGTCATGCCGTTGTTACGCGGGCTGGGCATCCCGAACACCTTGCTGTGGAGCCCCGATGGCACCACGGTGTATTTCGGCGAAAGCCTTGATGGCACGTTGTACCGGCACTTTATCTACCCTGAAGGCCATCTGGCGCCGGCCGAGGCCTGGTTCGGTCCCCACCCTCGTGGCGGCCCGGATGGTTCGGCGATGGATGCCCGAGGTTACATCTGGAACGCGCGCTGGGATGGCAGCTGCCTGCTGCGATTGAATCCGCAAGGCCAGGTCGACCGGGTGATCGAATTGCCCGTCAGCCGGCCTACCAGTTGTGTGTTCGGTGGCGAAGACCTCAAGACCTTGTACATCACCAGTGCGGCGAGCCCGTTGGGTCATCCACTGGACGGCGCGGTGCTGTCGATGCGGGTTGATGTGCCGGGTGTGGCGTGTACCCGGTTTGCGGGTTAAATCCCAAAATATGGGATGTAAATATATATATTGAGATTGTTCGGCGGTCGGGTTTATAGTCGGCTCCATCAGCAATACGCACTCACACTAAAAAAACAAAACAGGTGAAGTGATGCAACGATCTTCCCCCGTACGCCCTGGCGGCGTACGCGATTCACTGTTTTCCGCGACGCCTTTTGACCGGTCATCCCTGGATGCCCGGTTTTCGTCGTGCCTGCGAACAGGAATCTTGATCCATGGCTGAGCCTCTTGTCTTGCAGCCGGTGCCCGAGCCACCGAAGGGCGAGCGCCTGAAAAACAAGGTGGTGTTGCTGACCGGCGCTGCCCAGGGTATTGGCGAGGCGATCGTCGCCGCGTTCGCTTCGCAACAGGCACGGCTGGTGATCAGTGACATTCAGGCCGAAAAGGTCGAAACGGTGGCTGTCCAGTGGCGTGAGCGCGGCGCGGATGTGCAAGCGCTGAAAGCCGATGTGTCGAACCAGCAGGACCTGCACGCGATGGCCCGGCTTGCCATCGAGCTGCACGGTCGCATCGACGTGTTGGTGAACTGTGCTGGCGTCAATGTATTCCGTGACCCGCTGGAAATGACCGAAGAAGACTGGCGTCGTTGCTTCGCCATCGACCTGGATGGCGCCTGGTACGGCTGCAAGGCGGTATTGCCGCAGATGCTCGAGCAGGGCGTGGGCAGCATTATCAACATCGCGTCGACCCATTCGTCCCACATCATTCCCGGATGTTTCCCTTACCCGGTGGCCAAGCACGGCCTGCTCGGCCTGACCCGCGCCCTGGGCATCGAATACGCGCCCAAAGGGGTACGCGTCAACGCCATCGCACCGGGTTATATCGAAACCCAACTGAACGTCGACTACTGGAACGGCTTTGCCGATCCCCATGCCGAACGTCAGCGTGCGCTGGATCTGCACCCGCCACGGCGAATCGGGCAACCGATCGAAGTGGCAATGACGGCCGTGTTCCTGGCCAGCGATGAAGCACCTTTTATCAATGCCTCATGCATCACCATCGATGGTGGACGTTCGGTCATGTACCACGACTGAATATTTCTGGGTTGCAGTCGGAAACTTCGCCTGTAATCCAATCATCATACGATATGACTATTTAGGCCTATGCTGTGTAGCAACTTGCTGTGACCGCCCAGCCTGCGCATTTCCACCGACGGTGGAGCAGAACCCTGGTCGTTTGGCTTTCAATAAAAAAAACAAGGAGTCAACTATGAATCATCGTCGTGGGATCCGTTCCCTGTGCCGTGCCGCTCTGGCGGTTACCGCGGTCAGCCTCAGCAGCAGCTTGCTGGCGGCTGAAGAAGTGAAAATCGGTTTTCTGGTCAAGCAGGCCGAGGAACCCTGGTTCCAGACCGAATGGGCGTTCGCCGAAAAGGCGGGAAAGGACAGGGGCTTCAAGGTGATCAAGATCGCCGTGCCCGACGGCGAGAAGACCCTCTCGGCCATCGACAGCCTCGCCGCCAACGGCGCCAAGGGCTTTGTGATCTGCCCGCCGGACGTGTCTCTCGGCCCAGCCATCATGGCCAAGGCCAAACTCAACGACATGAAAGTGATCGCCGTCGATGACCGCTTCGTCGGTTCCGATGGCAAGTTCATGGAAGACGTGCCGTACCTGGGCATGGCTGCCTTTGAAGTGGGCCAGAAGCAGGGCGGCGCCATGGCGGCTGAAGCGAAAAAACGCGGCTGGGACTGGAAAGACACCTACGCTGTGATCAACACCTACAACGAACTGGACACTGGCAAGAAACGCACCGACGGTTCGGTCGACGCCCTGAAGAAAGCCGGCATGCCGGACGATCACATCCTTTTCACCGCGCTGAAAACCCTCGATGTACCCGGCAGCATGGATGCCACCAACTCGGCCTTGGTCAAGCTGCCGAGCGCGGCGAAAAACCTGATCATCGGCGGCATGAATGACAACACGGTACTGGGTGGTGTGCGCGCCACTGAAAGTGCCGGTTTTGCGGCGACCAACGTGATCGGTATCGGCATCAACGGCACCGACGCCATCGGCGAACTGAAAAAGCCCAACAGCGGTTTCTTCGGTTCGATGCTGCCTAGCCCGCACATCGAAGGCTACAAGACCGCCGAAATGATGTTCGAGTGGGTCACCACCGGCAAGGAACCGCCGAAGTACACCGCCATGGACGAGGTGACGCTGATCACTCGGGAGAACTTCAAGCAAGAGCTGGAAAAAATCGGCCTGTGGAACTGACGGCTGGTTGAGTCAAAAGCGGCCCTGGCGACGGGGCCGCTGATCTCTGTGAGTTCGAGGTGGTTATGCAAGCGCAAACAGCGACACAGCAACACAATATCGGTGGCAGCTTGCGGTTCAACGGGATCGGCAAATCCTTTCCCGGCGTGCAGGCGCTGGCCAATATCAGTTTTGTGGCTCATCCGGGGCAGGTCCATGCCTTGATGGGCGAGAACGGCGCGGGCAAGTCCACGTTGTTGAAGATCCTCGGCGGTGCGTACATCCCGAGCAGCGGCGATTTGCAGATCGGCGAGCAGACGATGGCCTTCAAATCCACCGCCGACAGCATTGCCAGCGGCGTGGCGGTGATCCACCAGGAGTTGCACCTGGTGCCGGAAATGACCGTTGCCGAAAACCTGTTCCTTGGGCATTTGCCGGCCCGTTTCGGCCTGGTCAATCGAGGGCTGCTGCGCCAGCGGGCGTTGAAGCTGCTCAAAGGCCTGGCCGACGAAATCGACCCGCTAGAGAAAGTCGGTCGCCTGTCCCTCGGCCAGCGTCAACTGGTGGAAATCGCCAAGGCCTTGTCCCGCGGCGCCCATGTCATTGCCTTCGACGAACCCACCAGCAGCCTTTCGGCGCGGGAAATCGACCGCTTGATGGCGATCATTGCCCGTCTGCGGGACGAGGGCAAAGTGGTGCTGTACGTCAGTCACCGGATGGAAGAGGTGTTCCGCATCTGTAATGCGGTGACGGTGTTCAAGGACGGCCGCTACGTACGGACCTTCGAGGACATGAGCGAATTGACCCACGACCAGTTGGTCACCTGCATGGTCGGTCGCGATATCCAGGACATCTATGATTACCGTCCTCGGGAGCGCGGTGAGGTGGCGCTGCAGGTGAAAGGCCTGCTGGGGCCAGGCTTGCGCGAACCGGTGAGTTTCCAGGTGCACAAGGGTGAAATCCTTGGATTGTTCGGGCTGGTCGGTGCCGGTCGTACCGAGCTGTTTCGCTTGCTCAGTGGCCTGGAGCGCCAGAGCGAGGGAAGCCTGGTGCTGCACGACAAGGAATTGAAGCTGCGTTCGCCACGGGATGCCATCGCGGCTGGCGTGCTGCTGTGCCCGGAAGATCGCAAGAAGGAAGGCATCATCCCGCTGGGCAGCGTGGGCGAGAACATCAACATCAGTGCCCGTCCGACTCATTCCGCCCTCGGCTGCCTGTTGCGCGGCGATTGGGAGCGGGGCAACGCCGATAAACAGATCAAGGCATTGAAAGTGAAGACCCCGACGGCGGGGCAGAAAATCATGTACCTGTCCGGCGGCAACCAGCAGAAGGCGATTCTGGGTCGCTGGCTGTCGATGCCGATGAAGGTCCTGCTGCTGGATGAGCCCACCCGCGGCATCGACATCGGCGCCAAGGCCGAGATCTACCAGATCATCCACAACCTGGCGGCCGACGGTATCGCGGTGATTGTGGTGTCCAGCGACCTGATGGAAGTGATGGGCATTTCCGACCGAATCCTGGTGCTCTGCGAAGGGACCATGCGTGGCGAATTGCCGCGTGACCAGGCCAACGAATCCAACCTGCTGCAACTGGCGCTGCCACGCCAACGCGTTGCCGACGCGGCGAACTGAGAGGTAATCATGACCATTCAAAATAATGCACTGCCAACGGCACGCAAACCCCTGGACCTGCGCCGTTTCCTGGACGACTGGGTCATGCTGCTGGCGGCTGTCGGTATCTTCGTGCTCTGCACCTTGATGATCGACAACTTCCTGTCACCGCTGAACATGCGCGGCCTGGGCCTGGCGATTTCCACCACTGGCATCGCGGCCTGCACCATGTTGTATTGCCTGGCGTCGGGGCACTTCGACTTGTCGGTAGGCTCGGTGATTGCCTGTGCCGGCGTGGTCGCAGCGGTAGTAATGCGTGACACCAACAGCGTATTCCTAGGTATCAGTGCCGCGCTGGTGATGGGATTGATCGTCGGCTTGATCAACGGCATCGTCATTGCCAAGCTGCGGGTCAATGCGTTGATTACCACACTGGCGACCATGCAGATTGTCCGCGGCCTGGCCTACATCTTTGCCAACGGCAAAGCGGTGGGTGTGTCCCAGGAGTCGTTCTTCGTGTTCGGCAACGGGCAGATGTTTGGTGTGCCGGTGCCGATCCTGATCACCATCGTGTGCTTTCTGTTCTTCGGCTGGCTGCTGAACTACACCACCTACGGGCGCAATACCATGGCCATCGGTGGCAACCAGGAAGCGGCGTTGTTGGCGGGGGTGAACGTTGATCGCACCAAGATCATCATCTTCGCCGTGCATGGCGTGATCGGTGCCCTGGCGGGTGTGATCCTGGCATCGCGCATGACCTCGGGCCAACCGATGATCGGCCAGGGCTTTGAGCTCACCGTGATCTCGGCGTGTGTCCTGGGTGGGGTTTCGCTGAGCGGTGGCATCGGCATGATTCGCCACGTCATTGCCGGGGTGTTGATTCTGGCGATCATCGAAAACGCGATGAACCTGAAGAACATTGACACCTTCTACCAGTACGTCATCCGTGGCTCGATCCTGCTGCTGGCAGTGGTGATCGACCGGTTGAAGCAACGCTGAAAACAGAGATCACTGGCGACTGAGCTACCGCCATCGCGAGCAAGCTCGCTCCCACAGGATTTTGTGCCAGGCGCCAGAGCTTCGGCACAGCGCAGATCCCCTGTGGGAGCGAGCTTGCTCGCGATGGCGTCCTCCCTGACGCCGAGGATCATCCCGCCTTACGCAGGGCTTCGATCAGCTCTTGTTTACGCATCTTCGAGCGCCCGGAAATATTCTTCGCCCGGGCTTCCTTCATCAGGCTGTCCACCGTCTGGGCCTCATGAGAGGCCTTGCTGGCGCGCGGATGACCTTCGCGGGTCTTGGCGGCGCGTCGGGCTGATTCCTTGCGGTCGGTTTTCTTTTCCACGGCCGGTTTCGCCTTCCCCGAACCGCCGGAACGTTCGCCGCCGCCGGACTGTTTGTTGACCGTCGCCCAAGCGCGTGCCTCGGCCTTGGCCTCGGACAGGCCTTTCTTCTCATAACTCTCTTCGATGTGTTCGGCCTTGCGCTTTTGCTCGGCGGAGTATTTGTCTTTGCTTCCACGAGGCATGGGATCTTCCTCCTCAAGTGTCTGAGCAGAGGCTACTGGCTGGCGCCACCTTCCGAACCCGAACCCCCGGTCGTGGTTTTCGAGTCCACACCGGTCTCGGCATTGTCAGGGGTTGTAGAGTCCGGCGTATTCAAGCCGCCCTGACGCCCCATGTCATTGCCCTGCACCCGCGGATCGGTGCCGGTAGCGGGTGGCTGGCCACTGTTCAGGCCGCCGCCGGTACCGTCGGTGTTCAACTTGGGCATCCCCTGCGTAGCGGGGGAATTGGGCGCCTCCACCGGGTCGGTTGGCCCGGTGCCGGAGGTGGAAGCCGCGAAAGCGATTGAAGACAGCAGCGTGGCGAATGTGAATGCAGTCAGCCTTGAAGTGATCATGGTGTCGCCTCCATTTTTTAGAGTGCTTGCCTGATCTTGGGCCTCGCTGGATTTGGGTTGGTGCCTGGGGGGCGACGAATGGTGCTTGTTGGCTCGGCCCTCAAATTTGCCTTGAGGTGTGACGAGCGCCCTCTGGCGGCTTAGTATGGCGCTTTCAATTGGCTACAAGGCCCGTTCATGTCGATCGAGATCCGTCCTGCGCAACCCAGCGATGCGCCTCAAATCCTTGCCTTCATCACTGAGCTGGCCGATTACGAAAAGGCCCGCCACGAAGTCATCGCCAGTGTGGCGGACATCGAGCGCAGCCTGTTCAGCGAGGGCGCGACCGCCCACGGGTTGATCTGCCTGCGTGACGGCGTGCCGATCGGTTTCGCGGTATTTTTCTTCAGTTATTCCACTTGGCTGGGCAGCAACTGCCTGTACCTCGAGGACCTGTACATCACGCCTGAACAGCGCGGCGGCGGGGCGGGCAAGACCTTGTTGCGCCATCTGGCGAAAGTGGCCTGCGACAACGATTGCGGTCGCTTCGAGTGGAGCGTGCTGGACTGGAACACACCGGCTATCGAGTTCTATAAATCCCTCGGTGCGCAACCCCAGGAAGAGTGGGTGCGCTACCGAATGGATGGCAAGGTGCTACGGGATTTCGCCCAAGGCAACTGAGTCGTTCATGAGTGCGCGGCGGATGCGTACTCGGCAAACCCCGGCCGTTGTTCGAGGCGTTTGCAGTAGGCGGCCACGGCTGGGTAGTCGGGACGCTCCATGGGCGTCTGGCGCCAGCGGTGTACGGACAGGCCGATGAGCACGTCCGCGAGGGAAAAGTCCGCGCCGGCCACGTAGGCGCCGGTGCGGGTCAACTGCTGCTCCAGCAGGCCCATCTTCTCGTTCCAGCCTTTGATCCCGGCGGCTATTCGCTGTGGGTCCTGGCAATCCGGATCCTTGCGCACCAGCGCGTAAAAAGGATAACCCCATGACGGGTTGAGCTCCGTCGCCTGCCAATCCATCCACTGTTCGATACGTGCCCGGGCGGCTGGCTCGGCGGGCAACAAATCGTTGCGCCCGTGCTTGCCCACCAGATAACGGCAGATCGTATTTGATTCCCAGAGCACACCGTTTTCATCAATGATCACCGGCACCTGGGCGTTGGGGTTGAGCGCCAGGAATGCCGGGTCATGGGTAGAGGAAAAACCAATGCCCCAGTCTTCGCGTTCGTAGGCGATTTCCAGTTCCTGGCAGGTCCACAAGACTTTTCTGACGTTGATAGAGGAAGTGCGGCCGAGGATTTTCAACAGTTGTCCCATAACGTTTCCCTGAGTGCTGAGGCGTCCGATCAGAAAAAGTAGCAGGGTCGCGGGCGAATGGCGATTGGCTTTATATTGTTGTTTTTGTAGTCCCAATATATGGGAGTGATATTTATATATTGAGATTTTTCTGCGCCCAGGTTTATAGTCCGTCTCACTCACTGCCAATAAACAGAACAGGTGAAACGGATGCAGGCGCAATTGATTGCGCTCGATTGGGGGACCACCTCATTACGGGCTTACAAACTCGCCGCTGGGGGCGAGGTGCTCGAACAGCGCTCGCTGTCCTCGGGGATCATGCAGTTGCCCTCCGGGCCGCGAACCCTGGCCGGTCGCGTGTGCATCGACGGCTTCGAACTGGCCTTCGACGAGGCCTGCGGCGATTGGCTCGATGCACAGCCAGGCCTGCCCGTCATTGCCTGCGGCATGGTCGGTAGCGCCCAAGGCTGGCGCGAAGCGCCTTACTGCGACACGCCCGCCAACGTCGCCAATCTCGGACATTCCCTACAAACCGTGCGCAGTCTTCGCGGTGTCGATGTGCACATCGTGCCGGGGGTCATCCAGCGTTCGCGCTTACCCAACGTGATGCGCGGCGAAGAGACCCAGGTGCTCGGCGCCTTGCACAGCCTGCCGAACGAAGCGGTGCTGATCGGTCTGCCCGGTAGTCATTCCAAATGGGTGGAAGTCGCCGGTGGCTGCATCGTGCATTTCGACACCTTCATGACCGGCGAAATTTTCGCCGTGCTCAGCGACCACAGCATTCTCGGCCGTACCCAGCAGCGCGGCGCGGCGTTCGACGCTCAGGCCTTTGATCGTGGTGTCCAGGTGGCGTTGTCGGTGGACGGCCAGATCGGTCCGTTATCCACCGTGTTCAGCGCCCGCAGCCTGGGCTTGACCGGCGAACTCGGTGCCAGCGCCCAGGCGGATTACCTCTCTGGCCTGTTGATCGGCCATGAGCTGACGGCGCTGGCCACGGTACAGCGCCGCCGGCGCGACAGCATCCACCTGCCGACGGTGGTGCTGATCGGCAATTCCCAACTCTGCGCCCGTTATCAACGGGCTCTCGACGCCTGCGGTTTCGCCCGCGTGACCCTGGCCGAACAGGCCACCGAACGGGGTTTGTGGCAACTGGCCGTGGCGGCCGGGCTGCTCGACTCCACCGCATCGCGTTAACCCTGACTGGAGGTCTGACATGCTCACACAAGCACTGGCGCACAACGGGCTGATCGCGATCCTGCGCGGTTTGCGTCCCGAAGAGGCGGCCGCCATCGGCGACGTCCTTTACAGCGCCGGATTTCGCGTCATCGAAGTACCGCTCAATTCCCCTGAGCCGTACGAAAGTATCCGCATCCTGCGCAGTACCTTGCCCGCCGATTGCCTGATCGGTGCCGGTACGGTGCTCACGCCGGAACAGGTCGAACGGGTGAAAGCCGCTGGTGGCCAAGTGATCGTCATGCCCCACAGCGACCCGAAGGTATTGCGGGCGGCGAAAGCGGCGGGGCTGTACTTGTCGCCAGGCGTCGCCACACCCACCGAAGCGTTTGCCGCGCTGGCCGAAGGTGCTCATGTACTGAAGATGTTCCCGGCCGAGCAAATGGGGCCCGCAGTGGTCAAGGCCTGGCTTGCGGTACTGCCGGCCGGGACCGTGCTGGTACCGGTGGGCGGGATTACCCCGGACAACATGGCGGTGTTCGTCGAGGCTGGGGTCAAGGGTTTCGGCCTGGGCTCCGGGCTGTTCAAGCCGGGCCTGACGGCAGATGAGGTGGCGGTGCGCGCCAAGGCCTACGTGGCCGCGTGGAATGCCCTGAACTGAAGACTTTTCCAGCGCCCTGTGCGCTGCATCTGATAAGAGAGACAACAAGATGAAAATCACCAAACTGACCACGTTTATCGTTCCGCCGCGCTGGTGCTTCCTCAAGGTCGAAACCGACGAGGGCGTGACCGGTTGGGGCGAGCCCGTGGTCGAAGGGCGTGCCCACACGGTGGCGGCTGCCGTTGAAGAACTATCCGACTACCTGATCGGCAAAGACCCACGCAACATCGAAGACATCTGGACCGTGCTCTATCGCGGCGGCTTCTACCGGGGTGGCGCCATTCACATGAGCGCCCTGGCCGGCATCGACCAGGCGTTGTGGGATATCAAGGGCAAGGCCTTGGGCGTGTCGGTCAGCGATTTGCTCGGTGGTCAGGTGCGCGACAAGATCCGCGTGTATTCGTGGATCGGTGGCGACCGGCCAGCGGACACCGCCCGAGCGGCGAAAGAGGCCGTGGCGCGGGGCTTTACGGCAGTGAAGATGAACGGCACCGAAGAGCTGCAGTTCCTTGACACCTTTGAAAAAGTCGACCTGGCCCTGGCCAACGTGGCAGCGGTGCGGGACGCGGTAGGACCAAACGTCGGCATTGGCGTGGACTTCCACGGCCGGGTCCATAAGCCGATGGCCAAGGTGCTGATGAAGGAACTCGATCCCTTCAAGCTGATGTTCATCGAAGAGCCGGTGCTCAGCGAAAACTACGAAGCCCTCAAGGAACTGGCGCCGCTGACCAGCACCCCGATTGCCCTGGGCGAGCGGTTGTTCTCCCGTTGGGATTTCAAGCGCGTGCTGAGCGAAGGCTACGTGGACATCATCCAGCCGGATGCATCCCACGCCGGTGGCATCACCGAAACCCGCAAGATCGCCAACATGGCCGAGGCCTACGACGTGGCGCTGGCGCTGCACTGCCCGTTGGGCCCTATCGCCCTGGCGGCGTGCCTGCAACTGGATGCGGTCTGCTACAACGCGTTCATCCAGGAGCAGAGCCTGGGCATCCATTACAACGAGAGCAACGACCTGTTGGATTACATCAAGGATCCGCAGGTATTCGACTACGACAAAGGCTTCGTGAAAATCCCCAATGGCCCGGGCCTGGGCATTGAGATCAACGAGGAATACGTCATCGAACGCGCGGCCATCGGCCACCGCTGGCGCAACCCGATCTGGCGCCATGCCGATGGCAGTTTTGCCGAGTGGTGAGGCAGCGCTGACTCATTAGGTTCCCTTGTGGGAGCGAGCCTGCTCGCGAAGGTGTGACAGTCACACCTTCGCCAACTGACACACCGTCATCGCGAGCAAGCTCGCTCCCACAATTTGATCTTCGCAAGCAGGAAGATCTTCTTCGATTCGCCCGATTCCTCAATAACCATAAAAAGAGGCACCGCACATGCAAGCGCACACCCTGAGCGCGCAGGCGTCGTTGGTGACGCCCAGCCGCAAGCGTTTTTTCATCATGGTCCTGCTGTTCATCACCGTGGTGATCAACTACCTTGACCGCAGCAACCTCTCGATCGCCGCCCCCGCGCTGACCAGCGAACTGGGTATTGATCCTATCCATGTCGGGCTGATCTTCTCGGCATTCGGCTGGACCTACGCCGCCATGCAGATCCCCGGTGGCTGGCTGGTGGACCGAGTGCCGCCGCGCATTCTGTACAGCGTGGCACTGCTGTTGTGGTCGGTGGCCACGGTGATGCTGGGGTTCGCCGCCAGTTTCATTGCGCTATTCGTGTTGCGCATGGCGGTCGGTGCCCTGGAAGCGCCGGCGTACCCGATCAACAGCCGTGTGGTTACCACTTGGTTTCCTGAGCGCGAGCGGGCCACGGCCATCGGTTTCTACACCTCCGGGCAGTTCGTCGGGTTGGCCTTCCTGACGCCGGTACTGGCGTGGCTGCAACACGCGTTCGGTTGGCACATGGTGTTTGTCGCCACCGGCGCGGTGGGCATTCTCTGGGCGGTGATCTGGTACGCGGTGTATCGCGAGCCACGGGATTTCAAAGGCGCCAATGCCGCCGAAATCGAGCTGATTCGCGAAGGCGGCGGGCTGGTGGATATCCAGGCCGATACGGCGAAGGCCAAGGCAAAATTCAGCTGGACCGACCTGGGTATTGTCCTGACCCAACGCAAGTTGTGGGGCATTTACCTGGGCCAGTTCTGCCTCAACTCCACGCTGTGGTTTTTCCTGACGTGGTTCCCGACCTACCTGGTGAAATATCGCGGCATGGACTTCATCAAGTCTGGGCTGTTGGCGTCGCTGCCATTTCTCGCAGCGTTCGTGGGCGTGTTGTGTTCCGGGTTCTTCTCCGACTGGCTGATCCGTCGCGGTGCCACGGTGGGGTTTGCCCGCAAGCTGCCGATCATTGGCGGTCTGTTGATTTCCACCGCGATCATCGGTGCCAACTTTGTTGAATCGACGCCGCTGGTGATTGCCTTCCTGGCGCTGGCGTTCTTCGGCAACGGCCTGGCGTCGATCACTTGGTCGCTGGTCTCGACACTGGCCCCGGCGCGGTTGCTCGGGCTGACGGGCGGGGTGTTCAACTTCATCGGTAACCTGGCGGCCATCG
Organism: Pseudomonas sp. G2-4; assembly: GCF_030064125.1. Classification (NCBI taxonomy): domain Bacteria; kingdom Pseudomonadati; phylum Pseudomonadota; class Gammaproteobacteria; order Pseudomonadales; family Pseudomonadaceae; genus Pseudomonas; species Pseudomonas sp. G2-4. The sequence continues at coordinate 4,657,085 of NZ_CP125957.1, read as the reverse complement.
CCACGCCGATCGTCATCGGTTTTCTCGCCAGCGGCGATTCGTTTGCCCCGGCCATCACCTATATCGCCGTTCTGGCATTGGCTGGCGCGCTGTCCTACATCCTGCTGGTGGGGAAGGTCGAGCGCATCGAGTTGTAGTCCGACGGGGCGGGCGACCATAATGCCGCCCGTTCCCCGCTCACTGTTGAAGGCCGGATATGCAGCAAGACGATCCAAAAATCACCAAGGACGCCGCGCCTACAGGCACCCAGACATTGCTGCGCGGCCTGGGTGTTGTGCAGGCGGTTGCCAGCGGCGCCCGTGACTTGAAGGAAATCGCCCGGCTGATCGGCACCACCCGCAGCACCACCCATCGCCTCGCCAGTTGCCTGGTGGACGAACGTTACCTGCGTGTGGTGCCGCAAGTGGGCTACCTGCTGGGGCCGAAGCTGATCGAGCTGGGTTTCCAGGCTCGGGAAGAACTGCCACTGGTGAGCCTGGCGGGGCCGTACCTGGACGAACTGTCGGCGCTCACTGGGGACACTGTTCACCTGGCGATTCGCGAGGGCGACGAGGTCTTGTACCTGCTGAAGAATCCGGGGCGTAACGGCCCGGAAATGCGCTCGCGCGTCGGCCATCGCATGCCGCTGGCACGCACGGGGATTGGCAAGGCGCTGATGCTCGATGACTCGCAGGAACAATGGAAGAGGCTATACGAAATCAGCCTACCGGCCGGTGGGAAGAATCAGTTCTGGCCCCTGCATCAGGAGCAATCCTGGGAACAGTTCCAGCAACGGATGGTGGAGTATGTGGCGGGGGGCTATGCGTTTGACCTGGAAGACAACGAACCGTCGATTCGTTGCGTGGCGGCGCCGATTCGTGACGCCGGCAAGCGCATTGTCGCTGGCATCAGCATCGCCAGCACCGTGCCGTACATGCCGCTGGAAAAAATGGCCGAGCTGATTCCCCTGGTCAAAGGGGTCACAGCCCGGTTGTCGGCGGAGCTGGGGGCCAAAGTCTGACGAAAGTCAGGCCTTGAGCGTCGCCATGTCGATGACGAAGCGGTACTTCACGTCCCCGGCGATCATGCGGCTGTAGGCCTCGTTGATCTGACGGATGTCGAGCATTTCAATGTTGCAGCTGATGTTGTGTTCGGCGCAAAAATCCAGCACTTCCTGGGTCTCTGCGATACCGCCAATCAACGAGCCGGCCAGGACCCGACGGCCCATGATCAAATTGGCCGCATGGACCGGCGGATCAATCGGCTCGACCAGGCCCACCAGAATGTGTACACCGTCGAAATGCAACGTGTTGAGGTAGGGGTTGAGGTCGTGTTGCACCGGAATGGTGTCCAGCAGGAAGTGGAAGCGCCCGGCGGCAGCGGCCATCTGCTCGGCGTCGGTGGACACGATCACATGGTCGGCGCCCTGGCGACGGGCCTCGTCAGCCTTGCTGGCCGAGCGAGTGAACAGCGTTACTTCCGCGCCCATGGCTTTGGCGAACTTGATGCCCATGTGACCGAGACCGCCCATGCCCAGCACGCCGACTTTGTCGCCGGCCTTCACGCCGTAGTGCTTGAGGGGCGAGTAGGTGGTGATGCCGGCACAGAGAATCGGCGCGGCGCTGGCCGGGTCGAGTGCTTCCGGGATGCGTAGGACAAAGTGTTCTTTGACCACGATGCTGTTGGAGTAACCGCCCATGGTGTGCCCGCCGCTGATACGGTCCGGGCTGGCATAGGTCTGGGTCATGCCCTGATAGCAGTATTGCTCCAGGTCAGCATGACAGGCTTCGCACTCGCGGCAGGAGTCGACCATGCAGCCAACGCCCACCAGGTCGCCAACCTTATAGCGGGTGACGTCCGCACCGACGGCGGTAACTTTGCCGACGATCTCATGGCCGGGCATCAGCGGGTAGACCGCGATGCCCCATTCGTTGCGAGCCTGGTGGATGTCGGAGTGGCAGACGCCGCAGTAAAGAATCTCGATCGCCACATCGTCAGCTCGCGGGCTGCGGCGCTCGAACTTCATGGGGGCGAGGGGGGTGGTGGGCGACTGGGCGGCATATCCGATGGCGGTGTACATAATGGACCTCGCTAAGCAGTGAACAGTGGTGAGGTGATCTATTCTGGGAGCCATGGCGGCATTCGGCGATGACGATTCCTACGGGTGTCATGCCTAATCCTCCGACCTTGGCCGTGGATTGATCCTATGGAGCACCAGACCTGCGATGATGTTCCCATCCCTTTTTTCGTGAAGTTTTTCCCATGTTGCTGACCCGTCATCTCGATGCCAACGCGGCGCTGGTTTCGCTGATCGAACCCCTGGCGACCCGTGACGGTTTTATTCCGACCCCGTTGCCTGGCGTACAAGTGCTGCGGTGCAGCGAGGACATCGCCCGTGGCCCGCAGCTCTACGAGCCGAGCCTGGTGATCATTGCCCAAGGCAGCAAGTTGGCCTACCTGGGGCCTCGCACCCTGGAATATGGTGCCGGGCATTATCTGATCCAGGCGTTGCCGGTGCCGTTCGAGTGCGAAACCTATGCCATGCCCAATGCACCGCTGCTGGGGATTTCCGTCGCGATCGATCGGGTGATGCTCGGCGAACTGGTACTGGCCATGGGACTGGTGGCGGGGCGCAGCCTGGCGCCCCAGACGCCGGAGTCGATGACGTGTGCCGTGCTCGATCACGACATGCGTGGGTGTGTCGAGCGCTTGTTGCACTGTCTGCACGATCCGTTGGAATGCCAGGTCATGGGTCAGGCGCGGTTGCGGGAATTGCTGTTCGTCGCCTTGCGCGGGCCCCAGGCCGATGTACTGCGCGCGCTGGTGGAGCAGCAAGGGCAGTTCGCCCGGATTGCCGCGGCCCTGAGCCATCTGCATGCACATTTCACCGAGCCGCTGAACGTCGAGACGCTGGCCAGTTGCGCGAACATGAGCGCCTCGACCTTTCATGAGCATTTCAAGCGCAGCACGCTGCTGTCGCCGGTGCAGTACCTCAAGCGCTTGCGGCTGCTCAAGGCTCAGCGGCTGCTGCTCAGCGAAGGCTTGGGCGTGGCCCAGGTCGCGCATCAGGTGGGGTATCAGAGCTCGTCGCAGTTCAGCCGGGAGTACAAACGCTACTTCGAGCGTAACCCCGGGGAAGAGCGCGCCGCCTGATCCTGCGATTTTCCCCTGTGGGAGCGAGCTTGCTCGCGATAGCGGTGGGTCAGTCGACATCTGTGTTGAATGAAAAATCGCTATCGCGAGCAAGCTCGCTCCCACATTGGGTTGCGGTGTTCCTTGAATAGCAGGCAACAAAAAGGCCCCCATTGCGGGAGCCTTGATGTTCAGCGAATCGGCTTACATGTTCGGGTAAGTCGGCCCACCGGCGCCTTCCGGAGACACCCAGGTGATGTTCTGTGCAGGGTCCTTGATGTCGCAGGTCTTGCAGTGGACGCAGTTCTGGGCGTTGATCTGGAAGCGCTTCTCGCCGTCTTCCTTGGTCACCACCTCATACACGCCGGCCGGGCAGTAGCGTTGGGCCGGTTCGTCGTACAGCGGCAGGTTCTTGCTGATCGGGATGCTCGGATCAGTCAGCTTCAGGTGGCAAGGCTGTTCCTCTTCATGGTTGGTACCGGAGATGAACACCGAGCTGAGTTTGTCGAAGCTGATCTTGCCGTCCGGTTTCGGGTAGTCGATCTTCTTGCAATCGGCCGCCAGTTTCAGACAGGCATAGTCCGGCTTGTTGTCATGCAGGGTGAACGGCAGCTTGCCGCCGAAGATGTTCTGGTCGAGCCAGTTGAAGCCACCGCCGATGATGGCGCCGTACTTGTGGATTGCGGCGCCGAAGTTGCGGCTGGCGAACAGCTCTTCATACAGCCAGCTGGCCTTGAAAGCGTCGACGTAGGTGGTCAGTTCGTCCGCGCCTTCGGAACCTGCGAACAGCGCATCGGCCACGGCGTCGGCGGCGAGCATGCCGGACTTCATCGCGGTGTGGCTGCCTTTGATCTTGGCGAAGTTCAGGGTGCCGAGGTCGCAACCGATCAACGCACCGCCCTTGAAGACCATTTTAGGCAGCGAATTCAGACCGCCCTTGCAAATGGCGCGAGCGCCGTAGCTGATCCGCTTGCCGCCTTCCAGATACTGCTTGAGCACCGGGTGATGCTTGAGGCGCTGGAACTCGTCGAACGGCGACAGGTAGGTGTTGCTGTAGGACAGGTCGACGATCAGGCCGACCACCACCTGGTTGTTTTCCAGGTGATAAAGGAACGAGCCGCCGGTGTTCTCGGTGCCCATGATGTCCAGCGGCCAGCCGGCGGTGTGCACCACCAGGCCAGGTTGGTGCTTGGCCGGGTCGATTTCCCAGATTTCCTTCAGGCCGATGCCGTAGTGCTGGGCGTCGGCCTCGCTGTCGAGGTTGAAACGCTTGATCAACTGCTTGCCGATGTGGCCACGGCAGCCTTCGGCGAACAGCGTGTACTTGCCACGCAGTTCCATGCCAGGGGTGTAGAGACCTTCCTTAGGCTGACCTTCACGGTCGACACCCAGGTCGCCGGTGATGATCCCGCGCACTACACCGTTCTCGTCGAACAGCGCTTCCTGAGCGGCGAAGCCCGGGTAGATCTCCACGCCCAGGTTCTCGGCCTGCTGGGCCAGCCAGCGGCACAGGTTGCCCAGGGAAATAATATAGTTGCCTTCGTTGTGCATGGTCTTGGGCACAAAGAAGTCAGGGATTCTGCTCGCGGTCTCGGCGTTTTTCAGGACATAAATGTCATCGCGTTTGACGGGTGTATTCAGCGGTGCGCCGAGTTCTTTCCAGTCCGGGAACAGTTCGTTCAGGGCGCGGGGTTCGAACACCGCACCGGAGAGGATGTGCGCACCGACTTCGGAGCCTTTTTCGACCACGCAGACGCTGATTTCCTTACCGGCTTCGGCGGCCTTCTGTTTCAGCCGGCAAGCGGCAGACAGGCCAGCGGGGCCGGCACCGACGATGACCACGTCGAATTCCATGTATTCGCGTTCCACAGGCTATCTCCTACTCAAGGCTCTACAGTTTTTTCTAATTGGAGGTTTGGCGTTGCATCCGTTGTTTCCTTCGCGAAAAGCGACGAAAGCGACAAGGGATGACACGCGGTTCTCTCTTAAGCGGCGCATTATATCTACACCACTCTCAGGGTCCAATACAAACGTTCGTTTGAAATTGTCGCAGCCCAGATAAATCACTGACGTACGGCTTATGACTGACCATTTTGCCGTATTGACCGGAATAGGCGTTCCGGTCAAGATACGGGCGGTTTTGCGCTCGCCGTAGGCTGACTGTTGGTTTCAAGAGCACCTCTAAAGACAGGGCGAAGGCAGCACAAAGTGACGTATTGCGTGGCTCTGACGCGCAGTTTACACGCCGCGATAATGAATGACTCATCGGTCATCACTGACGAACGGTCTTCACTCCCGTGTGCAAGGTCATGTGTGGTTCATGCCGGCGTTTTTAGAGGTGCCCTTGCGCCCATGAGCATCAACCGCCAGGTTCGCCTAGGCGACTTTCTTTTCACCGGAGAGTAACGAGGAATCCATGAAGGTTCTTGTAGCTGTCAAACGAGTGGTCGACTATAACGTCAAGGTTCGCGTCAAAGCGGACAACTCCGGCGTCGACCTCGCCAACGTCAAGATGTCGATGAACCCCTTCTGCGAAATCGCCGTAGAAGAAGCCGTACGCCTGAAAGAAAAAGGCGTGGCGACTGAGATCGTCGTCGTCTCCATCGGCCCGACCACCGCCCAGGAACAACTGCGCACAGCGCTGGCACTGGGTGCCGACCGCGCCATCCTCGTCGAATCCGCCGAAGACCTGACCTCCCTGGCCGTGGCCAAGCTGCTCAAGGCCGTTGTCGACAAGGAACAGCCTTCGCTGGTGATCCTCGGCAAGCAGGCCATCGACAGCGACAACAACCAGACCGGCCAGATGCTCGCCGCATTGAGCGGCTACGGTCAGGGCACGTTCGCGTCCAAGGTCGAAGTCAGCGGTGACAGCGTTGCCGTGACCCGCGAAATCGATGGCGGCGCGCAGACGGTTTCCCTGAAACTACCGGCCATCGTCACCACCGACCTGCGTTTGAACGAGCCGCGCTATGCGTCCCTGCCAAACATCATGAAAGCCAAGAAGAAGCCGCTTGAAGTGCTGACGCCTGACGCTTTGGGCGTTTCCACCGCCTCCACCAACAAGACCCTCAAAGTCGAAGCGCCGGCTGCACGCAGCGCGGGCATCAAGGTCAAGTCGGTGGCTGAACTGGTCGAGAAACTGAAAAACGAAGCGAAGGTAATCTAATCATGACTATCTTGGTAATCGCCGAACACGATAACAAAGCGCTGGCTCCGGCCACGTTGAACACCGTTGCTGCCGCTGTCAAAATCGGTGGCGATGTCCACGTCCTGGTAGCCGGGCAGGGCGCTGGCGCCGTTGCCGAAGCCGCTACGAAAATCGCTGGCGTGGCAAAAGTGCTGTCGGCCGACAACGCCGCCTACGCGCACCAGTTGCCGGAAAACGTCGCGCCGCTGGTAGCCGAGCTTGGCAAGGGCTATAGCCACATCCTGGCAGCCGCCACTTCCAACGGCAAAAACATCCTGCCCCGCGTTGCTGCTGCGCTGGACGTCGACCAGATCTCCGAGATCATCTCGGTAGAAAGCGCCGACACCTTCAAGCGTCCGATCTACGCCGGTAACGCCATTGCCACTGTGCAATCGAACGCGTCGGTCAAGGTCATCACCGTGCGCGCCACCGGTTTCGACCCGGTTGCCGCTGAAGGTGGCTCGGCTGCCGTTGAAGCCGTTGCTGCTGCCCACGATGCTGGCATTTCCAGCTTCGTTGGCGAAGAGCTGGCCAAGTCCGATCGTCCTGAACTGACCGCTGCCAAGATCGTCGTTTCCGGCGGCCGAGGCATGCAGAACGGTGACAACTTCAAGCACCTGTACGCCCTGGCCGACAAGCTGGGCGCTGCCGTCGGCGCTTCCCGCGCCGCGGTCGACGCAGGTTTCGTACCCAACGACATGCAGGTCGGTCAGACCGGCAAGATCGTTGCGCCACAGCTGTACATCGCCGTCGGTATCTCCGGCGCGATCCAGCACCTGGCCGGCATGAAAGACTCCAAGGTGATCGTTGCGATCAACAAGGACGAAGAAGCGCCGATCTTCCAGGTGGCTGACTACGGCCTGGTAGCGGACTTGTTCGAAGCCATCCCTGAGCTGGAGAAGCTGGTCTAATCCGGCGTCTTCACTTATAAAGAGCCCGGCCTTTGGCCGGGTTTTTTATTTCCGCACTATTTGTTTTCGCTGCAAGGGGAGCGTATTGCCATGGATTTTCGTCGTTTGGCCGGCTGGTCGTTGCTGTGGGCCCTGACGGCTGTGCCAGGTCTGTCTGCCGCCGCTGGCAAGTGTGAACGACTGATCGCCACCGGCAGCCCGGATGCGCCGCCCTATCTATGGCAAGACCCTCAGGACCCCAAGCACCTGATCGGCGCCGGTGCCGACCTGCTCCAGCAAGTGGCAGGGGAGTTGGGCATCAAGATCGAATTGCTTTACGCCGGCAAGCGCGCCCAGGCGCTGGACGAAGTGCGCAGCGGACGCATGGACCTGCTCACCGACGCTCCGCTGACCAGCACCGGGCTTGAAGCCTTGGACTACGTTCATCCGCCCTTGTTGGAAAACGATTACCTGGTCTGGACCCGCAAGGATTCGACACTGGTCATCAACCAGCCCGAAGACCTACACGGTCATCCCGGCGCGTTGTCGGAAAAGGCACGTATGACCCAGGGATTCGGCGTTTTTGCCGAGCAGAAATTGTCCCTGACCCGCACGCCCAACCTGACCCAGGCCTTTCAGAAATTGCTGTTGGGGGAGGTGGAGTATGTCCTGGCGGGGCGCTATTCGGGCCTGGCAATGGCGCAGACACTGGGGATGGCGAGCGACCTGCAGGCTGCACCGCAACCTGTGGATAAACCCGGCCTGTTCCTCGCGGTTTCCCATAACTCTGCCTGCAATGACCCATGGTTACGCGGACAGCTGGCGCAAAAGATGACAGAATTGGCCGCGTCCGGCCTGACGGAGGCTGTGTTGCAGCGCAATCTCGAGCGTTGGAAAACACAGTTGCAGCCACCTGTCAGTGCCCCAAAACAGTAGGGAATATTAGTGACTATTCGACCTCTTTTCGCTGCCCTGGCCGTTCTGGCTCTGGCGGGCTGCGCAGCCGATCCGGCGCCGAATGAACAGATCCGCCTGACCGAACAGGCATTGGAACAAGCCCGGGCCGTGGGCGCCAATGCCGACGAAGTGCCCGAATTGAAGCTGGCTGAAGAAAAATTCACCCGGGCCAAATCCAACATGACCGACGAATCGTACAAGAAGGCGCGCATGCGTGCCGAACAGGCCGAACTGGATGCGCGCCTGGCCGAAGCGAAGGTGCTGACCCTCAAGAGCCAGGAGCAACTGAACGTGCTCGACACCCGCATCAAGCGTCTGCGCAAACAGTTGAGGGATGATGCCCAATGAAGCAGTCCCATGTATTAGGCGGTCTGGTCCTCGTGGGGCTGACCAGCTTGTATGGCTGCGCCGGCCAGCGCAGCGAAGCAGCACTTGAACAGGCCAGCACCGACTTCCAGAAGGTCAAGGAAGACGCCAACGTATTGCGTGCTGCCCCCCGGGACGTGATCCGTGCCGGCGAATCCCTGGCCCGTGCCGATCGCTTGTCCTCCTACTGGGGCAGCGGTGAGGACGTGCAGCATTACGCCTACCTGAGCCAGCGCTACAGTCAGATCGCCCGGGAGCACAGCAATCAGCTGCTCAACGAAGAGCGCGCGACGAAGCTCGAGTTGGAGCGCCAGCGCCTGCAGTTGGCGTTGCGTGAATCCAAGCTACTGAGCGTTCAGCAGCAAGGCAAATGGCTCGAAGAGCAGATCATGGCGATGGCGACCACCCAGACTGATCGCGGCCTGGTGATGACCCTCGGTGATGTACTGTTCGACACCGGCGAGGCTGAGTTGAAGAACTCGGCCAACCGCGTCGTGCTCAAGATCGTGCAGTTTTTGCAGCTCAATCCCAAGCGTGTGGTGCGCATTGAGGGCTATACCGACAGCACCGGTGGCAAGCAGGAAAACCTCAAGCTGTCCCGTGATCGCGCACAGGCGGTGGCGGATGTGCTGGTGGACCTGGGGGTGGACGAAAAGCGCATTCAGGTCGAAGGCTATGGCGATGAGTTCCCGGTGGACGTCAACGCTTCCGAGCGTGGCCGGGCACAGAACCGTCGCGTTGAAATTGTGTTCTCCGACGAGAAAGGCCAGCTCGGCGCCGCCCGCTGAGGGCTGCGTCACTGGAAACCCCGGCCCCGTTAACGGCGCCGGGTTTTTTTGGGCTCGCAGATTGCCCCACGAGGGGTACAGTTAGAGCTGTCACTCCACTATCCTGTCGAGTAATCTGGCAACTGTCCCAGTACACTTCTAAACTGTTCCGGTATCGTTTCCGATAAGAATAAAATGCCCGTGAAATCGAGTGCTGCGTCATGACCAACCTCCTGCTCTATCAACGTATTGCTCAACAACTGGCTGAAGACATCCGGCGCGGTGTGTATCAGCCCGGAGAACGTGTGCCTTCGGTGCGCAAGATGAGTTCGCAGCTCAACGTCAGCCACGCGACGGTGCTGCAGGCTTACGCCAACCTTGAAGACCAGGGGCTGATCCGTGCGCGGCCGCAATCGGGTTACTACGTGCACCAGACGCCCGCCTTGACGGCGCCGACGCCGGACATCGCCCGGGTCGAGCGTCCGGGGCTGGTGACGCGCAGCAGCATCATCCAGCAGGTATTGGTCGAGTCGCGTCGCGAAGGGGTATTCCCGTTGGGGGCGGCGGTGCCGAGCGTCGATTACTTGCCAGTGCGGGCGCTGCATCAGCAATTGGCCAAGGTCACGCGATTCCACAGCCCACGGGCGTTCAGCTACATGTTCAGCCCGGGTTTTGAGCCGTTGCGACGTCAGGTGGCGATTCGCATGCGCGATGCCGGTGTGGTGGTGGATCCCTCCGAAGTGGTGATCACCCACGGCTGTGTCGATGCGCTGCAGATGTCCTTGCGCGTGCTGACCCGGCCAGGGGATCTGATCGCTGCCGAATCACCCACCTACTACGGCTTGCTGCAACTGGCGGACCTGTTGGGTCTCAAGGTCATCGAGATCCCCAGCGACCCGGTCACCGGCATGAGTCTTGAGGCCCTGCAACTGGCGGCCAACCAATGGTCGATCAAGGCGCTGGTGCTGACCACGCGCTTGAGCAACCCCCTGGGTGGGACGATGCCTGAGGAGCGGCAAAAGCAACTGTTGCGCCTGGCGTCGGACTTCGACATCCAGATCGTCGAGGACGATATCTATGGCGAGCTGATGTTCGAGCAAGGTCGCACCAAAGCGCTCAAAGCCTATGATCGGTTGGACCGGGTCATCTACTGTTCGAGCTTTTCCAAGACGTTGTCGCCGGGGGTGCGTATCGGCTGGATGATCGCCGGGAAATTCCAGCAGGAAATCCAGCGGCTCCAGACTTTCAGTACCCACTCGGCGTGCAGCGTCACGCAGATGGGCATTGCGGCGTACCTGGAAAATGGCGGCTATGACCGCCACCTGCGCTATATCCGCCAGGAGTACCGCAAGAATCTCAGTGCCTTTCAGCTGGCGGTGCAACAGTACTTCCCCGAAGGCACGCAAATGAGTCGCCCCACCGGAGGCTTCATCCTGTGGGTCAGCCTGCCGGGGCGGGTCAACACCCAGGAGTTGCATGTGCGGGCATTGCAGCAAGGCATCAGTATCGCGCCCGGGCTGATCTTCAGTAACACCGAGCAGTTCAATCACTGTATCCGACTGAACTGTGGCATGCCCTGGAACCGCGAGGCAGAGCGGGCCTTGATGACGCTGGGACTGTTGGCCACACAGTTATGCCAAGAGACCGCGAGCGGATTTTTATAGGAATCAGCGGCTTAACCTGATGTGCTTGTCAGCGCCTCATTATCAGGCGAGCATGGGGGCTCTGCCGCAAGTGCCGTTGTGTCTATGAAAGCCATTTTTCCTGCTGCCTGGGTTTTGATTGGTCTGTTGACCGCTTTCCATATGGGAGGTGTCGTCGCGGCTTCGGCACAGGAGAAACCCGCCGCCAGCGCCACGAAAAATGCGCCGAAAAAACCGGCCGTGGTCAAAAAGGCGCCTGCGAAAAAAGCGGCTCCTGCGAAAAAAAGACGCGCCCCCGTCGCCTCCAAGAGCAAATCTGCCCGTGAGGTCGCCAAGACCCCATTGCCGCCGGCCAAACTGGACTTGAGCCTGCCCCATGACATGGTCGAGGAACTGCAGCCACGGGGTAAGGTGCCGTTACCCAAGCGTGAGACTCTGTTGCCATCGATGTTTGAAGAGAGACCTGGACCGTTCCAACTCAATGGTCGTTTGCTGAGCAATGAAATGCAGTTGCCGCTGCGCAATCAGGAGCACAATGAAGTGGAAGGCGCCGCGTTGGATTTCGAATTCAAGCAGTAGACCTTCGCCAGACCTGTTCCTCTTCTGACTGTTCGGTCATCGCGCCGAGAGTGAAAAAACACGTGAACGGTAATTTAAAACGAGTGTTTTAGCCGTTACTCTGTGTCTTGTTACCAACCATTACCTGCCGTGAGGATGTTGTCGTCATGAAATGCCGTGAAGGCTGTGGCGCCTGCTGCATCGCCCCTTCTATCAGCTCGCCGATCCCAGGCATGCCCCAGGGCAAGCCGGCGGGCGAACGTTGCGTGCAATTGTCGGTTGATAACCTGTGCCGGATTTTCGGTGAGCCGGCGCGTCCGGCGGTGTGTTCCGCGTTCGGAGCTGACATTGAGGTCTGTGGCAACAGCAGTGAAGAGGCTATCCGGCTGATCGGTTGGTGGGAGCAAGTGACGGCAGCGTGATAGGTCAATGATTGGAACTGAAATGAACGAACTTGGAAAATAAGGAAAAAATTATGGGTTCGCTGCATCGGATGGCTGTGTTATGTGGTTTGACCATGCTGCTGGCAACGGCAACTGCCCAGGCAGAAGACTGGAAAGTGGTCAAGGAGCAGGACGGCATCAAGGTTTCACTCAGTGAAGTGGCCGGCTCCAAATACAAGGCCTACCAAGGCGTGACGGTCATGAAAACCACCATGGCCAAGCTGCGTGCCTTGCAGGAAGATGTCCCGGGTGCTTGCGCCTGGATTCATGAGTGCAAGAGCCAGAAACTGGTCAAGCACGAGGGCGATAAGAGCTGGACCTACACCCAGTTCAATACGCCGTGGCCGGTCACGGCCCGGGACTCGGTGCTGGAAGTGACCACCGTCGAAGGCGCCGATGGCAGCCTGACCCGTAATCTCAAGGGCGTGCCGAAGTACCTGCCCGAGGAACAGGGGTATGTGCGGGTGACCCAGGTCGAAGGCTTCTGGAAGTTCACGCCCAAGGGCGCGGATCAGGTCGAAGTGACCTATCAGGTCCATACTGATCCGGGTGGCAGTGTACCGTCCTGGCTGTCCAACAAGTTTGTGGTGGACGCGCCGTTCAACACCTTGAAAGCCCTGAAGGAACGTGCCGAGAAGTAAATTACCAGGGCTATAGGAAAAGACCGCCCGCGAGGCGGTCTTCTCATATGTGCCGTCCAACCCCTCAGCGGAACGATTGCTCAGCCATCAATGTCGAGATACAGGTAAGCCAGGCCCTGAATTGATCGAGGAGAGACCGATGCAAAAGTGGGAAATCACTTTCGTGGATGACCACGGCGAAGCCATCGCCGAGCAGTTCGACTATGACCAGGAGCCCACGATGGAGCAGGCTGCACAATTGATCCGCGAAAAGCTGCTTCCAGTGCCCGCCAAGCTTGACCTCAACGATCTGGAAGGTCGCACCGAAGACCCGACGGTCAAGAACCTCAAATCCCAGCACAGCATCGAAATCATCAGCATTACACCGATTTCATGAACTTCAGTGCCTGGCCCCGCTTGGCAGTGACCCTGACTTGCGGCTACTCTGCAATTGAGATCAGCGAAAGGATCGCGAAGGTCCGGTCTTGTCAGCTACATGCTTGTGTCCCGACGGTCATTTGATGCCGTAACGCAGTGCAACTTACGGGTTGTAGGCACGGGAAGACGGAAAGTCTATCCATCGGTTTGAGGAGGACGTTTCATGAGCACAGCCTATCAAGAAGACATCAGCACCAGTGTGCTTCGCCGCATGAAAGAAGGCGGTTTCGATTTCTCACAATTCCATCCCATCGAGTTCTACGCCATTTTCCCGGATGAGGAGCGGGCGCGCAGGGCGGCAGGTCAGTTTCGGGGTGAGTCATTGAACGCACAAATCAGCGCACGGGACGACGGGGCCTGGTCATTGGAACTGAGCCGGGTGATGTACGCCACCTACGACGACATTGGAGACTTCGAGCAAGACTTCGAGGCAGTTGTCGAGCCCTTGGGCGGCATCATCGAGGGTTGGGGTGTCAAGCAGGAGATTCGGCGCCTGCACGCCTGATACGTCATCTACTGCAACCAGAGTAACGGCTGACCTTTGTGTCGGCCGTTTTCATGTGTGCCCGCCACCGATCGCGAGCAAGCTCGCTCCCACAGGGGATTTGTGTTCACCACAATCCCTTGTGGGAGCGAGCTTGCTCGCGATGACTGTCATACAGCTCCTCCCTTGCCAACTGACCCTCCGCTCTCACTCCCCCAGGTTTTGTACCCAACTGTATCCGCAGCAGGCTACGTCCTTTTTCCGTGTCTATGCTCAGGGTAGCCAAGCCCATGCGTTGCAATGAGGCGGTGCGGCGGTGTGGGGGGTATTGGCTGCACTACAAGGGTGCACGGCCTCTCGCTGGATAATCCAACCCGTTGATCATAAAGCGTTTATGCCGATGGCACGGGCCTTGCGAAGCCGGATGTCAGAGTGACAAGGAGTACGGGCATGATCCGCACCGGTTTTGATGAGATGTACGACGCCGACGGCCAGGTCCGCCCGCATTACCGGGCGTTCGCTCGTTGGCTGGCCGAGACGCCTGACGAGCTTCTGGCCCAACGACGGCGCGAAGCCGATCTGTTGTTTCACCGCGCCGGGATTACATTCACGCTCTACGGTGACGAGCAGGGGACAGAGCGCCTGATCCCTTTTGACACCATCCCACGTAGCATCCCCGCCAGTGAATGGCGAGTCGTCGAACGCGGCTGCATCCAGCGGGTCAAGGCGCTGAACATGTTCCTGGCCGACCTCTACCACGAACAACGCATCATTCGGGCCGGGATTGTTCCGGCCGAGCAGGTGCTGGCCAACGAACAATATCAACTGGCGATGCAAGGGCTTGACCTGCACCGCGACATCTATGCCCACATTTGCGGGGTCGACCTGGTACGCGATGGCGACGGCACCTACTACGTGCTCGAAGACAATCTTCGTACGCCCAGCGGCGTCAGCTACATGCTGGAAGACCGCAAGATGATGATGCGCCTGTTTCCCGAACTGTTCGCTGTCCAACGCATTGCGCCGATTGATCATTATCCCAACCTGCTGCTCGACACCCTGAAAAGCGCCAGCCCGCTGGATGACCCCAGCGTCGTGGTGCTCACCCCGGGGCGTTTCAACAGTGCTTTCTTCGAGCATGCATTCCTGGCCCGGGAGATGGGTGTGGAGTTGGTGGAAGGCGCTGACCTGTTCGTACGCGACGACAAGGTATTCATGCGCACCACCGACGGGCCGAAGGCGGTGGATGTGATCTACCGTCGCCTCGACGATGCGTTCCTCGATCCACTGGCCTTCAACCCGGATTCGATGCTCGGTGTACCGGGGCTGTTGTCGTCTTACCGTTCGGGCAATGTGGTGCTGGCCAATGCCATCGGCACGGGGGTGGCGGACGACAAGTCGGTGTACCCGTTCGTTACCGACATGATCCGTTTCTACCTGGACGAAGAGCCGATCCTGAAGAACGTTCCTACCTGGCAGTGTCGTAATCCCGCCGAGCTTTCCCACGTGCTGGCGAATCTTCCGGATCTGGTCGTCAAGGAAACCCAGGGCTCCGGCGGTTACGGAATGCTGGTGGGACCGGCGGCGACGACGGCGCAGATCGATGCCTTCCGCGAGCGGATCAAGGCCAAGCCACATGCCTATATCGCCCAACCGACGCTGTCGCTTTCGACCTGTCCGACCTTTGTCGAAAATGGCATCGCACCCCGTCACATCGACTTGCGGCCGTTTGTGCTGTCCGGCCGGGAAACCCGTGTGGTGCCTGGCGGCCTGACCCGTGTGGCACTGCGCGAAGGGTCGCTGGTGGTGAACTCATCCCAGGGCGGTGGCACGAAAGACACCTGGGTGGTCGAGGATTGAAGGAGCTGCCATGTTAAGTAGAACCGCCTCGGACCTGTATTGGATGTCGCGCTACCTGGAGCGCGCAGAAAACCTCGCGCGGATGCTCGACGTCAGCTACTCGCTGTCCCTGATGCCCCAGGACGGGCGCGGCGACGGCCTGCACGAACTGGCCATGCCGTTGCTGATCACTGGGACGCTGGACGATTACCGGGAGCGACACGGCGATTTGCATGCCGAGCGATTGCTGCATTTCTTTGCCCTGGACGCCGCCAACCCGGCCAGCATCTACAGCTGCCTCGGTTCCGCACGGGCCAGTGCCCATGCAGTACGTGGGCGAATCACCGCCGACATGTGGGAAAACATCAACGCCACCTGGCTAGAGATTCGCGATATTGCCGAGCAAGGCTTGAGCCGCTACGGCATGAGCCGTTTCTGCGAGTGGGTCAAGGAACGATCCCACCTGTTTCGAGGCGCAACCTACGGCACCATCATGCGTAACGACGCGTTCAGGTTCATTCGCCTGGGGACCTTTATCGAAAGGGCCGACAACACCCTGCGCCTGCTCGACGCCCGCTACGAAATGGCCGGCGACCAGGCCGACACAGTCAGCGACGGCACGGCCCACGCGTATTACCAGTGGAGCGCCTTGTTGCGTGCCTTGTCTTCCTTCGAGGCCTACACCGAGATCTATCGCGACGCCCCGGGTGCCCGCCATGTGGCTGAACTGTTGCTGTTACGCGCCGACGTGCCGCGTTCACTGCGTGCTTGCACCGAAGAGATTGACCAGATTCTCGCGAGCCTGCCGGGCTCCAATGGCCGGCAGGCACAACGCCTGGGCGCGGAAATGGACGCGCGCCTGCGCTACACCGGTATCAACGAAATCCTCGACGGGGGCCTGCATGCCTGGCTCACCGAGTTCATCCCACTGGTCCGCGAACTGGGCAATGCCATTCACAGTTCCTACCTGGAGGTCATATGAGACTCTCAATCAGCCACGAAACGGCCTACCACTACGAAGATCAGGTTCGCGCAAGCATCCAGTACCTGCGACTGACACCCCACGACAGCGAACGCCAGCATGTGCTGAGCTGGCAGCTCGATCTACCCCGGCCAGTGCGAGCGCAGCTGGATCCGTTCGGTAACATCCTTCACGTACTCACCCTGGACGAGCCCCACGAAACGATCATCATCGGCGCCCGCGGGCAGGTGGACATCGATCCGTTGCACGAGGCCGAGCATGAGAGCCAATCGGCATTGCCATTCCTGCGGTTCACGCGGTTGACCGAAGCGGACGAGGCTCTTCGCGCCTTTGCCCAGCAGCAATGCAAGCAGCGCCGCGATCGCACGGCCCTGATCGATTTGATGCATGGGCTGAACCAACACATGACCTACACCCCTGGTGTCACTGAAGTCGAGACCAGCGCGGCCCAGGCTTTTGCCGGGCGTAGTGGGGTGTGCCAGGATCACGCCCATGCATTCCTGGCTTGCGTCCGCAGCCTGGGCGTACCGGCGCGCTACGTATCGGGCTATCTGTTCAGTGACAACAGCGAACACCTGGCCAGCCACGCCTGGGCCGAGGCCTGGCTCGATGGCGCCTGGTACAGCTTCGACGTGACCAACCAACTGGCCCGCCCGGAGCGACACCTGAAACTGGCCGTGGGCCTGGATTACCTGGACGCCTGCCCGGTACGCGGCATGCGCCGTGGCGGCGGTTGTGAGCAGATGCATGCCAAGGTGGTCGTGACACCGGCGCCGGTGATTACCGTGCAAATCCAGTAACTGCCTGGCGAGCGAGATTTTGTGGCGAGGGAGCTTGCTCCCGCTGGGCTGCGCAGCAGCCCTTTAACGAGCTTGCGAGCGCTTCGCACTCGAGCGGGAGCAAGCTCCCTCGCCACAAAAGCGATCTCAGTGGGCCAACGGCTATTTGCGCCCCGCCATATGCTTCAAATACCCCACCAACAAATCCAGCTCCGAGTCCGGCAGCACCGCCTCCGAGAAACCCGGCATCTTGCCCTGGGGCCAGTGACGCAGGCCCTGCGGGTCGCGGATATAACGCTTGAGGAAGTCCCCCGAGAAGTACTCGGTAGGATTGAAGGGGATGTTCAGGTCCGGGCCGAACTGTGCATCACCTGCGCCATTGAGGCGATGACATGCCAGGCAGTTCTTCTGGAACAGCTCGAAGCCTTTATTGATCGGATCGTCCTTGGCCAGCGTGGGCGACGGCAACAGGGCGGGGAAGCGTTCGGCCACTGCTGACAGGCGCTTGATGCTCGCCACTGCGTATGGCCATTGCTCAGGGCTGATATGGCCCGTCTGAGGGTCCGTCCAGACCAGGTAGAAAGGCCCGGCGCTGTTTTTGCCTTCGCCCAGTGACGGCCAAGGTTTGGCAGGGTCTTCAATCGCCAGCCAGGCACGGGCGCCGCTCTTGTTGAGTAAGGGCGCTGCGGGCATCTCGGCGGCAAAACCGTCCAGCGCCACGGCTTGCAGGTGGTCGTCCGGCCGGATGCCGATCAACAACGCTGTCAAAGGCACGGCGCGATAACTCATCGCTTTCTTGTAGGAAACATCTTCAGCGATCTGGATCGTTCGAGCTTCAGGATGCTTGAGCAATTCTTCGGTTTGCCAGGTGCGAGTACCCGCGCCCAACTCCAACACCAGTTGCGCGGCATACAGGGGCGTGCTGAGCAGCAACGCCCCGAACACAATGAGAGCTTTCAAATGGATCGCCTTCCATGTCGAGGGGATGCCATAAAGGTTGGCACAGCCACCACCGCCGGAACAACGAATCCGTCACATTTTTTGGCGATACAACGTGCTGATGATTCAGGTACCCGCGCGCAGGACTCAGCCGATCACCTTGGTGATATTCGGCAAAATCAACAGCAGCGTCGTGGCGAAGAGAATAAGTCCGGCTTGACGAACTTTCGAATGTTTGAACATGGCTGACCCGCCTTTTTGTTATTTCCTGAGGCCAGCCTGCATATCCTTGGCGGCTGGCGGTGCACTTCCTGTTTGACAAGGGCCTCGGCAAAACCCGACGACTTACTTGTACAAGGATTACATTAGGGGCCACAGCGCCGTTGGCTTAGATCCAATTCGTATCAGGTCCTAGCTCATTGCTATTAAAACGGCATGAGGCCTATTGCCAGCTTCTTGCCGGCCCTTTTGCTAGACAGCTTGCTTACCTGAATCGGTTAACCCGATAGCAGGCTACCGTTCGTCTGAGCGTCGTCGTCAACGGGGTTGAGCGCTGTGGTCATTGAATCCCGCGCCGCTGGGCTTATGGTTGGAGGCGTCGCATTACCCCCCTGGTTTCGAGGATGTCATGACCCAAGCCTTGATTTTCGACGCACTGCGCACGCCCCGCGGCAAAGGCAAGGCCGATGGCGCCTTGCACAGTGTGAAACCGGTGAACCTGATGGCCGGCTTGCTCATCGCTTTGCAACAGCGCATGAGCCTGGACACCAGCCAGGTGGACGATATCGTGCTGGGTTGCGTAACGCCTGTAGGGGAGCAGGGCGCCGACATCGCCAAGACCGCCTCTTTGATGGCCGATTGGGATGTCAGTGTGGCGGGGGTGCAGCTCAATCGGTTTTGCGCCTCGGGCCTGGAAGCGGTGAACCTGGCGGCCATGAAAGTGCGATCCGGGTTCGAGGACCTGGTGGTGGCTGGCGGCGTCGAATCCATGTCCCGAGTGCCCATGGGCAGTGACGGCGGCGCATGGGCGCTCGACCCGCAATCCAACCTGCACGGTCACTTCATTCCCCAAGGTATCGGTGCGGACCTGATCGCCACCCTGGAGGGTTTCAGTCGCGCGGATGTCGATACCTATGCGCTGCACTCCCAGCAAAAAGCCACGCGGGCCCGGGCTGACGGTTCATTCGCCAAATCCCTGGTGGCGGTACGGGACCAGAATGGCATCGTGCTGCTGGACCATGACGAATTCATCCGCGCCGACTCCACACTCGAAGGCCTGGGCAAGCTCAAGCCGAGCTTCGAAGCCATGGGCCAGATGGGCTTCGACGGCACGGCGCTGAGGGTCTACAGCCATGTCGAACGAATCAACCATGTGCACACGCCGGGCAAC
Organism: Pseudomonas sp. G2-4; assembly: GCF_030064125.1. Classification (NCBI taxonomy): domain Bacteria; kingdom Pseudomonadati; phylum Pseudomonadota; class Gammaproteobacteria; order Pseudomonadales; family Pseudomonadaceae; genus Pseudomonas; species Pseudomonas sp. G2-4. The sequence goes on along the minus strand of NZ_CP125957.1, from coordinate 4,637,692 downwards.
AGTTCCGGCATCGTCGATGGTGCGGCGCTGATGTTGATCGGTTCCGAGGCCAAGGGGCGCGCGATGGGCCTGCAACCCCGGGCGCGGATCGTCGCCACCGCCGTCACCAGCACCGACCCGACCATCATGCTCACCGGCCCGGCGCCGGCCACCCGCAAGGCCTTGGCCAAGGCCGGGCTGCGGGTCGAGGACATCGACCTGTTCGAAGTCAACGAAGCCTTCGCCTCGGTGGTGCTCAAGTTCATCAAGGACATGGCCATCGAACCCGCCAAGGTCAACGTCAACGGCGGCTCCATCGCCATGGGCCATCCCTTGGGCGCCACCGGGTGCGCAATCCTCGGCACGCTGCTCGATGAGTTGGAGGTGCGGCGCCTGCGCTATGGCCTGGCGACCCTGTGTGTTGGCGGCGGCATGGGCATTGCCACCGTGATCGAACGCCTCTGAGCCACGACTTCAAGGAACACTTTTGATGACCGATGCCATCCGTTATGAAACCGGCCAGGACCGGATCGTCGTCCTGACCCTGGACATGCCGGGCCAGAGCGCCAACACCATGAATGCCGCGTATCGCGAAGCCATGGCCGCCTGCGTCGCGCGTTTGATCGTCGAGAAAGACTCGATTGCCGGAGTGATCATCACCTCGGCCAAGAAAACCTTCTTCGCCGGCGGCGACCTGAACGAACTGGTCAAGGTCGGCAAACCCGAGGCCACGGCGTTCTACGAAAGGGTCCTGGGGATCAAGGCGCAATTGCGTGCGCTGGAAACCCTGGGAAAACCGGTGGTTGCGGCTATCAACGGTGCGGCGCTCGGCGGCGGGTGGGAGGTATGCCTGGCCTGCCATCGTCGCGTGGCATTGGATCACTCATCGGTGCAGATCGGCCTGCCGGAAGTCACCCTGGGCCTGTTGCCGGGTGGCGGCGGGGTGGTGCGGATGGTGCGCCTGCTCGGTTTGGAGAAGGCCTTGCCGTATCTGCTGGAGGGAAAAAAGGTTCGCCCACAGCAAGCGCTGCAGGCGGGGCTGATCGATGAATTGGCAGTTGACCATGACGAGCTGCTGGCCAGATCCCGGGCCTGGATTCTCGCCAATCCCAGCGTGGTCCAGCCCTGGGACGTGAAGGGGTATCAGATTCCTGGTGGTACGCCGTCGGACCCGAAAGTCGCGCCAATGCTGGCGATTGCCCCCTCGATCCTGCGTAACAAGACCCAAGGTTGCCTGCCCGCACCGGAGAAGATCCTCTGTGCGGCGGTGGAAGGCGCACAGGTGGATTTCGACACGGCCCATCTGATCGAAACCCGCTACTTCACCGAGTTGGCCACCGGCCAGGTGGCGAAGAACCTGATCGGCACCTTCTGGTTCCAGCTCAATGAGATCAAGGCCGGCGGCTCTCGCCCACAGGGTTTTGCGCCTTATCTGACGAAAAAAGTCGGCGTGCTCGGTGCCGGCATGATGGGCGCCGGTATCGCCTACGTCAGCGCCATGGCCGGCGTCGAGGTTGTGCTCAAGGATGTCGACCTGGCCGCCGCCGAAAAGGGTAAAGCCCGTTCTGCGGTGCTGCTGGAGAAGAAAGTCGCCCGCGGCCAACTTACCGCCGAGCAGCGCGAAGCCACGTTAACGCGGATTCATATTACCGACAGCGACGCGGACCTGGCCGGTTGCGATTTGATCATCGAAGCGGTGTTTGAAGACCGTGCCTTGAAAGCCAAGGTGTCGGCCGCTGCCCAGGCGGTGGTGGGGCATGACGCGGTAATTGCTTCCAACACCTCGACTTTACCTATCAGCGGTTTGGCCACGGCAGTGCCGGACCCGACGAAATTCATCGGCCTGCACTTTTTCAGCCCGGTGGAAAAAATGCCTTTGGTGGAAATCATCAAGGGCCCCCGCACCAGCAACGAGACCTTGGCGCGGGGTTTCGATTTCGTCCTGCAAATCAACAAGACGCCGATTGTGGTCAATGACAGTCGCGGCTTCTTTACCTCTCGCGTGTTCGGCACCTTTACCCAGGAAGGTATCGCCATGCTCGGTGAGGGCGTGAGTGCGCCGATGATCGAGGCCGAAGCGCGCAAGGCCGGGATGCCGGTCGGGCCCCTGGCGATCTCTGATGAAGTTTCCCTCAGCCTGATGAGCCATATCCGCACGCAAACCGCCAAGGACCTGCAAGCAGAAGGAGAAACGCCAATTGAGCACCCGGCATTCGCTGTGATTGACGTGTTGCTCAACGAATACAAGCGGCCGGGCAAGGCCGCCGGGGCGGGTTTCTATGAATATCCGGCCGATGGGCAAAAGCATCTGTGGCCGGGGCTCAAAAGCCGTTTCGAGAAAACCGATGGGCAGATTTCGCCGCAGGATGTCCGTGATCGGCTGCTGTTCATCCAGGCCCTGGAAACCGTGCGTTGCGTGGAGGAGGGCGTGCTGACCTCGACAGCTGACGGCAATGTTGGCTCGATCCTGGGCATCGGCTTTGCCGCCTGGACCGGCGGTGCATTGCAGTTCATCAACCAATACGGCCTACAGGACTTTGTCGCTCGGGCCCAGTACCTGGCCGAACAATACGGCGAGCGTTTTTCACCGCCGGCCTTGTTGTTGGAAAAGGCCGCCAGGCACGAACTGTTCTGACAGTCCCGGGGAGGGACTTGCCTTGGGACCGTGTTTCAGGGCAGGCTCTGGGGGTGTGCAATATTCCCATCATCGTGTCAGGTATTTTTTATGTCGCTACGCATCTGCATTCTGGAAACCGATATCCTGCGTCCGGAACTGGTCGACCAATATCAAGGTTACGGGCAGATGTTCCAGCGCCTGTTTTCACAACAGCCCGTGGCGGCCGAGTTCACGGTGTACAACGTGATGCAGGGGCACTACCCCAGCGATGACGAGCAGTTCGACGCTTATCTTGTGACCGGCAGCAAGGCCGACTCCTTCGGCAGCGACCCCTGGATTCAAACCCTCAAGACCTACCTTCTGGACCGCTATCAGCGTGGCGACAAGCTGCTGGGCGTGTGCTTTGGCCATCAACTGTTGGCGCTGTTGCTGGGCGGCAAGACTGAACGCGCCACCCAGGGCTGGGGCGTCGGCACTCATCGCTACACACTCGCGGCCAAGGCGCCGTGGATGAGCCCGGTGATGGAAGAACTGACGCTGCTGATCAGCCATCAGGACCAGGTGACCCAATTGCCCGAAAATGCCACGGTCATTGCCTCCAGCGATTTCTGCCCGTTCGCTGCCTATCACATCAACGATCAGGTGCTGTGCTTCCAGGGCCACCCGGAATTCATCCACGACTACTCCCGGGCCTTGCTGGAGATTCGCCAGCAACACCTCGGGGAACAGATCTACAGCCAAGGCGTGGCGAGCCTGGCCCAGGAACACCACGGCACCACCGTAGCAGAGTGGATGATGCGTTTCGTTGCGCACAAACCGCAGCCCGAAGTCACCCAAGGCTAACGATCACCCTCTAATGTGAGAGCGAGCCTGCTCGCGATGCAGGCTACGCAGCTCCCCAGGAGAGCAGCCCTAAAGCCAGCCCGACCGCTTGAAGCTCGCCCACAAGGCCGTACATCCCACCCCGATGAACCCCAGCACCAGAAAATAGCCGTAGTGCCAGGTCAATTCCGGCATGTTCTCGAAGTTCATCCCGTAGATCCCGGCCACTGCGGTGGGGAACGCCAGAATCGCCGCCCACGCCGCAAACTTGCGTTGCACCACGCTCTGGCGAGAGGCCTCCAGCAGTACTCCGATTTCAATGGTTTGGCTGGCGATGTCCGCCAGGGTGGCCAGGTCTTCCATTTGTCGTGTGACATGAATCTGCACGTCGCGAAAATACGGACTCATGTTCTTGTCGATAAAGGGGAAGTCCAGCCTCTGTAACTCTTCGCTGATCTCCACCATGGGCGCCGCATAGCGACGCAGGCGCAATACATCACGGCGCAAGCTGTGCAGGTTCTGGATATCCCGTTCGTTCAGGGCGCTGCACAGCACGTTACGTTCCAGCTCATCGATCTCGGCGTGAATGGCTTCACCCATTGGCTGGTAGTTTTCAATCACGAAATCAAGGATGGCGTAGAGTACGAAATCTTCGCCATGCTCCAGCAGGATAGGACGTGCCTCACAGCGTTGGCGGACGTGGGCGTAGGACGCTGAGTGACCGTTACGGGCGGTGATGATGTAGCCCTTACCGGCAAAGATATGGGTTTCGATGAACAGCAGTTTGCCGTCCTTGCGTATCGGCGAATACGTGACGATAAACAGCGCGTCGCCAAAGGTCTCAAGCTTAGGACGGCTGTGCTTCTCCATGGCGTCTTCGATCGCCAATTCATGCAGATTGAATTGACGCTGCAGGTTGGTCAGCTCCAAGGCGCTGGGTTCTTCCAGGCCGATCCACACAAAGTGGCCAGGTTTGGCAGCCCAGGCGCTGCCTTCGTCGAGGGTAATGTTGGTGACTTTCTTTCCGGCGCTGTAAACCGCAGCAGCAACGACTCTACCCATAATGGAAGTTCACTTCTTATTGGAAAATGGCAGTGGCAGGCAACGACCAGCTTAGCGTTCCTGCTACTTGAGAGTCAGCAAAATCCGCTGAGTTCGTTGGCAAAAGAAAACCCGCCGGAGGGCGGGTTTTCTTTTCAAGCGGCTTGTACCTGTCGATCCATCAACGCGATGCACTCGCGCATCTGCTCACGGCATTGGGCCATGAGCCGGGGCATGTCATCCATGCTCAACCCTGCGGTAGGAATGGCCGGCAGGGAGCGTATGAGGATGTCACCGCTGTGCCAGCGATTGAGGCGCATGTGTTTGATGTAGTTGCTGACGCACACGGGAACAATTGGCACTCCGGCGGCTATCGCCATCTGGAAGGCCCCTTTCTTGAACGGCAACAGATCCTCGCCAAGATTGCGCGTGCCTTCCGGGAACACCCAGATCGAGGTGTCCTCATGCTGCAACGTATGAGTAGTGGTCAGCATCGACTGGCGCGCCTTGATCGCGTTGCCACGGTCGATCAGCACATTGCCCGCCAGCCAGAACAGTTGCCCGAACAGCGGCACCCACTTCAGGCTCTTCTTGCCGATGCACACGGTACGGCGCGGCACTACGTTACCGAACACGAACAGGTCATAGTTGGATTGGTGGTTGGCGATGATCACGCAACTGTGGGGTTTATCCACCAGCGTGCCAACATCGGCCCTGACCCGCAGGCGCAAAATGCACATGGCGGGCAGCGCATATAGCCTGGCACATAAACGACTGTTGTCCGGGTTGAACGGCCGGCACACACCCAGGATCACCCCAAGCACACCCGCCAGGACAAAGTGCAGTCCCATCAACAACATACGCAGTACAAACAGCATCTACAGGCCCCATCGGGACAAAAGGTGGCGCAGTGTACGGATGTGCACTGTTTTCGGCAATTGCCGCTATGGAGGTAGGAGATGGACGATGTTTAAGCGTATGTTTCCGAATAACGTGACAGAAGCGGGCTAGAGCGGTTGCTGAATTTTAAACAATGCATGTAGGAAAAAGCCCAAATCTAAGAAGGCTGATCTGTGGCGAGGGAGCAAGCTCCCGCTGGGCTGCGCAGCAGCCCCAAAACCTTTCAACACACGAAGCATCAGGAAAAAACGCCTGGCACTTTTTACGACTGCTGCGCAGCCGAGCGGGAGCAAGCTCCCTCGCCACGTTGGTCCGCGTGAACCTTGAATAACTTGGTAGCGTCAGCCCATATGCTCCTGATCCAGCAGAATCGCACTGTCCAGGGTTTCCAGCAGCGCCTTGCGAACTTTCAGCTTGGTGTTCTTGTGGGCCGTCATGTTGATTTTCTTCAACTGACGCGCGGCCTCCAGCGCGGCACCCTGCAGCTCTTCGGCGGACACCACCTTGTCGAGGAAGCCTGCATCCACCGCGCCTTGCGGGTTGAACATCTCGGCATTGATCACCGAGCGATGAAACGCCGACTTGCGCAGGCGATCACGGGCCAGCTCGATACCCGCGTGGTGCATGGTCATGCCGATCTGCACCTCGTTCAGGCCGATACTGAACGGCCCATCCACGCCAATCCGGTAGTCCGCCGACAGCAGCAGGAACGCTCCCTTGGCCACCGCATGCCCAGGGCAGGCGACGACGACGGGGAAGGGGTGCGACAACAGGCGCCGGGCCAGCGTGGAGCCGGCCGTGACCAAGCTCACCGCTTCCTTGGGGCCGGCGGTCATGACTTTGAGATCGTAACCGCCCGACAAAATCCCCGGTTGCCCGGTAATGATCACTACCGCCCGATCCGCTGTCGCCTGGTCCAGCGCAGTGTTGAACGCGGCAATCACATCCGGCGAGATGGCATTCACCTTGCCATTGTTCAAGGTCAGGGTCGCGATACCGTCTTCGAGATGGTAGGCAATCAGATCGCTCATGACGCTATTCCTTGTAAGAGAAGTGACGCAGACGTTACCCACCGCCGCAGGCCAGGTAAAGCGCCGTGACTGACTCACCGGTCAGCCCTGCACCCTATAAACAGCCTGGGCCGCCCATTCAGCCGCGCCTTCATCTATAGGGCCGCGCATAGGCAAACCCGAAGATTGGCCGGTTTGCCATGCCCCGGCGCGTTTGAAATGTCTGACCACCTTAACCGCATGAAAATTCTGAAAAAAACCTTTGCCATCGGAAAAGCTTTCGACTACATTAGCGCGCCTCGACAGACTGAACAGTTTATCGAGATACGGTGAAGTGTCCGAGTGGCTTAAGGAGCACGCCTGGAAAGTGTGTATACAGGAAACTGTATCGAGAGTTCGAATCTCTCCTTCACCGCCACATTTTGTAAACACAAACCCCTGATTTTCCTAGAGAAAGTCGGGGGTTTGTGGTTTTTGGTGTCTGGAAAATGTCCATGTGGGGACTGGTATGGCGCTGGAGTGTCTTTTTTCTGATTTGAATCCATCAACTGCTACCGAAGCGGCAACATCAGCGTAATGGGCGAAAGCCTTGGACACGGTATAAACCCGGCGTACTTGATGTAAAAGCTCGACAGACGTTCAGTAAGCGGGTGAACAATCATTGCGGTAGAGCCGATGGTGCTTGACGCAGTGATCGCTCGTTCAATCGCATCTTGCAGTAAGTCAATTGCAAAGCCTTGGCCTTGAGCTGCGAGCGTGACCCCCATGCGCCCCAGGAGTGTCACTGGATGCACGCTTGGAGAGTTGCGTTGAGGGCTTTTCGGAACGACGTTCTCGCGTGCGATCGATCCGCTCGACAGGGTGTAATAGCCCATGACGACCGGCGTATCCTTTCGACAGATCACGTATACAACGGCCTGTTTTGCCGCTTGAGCTTTGCGCGCTTGTCTTTGGAGGTAATCGTTGATCGATGCCACACCAGAATCGAATTCATCCAGGATGTGTTCATCGTTCAGCTTTTCCGGCGCCCTCAGCTCCACCGTTTGGGCCTTTCGAGAAGTTGATGCAGGCACTTGTTACCTCGAATTGGATTCGCTTCCATGGCCTGCTCAAATGCGTCAAACGCCGCGTCGTCGAGAAGGAACAGCCGTTTATCCAGAATGACTTCCTCTGCTTTCTGACAAGCAGCTTCCAAGATAAAGCTGGTTCGATCACGACCGGACATAGCAGCCGCCAGATCGATCAGGTTGCGTTTTTTTTCATCCGCTCTCATGTTGATGGGAACGGGCTTGGATTTTTCTTCAATACATACGGTCATGTTTATTCCCGCCTTGGAGATGCCTCGGTGCTTCGCTTAATGTGATCCGTCGTTGGAAAGATCTATCGATTGAGATTGATGCCGTTGAGGGGGGCTTCGCGGTAGATACTACGTCTGTGTATAGCTGATGTCTACACGCGTATATCGATTGGATATACGCCGGTCGCCCCCGTCAACCCTCGCCCAACTCCCTCGGCAACCGGTGCAACAACGCATCGAGGACACCTGATCTGTCAGCAAAGATGTGAATTTCCTAACGTTGACTCCATCACCAGCATGACTATCCCCCCGCGCCACCATGCTACAAAAAAGGCCTATTCAACTCGCGAGAAAAACACCGATGCCATCGCTCGCCAGCGGCAGGCCCTCCAATCGATTCAGTCTGTTTTGTATCGCCAGCTTTCTTCTGTCCATTTCTTATGGCGCCACCTTTCTGGTTTCGCTGCTGGTGTCTTCCCTGGGGGGAACTGAGCGCGATGCTGGACAAGTCTTTGCCGTTGCCATGACGAGTACTCTGGTAGCGGTGGTCGGTTCGGGGCATTTGATGCAGCGCATAGGCGCTGCTCCGTGCATGGCCCTTGGCGCCGTATTTCTGGTCATTTCATCGATGGGGTTCGCCCTGGTGTCGGGCCTTGGCATCGCGTTGTTGGCCTGCGGTTTGATGCTAGGGATCGGATGGGGGCTGTTTTACACGGTCGGGCCCATCATGGTGGCCGCGATGGTCGAGCCCGCCAGGCGGACTCATTGCTTCGCGCTTTTATCGGGCAGCATGTTGACCGGGATCGGCAGCGGCCCTCTCATCGGCAAGTTGGCGAGCTCTGCCGGGTTACCCATCCAGACGGCTTTCTTCTGTGCTGCGGCTTCGGCGTTGCTGGGGGGATTGTATTTCTGGTGGTTGAGAACGGGTTTCGCCGAGGTGGAGCGCCGGTCTGGCGATAAGGTTCGAATGGGGCTGAAATCGGCGGCGGATGTTCTACGCTCACGTTCAGCGTTGTCCATTTTTATGGTGGGGCTGGGGGGCGCGATCTTCGGCGGACTGGGCAGTTTCCAGACAAGCTACGCAGCCAGTCAGGGCCTTGACTACTCGCTGTTCTTCGTTGGTTTCATGGGGGCGGCTATCGCTTGTCGATTATTGATTGCCGGGTGGGTCGTCAGGCGTGACCCATTCGCGACTTCTTGTCTATTGACTACGCTGATGTTGATCGCCGTGGCAGGGTTCGGTGTGTGGGTCCATGACAGCCTGAGTTATGGGTTGACCGCTGCCTTACTTGGGATTGGTTATGGTCTCAACTATTCGGTCATTAATGGCTTGGCGGCCAACGAGGCACCGCCTGGACTGACCGCACAGGCGCTCCTGCTTTTCAGCCTGTCCTACTTTATTGGCGTATTCGGGTTTCCTTTTATCGCCGGCAGGCTCATCAGCAGCACGGGTGTGAATGGCATGCTGCTGAGTGTCGGATTGATCGCTTTAGTTGCTTGGATCTTGAGTGTCAGTCGCTGGCTGGCCGGGCGATTCTGGAAACCAGTATCCATCTCTGAATGAAGTCAACGCCCTCTAATCGCACCAGTGCTTATCACCAAACAGCATCAGGCAAATGCGCAACAGTATCGAGCAACAGCATCCAAACGCATGCCGTTAAGGTTCCCCTTCAAGCGCTTCCTATCAACGGCATTGTTGGGAGAACAATCATGACCACTCGGATGAGTTCGGCTTTACGCCTTCTAGCTATCGCACTGCCTCTGGCTCTTTCAGCGAGCCCAGTGTGGGCATCGGAAACCGCGACTCAAAACACCAATACAGATCGGGTGCGCCAGGCGTTTACGAACTGGCAGCAAGGCAAAGGCACGGTGTTCGATCTGTTGGCGCCCAATGCCACATGGACCGTTGCCGGATCCAGTCCCGTATCTGGGGTGTACAACAGCAAGGAAGATTTAATGGAGCAAGCCGTACGCCCTATCAGTGCTCGGCTGGCGACGCCTATTTCCCCTACCGTCCGGAACATTGTTGCCGACGATGATGTTGTCGTGGTTCTGTGGAACGGCGAAGCCACCGCACTGGATCGTAAACCCTACAACAACACCTACCTGTGGCACATGACATTCAAGGATGGACAGGTCACCGAGGTCACAGCTTTCCTGGACACCTACGTGTTGAACGACCTTTTACGTCGCGTACAACCTGCCCAGTAATAAGTCAGCGCTATGTGTCCGACATCCCTGGCACATCCATGTTGATCTTGCGCCAGGCCGCTTCGGAAAAGCTGTAGACCGAAAAAGCGATCAAGCCCAACGCCATCATCATCAAAACCACACCCCCAGCCGGCAGACTCTGAAGCGCATCGAGGGCGTCCTTCATGCCGGGTGGGTCCATGGCTTTATAGGTCGAGCCACTGATGATCAACAGCAGGGCGATTTCGATGAAGACGACACCACGGGCGATAAGACCGAAGCGCGACACCGGGCGCACATAGCGCATGACGTCTTCGTCCGCTTCAAAGTACTGCTCGAACGACGCTTTCCAACCCTTGATGATGTGAGCGATACCCATCCCGAATGGCACCAGGGCGATAAGGTAGATCAACACATTCGAATGGTCCCAGGACAACAAGCGCGCCAGCAGGTCCTGGGTGTGTCCGTCGCCGGAACCGCCGGAGTTTTTCAACCCGCTGACGAGCAGGCTCAACGCAAAGAACGCCAGCGCGCCGTTGATCAACCCTCCCGCCAGCAGGCCCGCACGAATGACCAGGCCCTTGAGTTCGTTGCCGTGATGATCGACATCGCGGGTGGCTTGCAACACGCGCCATCCGGCGAAGGCGAGCAGTCCCATTACCACCAGACCGACGAGGGCGTGGCCGAACGGTTGGCTCAACAACGCTTCCAGGCTGCTGTGGCTGTCTTTCGGATTGCTTGAGTCTCGAGCCGCCAGCAAGGCGAAGATACCCATGATCAGATAAATAGCGCCTCGAGCGGCATAGCCGCCTCGTGCCAGGAAAACGAGGCTTTGGTGTGGGGTCATAGGGGGAGATTCCGAAGAGGTCATACAGGAGCAGACCCATGGCATTGCGAGGGGTTCGATCAGTGTTCGAGTGTCCAGGGCTATGGTTTTTTTGTGAAGCCGTTGGTTTTTTCGTACAGCGCTAATCGAAAGACTAAGCTGATCCCGAACAAAAACTGCAAATAAGCAGTCTGTTGAAGACCACAAATTCCACTCACCCTGAGGTTGCACAATGAGTCTGATCGATTGCCCTGAATGCGCTTCCCGAATTTCCGACAAGGCCTACGCCTGTCCTCATTGCGGCAACCCTTTCCGCGAACCGAGCTTCCGCCTGACCGAGAAGAACGTCGGGCAGATCGCCGGGGCTGCCGGCGTCTGGCTCACCGCGCCCTGGATCGCGCGAATGGTTTTTGGCGTGGTGGCCGTGATAGCGGTGGCGGCGGTGCTGATCCTGCGCTGATTTGTGAGGGATGCCTTGACCCTCCAGAAGAAACTCCAGGTGTTCCCAGAAAACGGTAAGCCATGTTACGACTTGGCTTACAACCCGGGTTGTGAAAAAACACAACCAGAGTACCATCGGCTCAAAGACAAGGACGCCCATGGATATACTCACGCCATCACGTTTTGACGACGCTGCGATTTTGTACCCGAACGACAAGGCTGGGCTTGATCGTTGCCTACGTATTTTGAAGATGGCTCGCCCCAAGGCGTTCGCGGACCTGCAAAAGCTTTTTGGTACGCACGGTGTCGACTTGTTCAAGCCCAGAGCCGCGATGAATTGGGTTGTGATCGACGTAGGCGGTAACAATCTCAGGGTGGTAGGCGGAGTCAACTACACCCGGCAAAAGTTCTACGTCAAACACATCTACACGCATGCCGATTACGACGTTGCCAACAGCTGGTATGCAAGAAACAAAGGGGTAAAACGATGAGCGCAGCCCGGAACGACTTTCAAACCGTGATCGCAACGCTGGGTGAGTTGCACGCGGTGTTGGAGCGCCTGCGCGGGGAGTTTGTGCATGGCATCAAGACCCCTGCCGACTATGAGCGTGCGACCGGCCTGCTCGATGAACTCACAGACGGGCGTGAACTGAGCAAGACCGAGGAGAAAATTCTCGTTGAGCTTGAGGACGAAATTCTCGCTTACCAGCGCGACTCCGACCAGTTCCGCGAATCGAATGCCACTTCTGAGGCGACCTGCACCCCTGTGCAACTGATCAAGGATTTGATGGAGACGCTCGGGCTCACGGGTTCAGACCTCCCTGAAATTGGTGATAAAACGGCGGTGTCCAAGGTCCTCAGTGGAGATCGGCCCATCAGTCACAAGATGGCTTACGCGCTGGCAGAGCGGTTTGCGATGGAGCCGAGCGCTTTCCTGTCGGCTGCCCCGGCAAAGGCGACGCCTATCCAAACCGTTCGCCCCTCCGCCAAGAAGACCTCAGCGCATTACCGCTTTCGTAGCGACTCTTTGACCGCACAGCCAGTTGGAGAGGCCAGTCCCGGTGAATACAAAGTGGTGACTCCGAAGGGCCGCAGAAAGACAGTTGAAAATCCGGAAAAGGGCTAGGCAATTATTCTTCCCCTTCAATCCAGGGGCAGCCCGGCTAATGAACATCACAATGAGGGTCATTGCTCATGGCGAACATTCAAAAGGCCGCTCAGATTGGATACTCATCCCAAGCCCACACTTATGCCAAGGGACGCCCGAACTACCCAAGCGAACTACGTGCCTGGCTTAAACAGGAATTGGGCCTTCTTCCCGGATCGGCAGTTATCGATTTAGGAGCCGGCACAGGAAAATTCACTCGATTGTTGAAATCCATGGAGCTCGATGTTGTTGCAGTCGAACCCGTTGAGGCCATGCGCGCCGAGTTTTCCAAGAGTCTACCGGACGTCAGGATTGTGGAAGGGACGGCAGAAAGTATTCCGCTCGGATCTGGAGCAGCACAAGCGCTGGTGTGCGCCCAAGCCTTCCACTGGTTTGCAAACGAAAGAGCGCTTGCCGAGATCCACCGAGTGCTCAGGCCGAATGGCCGCCTGGGGCTGATCTGGAACGTACGTGATGAGTCGGTGGACTGGGTGGCCGCCATCACTGACATCATCACGCCGTACGAAGGCGACACTCCCCGTTTTCATACCGGATCGTGGCGGTCACCCTTCACGGGAAACGACTTCTCGACTCCCGAACTGACCTGTTTTCAATACACGCATTCAGGAACTGCCAAGGAAGTCATCATGGACCGCTTCCTGTCGGTGAGTTTCATCGCCGCGTTGCCTCCTGCCGAAAAGGCCAAGGTGAGCGATCAGTTGCAGCACTTGGTCGACACGCATCCATCCTTGCGAGGGCGTGAAGTTATTGACTTTCCCTATCAAACCCAAGCCTATCTGTGTCGCCGTTTGGATTGAGGGCAGGGCTGGTCAATGCCACCTCAGCGTGATTGAAGGATTGGTTTAGGTGGGCGCTAGTCGTTAACCGGTTTACGGGCAAACCCATTAATGACGATGTACAGCAGTGGACCGATCGATACGAACAACGCCGTGATCAGGAAGTAGGGCAGTAATGAGGCGAGCGACCGGCCTTTCGAGCGCGAGTCCTTGTACATCCAGATGCACGCCAGGCAAGCGAGCAGATAAAGGTCGATGACAACCTGCGCGGTGTCTGGACTAGACATTAGCCCGTAGCCGAACTCGAGTAGCGATTGCTCTGCGAGCAGTAGAGTGCTCGCTGTATATAAAGAAAAAAGCAGCAATGTGATTAGAGCAATGTAGGGCTTTTTCACGTTGTCCTCCTTGGACAAAACCATCGATCAGTACGGGAAGGTTAGTGATAAGGTCGCAATGGCCTCAATGACCTCTGAGGTCATGGACGACGCCTATCCGCAATATCAGAGTCAACGCATGAGTAGCCGACCTTTTCCTCGATCAACATCATCCATATCAGCGGGTGTACAACTGCGCCAGTTGCGCCAACAGGCTGGATTGAGCCAGTTGAATCTCGCACTGATTACCGGAATGTCTCAGCGCCACCTCAGTTGCATCGAGACGGGTCGCGCCAAAGCCAGTCCTGGTACTTTGCATAATCTGCTGACCGCTCTGGATGTTCCTTTGGAGCGTTGCAACAACATCTTTCTCGCCAGCGGTTATGCCCCCCGCTATGACGCTACGCCTCTGGCCTCACCGTCGATGGAAGTGGTTCGTGGGGCCATTGATCACATACTTCACGCCAACAATCCTGCTCCGGCGATTGTTTTGGGCAGTCATTGGGAAGTTCTTGCAGCCAACGCCAGCACTGGCGTTTTGTTCGATTTGGTGGGTCTTGCCAGAGACGCGGCAGAAGGGCTGAACCTCTTGGTGACGCTGCTGCAAGCAGGCGGCTTGGGCGATCATTTGTGCAACGCCGAGGAAATAAGATGGGTGGCTTGGCAACGGGCAGCTCGAGAAGCCTCAAGCAATCCTGCGCTGGCCGATATTCTGAAGAACCTGCCGGTCCCGCACAGACTTTCAACGCTGGCTGACGAAGTGCCGCCGTTGTTGCTGACGCGAATCAACTCTTCCCGCGGCGAGCTGAAGTTTATGTCAACGTTTACGACATTCGGCATGCCGCTCGATATCACGATGAGCTCATTGCGCATCGAGCATCTGATTCCTGCTGATGCGAAGACCTGGGAGGTCATGACCCATGCTTACGGGCAGATGCAACCTACACATCAATAGAGTATTTGCATGCCGCTGACTTTTCATAAAATGCACGCCAACGGCGATGACTTCGTTGTCGTGGATTCGCGAAGCTCGATCAATCCTGTGACAAGCGCCATGGTCCGGCGAATGGGTGATCGGAATCGAGGCATCGGCTTCAATCAATTGGCGGTGCTGCTCGATTGCGACGATGCTGATGCGCGTTTGGTTTTCTGGAATGCCGATGGTTCTACGCTGGATGTTTGCGGCAGTGCGACGCGAGGTGCTGCGGACCTGCTCATGCGCGAGTCCAATACGAATTCGATAGTGCTGCGCACCCAGCGCGGACTACTTGGCTGCGAGCGAACCTCGACCGGAGAAATCTCTGTCAACATGGGGCTGCCGCTTTTCGACTGGCAAGATATTCCCTTGGCTCGGGAATTGAACACCGCTGCTTTGCCACTTTCAGGTGACCCGGCAACATGCAGCATGGGAAATCCGCACTGCACTTATTTTGTGGATGACTTGGCAGCCGTTGATATCTTGACGATCGGACCGGCAATCGAAACCAACCCTCTATTTCCACTCAAGACCAACGTACATTTCGTCCAGGTCATTAACCGGAGGCACATCCGACTGCGCATCTGGGAGCGGGGCGCTGGTATTGCCCTTGGCTCCGGCTCCTGCTCGTGTGGCGCGGTTGTTAATGGGATTCGTCGTGGTTTGTTGGACAGCACCGTTGAAGTTGAATGTGATGGCGGGCGTGTGACGGTTCACTGGAACGGCGTGGGGGAAGTCGTTCTTATCGGTCCGGTGGAGGCGAGTTTTTCGGGGACGATGAGCCAAGGTTGAGTCGGTATGCGTTTCAACCCTGACACCGTTGGATTGGCAGGGCGTTGTACGTTATTAAATCAAAAGGAAGTTTTACTCATGTCGGAACACCGTATTCGTCCTCTCGCGCTCTGTATCTTTCATCATCACGGAAAAATACTGGTCAACCAGTTTTACGATGCCATCAAAAAGCAGACGTTTTTTCGTCCTGTTGGCGGTGGTATTGAGTTCGGCGAAAGGAGCCACGATGCCATCGTCCGAGAGGTGCAAGAAGAGCTGGGCACCTCGATCAGCGACCTTCGACTGATTGGCACGTTGGAAAGCATTTTCACCTACGCCGGCAAGCCTGGGCACGAGATCGTCCAAGTCTACGATGCTAGGTTCGACGACGCCGATGTCTACGAAAAACCTTGGCTGGAAGGCTTTGAAAGCGACGGCGCTTCGTTCAGGGCTACGTGGTGCTCCAGTGCCAGTTTCACGGCTCTATCACCGTTGGTACCTGAGGGGCTTTACGATTTGCTCAAGTCGGCTTCGCTCCTTGAGTGAGTCGGATCAGCGAAGGTCATCCATGATCCTGAGCCAAGGCCAGCGAGCCTGATAACTTTTCGCCTTCTCATCGAATAAATCTGGCAGGGGATTCTTTGGGTTGATACGAAGAACGCCTTGCTCTACGTCGTCCAGGCCATAGGGCGCATAGACCTCACCGGTTTCCGCGTCCAGTCCAATACACGTACCCGCAACCAGATAACGATCAATGCCATCCCGGGCTGACTGAAGCTGAGGATAAGGCTTGCCAAACCGCTGACCGTACCAAAGGTGGACGCGAGCCTGGTTCTTGATCTCAATATTGGCGTCGAGGTCCTGGAAGAGACGCTGGGCGGCGTTGATAACCTCGTTCTCGGCCTCCCAAGACAGGTCAGGGTCAAAGTAAAAAACGTCGTAATCCTTCACGCCCCACGCGGGTGGCCGCTTCGACTGATGATTCCAGATGGCTTGGAACAGGCAACCAGCCGTGAGCAGGCATTGATCCAGACCGAGTGAAGGTAGGCGCGAGGTGATTTGCGCGTTGATTGGATTGGTCATTGCGATCCTGACCAAGCTTTCGACCGTCAATGTCATAGGCATCTCTTTTTGAGTCGGTTCGGTCCTGACGCTCCAATAGATTCTCGGTGGCGAGGGAGTTTGCTCCCGCTGGGCTGCGTAGCGGCCCCTTTTGGTGAGCGCTTCGCACTCAAGCGGGAGCAAGCTCCCTCGCCACGGGATTGTCGACTGGCAGGTTTATACAGTGGAACCTGCAGGCGCCGCATCCAACCGTCGCGCAATCACATCCATCACGTCGCAACCATCGCGCAGCGGAATGCAACAAAGCTGCGCCAGATCCTGAAGGGTGGCTGGGTCGATGGTCTGGTCGTCACGCATCGCGATGTTTTCCAGAAACTGGGTAGCGGCACGGATTCGGTAGGCTGCTGCATCGAGCAGGATGTGTAGCGGGGCGGTGGTATCGACGTAGAGGGGTTGGTCGTCGGCGTTGCTGGTGAGGCCCATATATTGGTTCATTAGAAAGCTCCACTGGAAGAGTTTCGCCACCTGTCGTCGCCAAACGAGGGTGGCAACTGTACGCAGGTTGGCGAACCGGAGTGGAAGCCGGCAGACCCGAAGATCTCCCGCGTACAGCTGCCATAACGACAACTCTACAGATGCGAGAACGCCTGCAACAAGCAAGCGCTTTCGCATACCACTGCGGGTCGCCAAACCCGGTCGCCATCTGGGCGACGCCAGGACTATAGCCGCCACCGCAAAAAATACGCAAGGGATTGATAGGGAAGGGGATTCCCAATCATATGTAGGACGTTGTCATCATCGTAAGCGTCCGAGCTGTACGTCTTACAAATCAGTAGATCTATTGCCTACATCAGGGCGTTCCCCGCTGATATGTAGGACATTACTGTAGCCCCCCTGCACCTTTTCGCCCTTCACCCCCCATTTACAGCCCTACACATCCCACAATCCAATCGCGCATTCCCCCCTGACGCGGGATAATACGGCCCGGCTTGAGGTCATGAGTGCCTCCCTTGATTTGTATTGGCGGCAGAAGGATCGATCGCAATGACAGACTGGCTGCAAAGCTACGGAGAAATGGCCGAACGGATACGCGGCCATGATTGGGGCGAGAATCCGCTCGGGCCGCCGAAACAGTGGCCCGACGTGTTGAAAACCACCGTAGCGCTGAGCCTTGCCTCGCATTTCCCCCAGGCCATTGTGTGGGGGCCGGATTTGATCACGGTGTACAACGATGCATTCCTGACCATCCTCGGCAATAAGCCTGAAGCGCTGGGCCGGCGGTTCGATGAGGTCTGGCAGGAGGTCTGGAGCGACATTGGCCCGATCGTGCAGGGGGCTTTCGGCGGGCAAGCGACCTATATAGAAAACTTTCCCCTGGTTATCGAGCGTGGCGGCGGCCTTGAGCAGGCCTATTTCACCTTCTGCTATAGCCCCATTCGCGACCAGTTCGGCAAGGTCGTGGGCATGTTGGATACGGTCACCGAGACCACCTCGACGGTGTTCATGACCCAGCGCCTGGCGGTCTTGGATGCCATCGGCAGTGCGGTGGCGAACGCCACCGACCCGCTGGTGATCATGGCGACCACCACGCGGATTCTGGCGGCGCACCTGAACCTGTCCAATTGTGCGTATGCGGACATGGATGAGGATGAGGACGGTTTCACGATTCGCGGCGATTGGGCCCGGGCCGGCTCGCCCCATATTGTCGGACACTATCGGCTGGCGGATTTCGGTCGGCTGGCGGTCACCAACCTGCGCGCTGGCAAACCGCTGGTAATCAACGATAACTTGGCAGAGCTGGCGCCAGACGAAGCGGCAACGTTCCAGGCGATTGGTATCGCCGCGACCATTTGCGTCCCGCTGATCAAGAATGGGCGTTTGACGGCGTTGATGGCCATCCACGATAAAACCCCCCGAGTCTGGTCATCCCATGATCTGGCGCTGCTGATGGAAGTCACCGAGCGGTCCTGGGCCCATATCGAACGCACCCGCGCCGACGCCGCCGTGCGTGAAGGGCTGACCGCTTTGGCTGAGCTGAATGCGACGCTGGAGGAACGCGTGGAGGAACGCACCACCCGTCTCAAGCAGACCGAAGCGGCGCTACGCCAGTCGCAAAAACTCGAGGCCATTGGCCAGCTTACGGGCGGCGTAGCCCATGACTTCAATAACCTGCTGACGATCATCCGCTCCTCCGTCGACTTCCTGCGCATGCCCAACCTGTCCACTGAGCGTCGCAATCGCTACATGACAGCGGTTTCCGAGACCGTGGAGCGCGCCGCCAAGTTGACCAGCCAACTGCTGGCGTTTGCCCGGCGTCAGCCGTTGAAGCCGCAAGTCATCGATGTGGGCAAGCAGGTGCAGAGCCTGGGGGACATGCTGGAAACCGTCACGGGGGCGCGCATTCAGGTCAAGGTCGAGTTGTGCGACCGACCGTGTTTCATCCGTGCGGATCTGAGCCAGTTCGAAACGGCCCTGATCAACATGGCGCTGAACGCCCGGGATGCCATGAATGGGCAGGGCACGTTGTGGCTTCGGCTTCATTGCGGTGATGGCATGCCGCCGATCCGCGGTCATGCCGGGTCCCGACAGGCCTTTACTGCTATTGCCCTGGCGGACACCGGCACCGGTATTACCTCAGAAGTGCTTGAGCACATCTTCGAACCCTTTTTCACCACCAAGGACGTGGGCAAGGGCACCGGGCTGGGGTTGTCCCAGGTGTTCGGGTTTGCCAAGCAGTCTGGCGGCGACGTCGATGTTTCGACCGTGGTTGGGGAGGGAACGGTATTTACCTTGTACCTTCCGGAAGTGGAACCCGAAAAAACCTGTGAGCCGGCCAAGGAAGAAAGCCCGCATCTGATGCTGGAAAAGGGCCAGCGCCGGGTGTTGATCGTGGAAGACAACCTCGAGGTAGGGCGTTTTGCGAACCAGATCCTCCACGACCTGGGCTACGAAACGGCCTGGGCGACCAACGCCGAAGAGGCGCTGGAAATGGTTGGCCCGGATGCGAAGGCATTCGATGCGGTATTTTCTGACGTCGTCATGCCGGGCATCAGCGGCATAGCCCTGGCCAAGGAATTGCGTCGGCGTCGCCCGGACCTGCCGGTGGTCCTGACGTCTGGTTATAGCGAAGAGTTGGCCTACAGTGGTCATGAAGGCTTTGAGTTTTTGTCCAAACCTTATTCAGCCGATCAGGTTTCGCGGATTTTAAACCGGACGATGTTGGGGGCTGAGTGAGTGTTTCCTTTTTGAAACAGCGAGTTCCATTCGTCGGCCAAGGGCTTTTCTGAAGCGCCAGTCTTTTAATGACCGACTAGTCTCATGGTCGTGAAGGTCGATATTTTTCAGGCAATCGGTTGTTGCCGGTATGGACCTCGATGAAAGGGGAAAGTCGATGGGAGCAACGTACAGCGAAGAGAACGGCGCCGCGTATCCGATCAATGAAGGGTTGCAATGTGGTCAGTCAGCCTACCGATCAGACTTTGGCGACGAGCCGATCAAGTCCATCCGGACGAAGGTGTCCAAAGTGCAGCGAGGGGAGAAGGCCAAGTTTTTGCCCAAGGTTCCGGTCAGGAAATGATAGAAAGCGCAGCCCCGTCACTGAACGGGGCTTTTTTTTAGCTGGATTTCGCCAAGAAAATAGAAAGTCTCGTAAATATTTTTCATCTTTTTTCAACGGGCCGTTCCTTTCACGTTTCTTTCACAAGCAGGCACGTAATCTCAGCTCATCCGTTAGAAAGCAGTACCTGGCCCGTTTCCCCAGCGGGCTTTTTTTTGCCTGTCATAAAACTCCCCCTCCGTTTGTTGTCCAACCGGTATGGCTGATCGCTATCTAGCGTAAACTGACGCTAGCGCGCACCGGCCATTTCTCCCCCGATGCGGCATTCTTGAGGTTTCTATCATGCGTTTGACTTTGTCCACCTTGGTGCTTGGGCTTTTGGTAGCCCAGGGCGCGATGGCTGCCGGTGACGGTACCGCTGCAGTCGGCGGGGGTTTGGGCGGTGTATTGGGTAACGTGGTCGGCCAGCAGATGGGCGGCAGCACAGGTGCCGCGATTGGCGCCGGCGTCGGTGGTGCAGCCGGCAGTGCGGTGGGTGCGCGTAAAGGCAGCCGTACGGAAGCGGCTATTGGTGGCGGCTTGGGTTCGGCCGGTGGTTCAATTGTCGGCAATCGCCTGGGCGGCTCTACCGGTTCTACCATCGGCGCGGGCGTTGGCGGCGCGGCGGGTGGCGCATTAGGCAGCAACCTGTCGAATGACAACGACGGTCACTCGGGTGGTAAGAAGCACAAGCACAAACATAAAAGAAAGCATCGCTAAGCGCATGCTTGGATGAAAAGACCCGGCCATGTGCCGGGTTTTTTCTTGAGCATATAACTGGAACGATTGGCCGCTGCCCGCCTCGAATTCATACATCCATCAGCAATCGCGAGGTGTGCCATGACGCCGGAAACTGAAGGCAAGGAAGAAAAAGGTCCGACGGGCGTTCCCTTCATCAATGATCCGGGCGTCAACGACCCGGGCAATGAAGACCCCGGGTCCCTGATGGATGACGCCCAGGTGCCCTTGATCGAGGATGAGGACGCTGAGCTTGAGGACGAGTCCTACGATTGAAGCCGCTCAAGCTGATGCTTCTCGTCCTCGAACTGCATGACAGGTGATCCCGCCTGCCAGGAGGTTATATGACTGCCGATTTTCCTGTCCCCGACGACGATGAAACCCCGGAGTACCCGCTGCCATCACCGACCGACTCCCTGAGCCGCGACCAGCGTCCGCCTGACGACGAGGCTGGTGTAGAGCAGGTGCCCAGCGACGATGAAGATGTCGAGGCGACCCCGGATGACCCGGACATCGCCGGTGACGATGCTTCAGGCAAGCCGAGCTGATAACGGGTCCGCTCGTCGATTTCGCGGCACCATCGACCAGCCACGGTTGCCACACATCAGGTAGGTATCTTGAAAAGGAGACTCACCATGATGAAGTTCACCGTGACGGCGTTGACACTTGCCGGCGTTCTTTCGCTCAGCTCAGTGGCTGTTGGCGCACAGTCCTCAAGCAGTAACCCTCCTGTGGATAAAGGCGGGATGCCACCGTCCACCGAGATGGAGGCGGGCTCCAGTTCGCCATCCGGGAATGCCTTGCCGCCGGGCTCCGTGGAGGGCGGCAACGGCAGCGACGCCAGTGGCAGCAGCACCAGCCCGGGTACGGGAAGTGGTTCAACGAGCGGTGGCAGTTCCATGGGCGGCGATTCTTCCAGCAGCGGAACCGGAGCCGGGACCAGCGACAGCGGCGGTAGCTCAAGCAGTGGTTCGAGTGGATCCAGCGGATCGAGTCAGTAGCGACCCGGCCATGACTTGATGCTGCGCTTTCTTTGGCGCGGAAACTTGCTTCCTCGCCAAAGAAATGTCCGACATACAGATTTCTCGTTGCCTGTTCCAAGCGCCCCTCGTTATCCTGCTGAATCCTTTAAGGCGAACACACTGACCTGGCCGCACCTGAGCCATCCCTGGAATGTTGTGTTGATAACGGATCAGATGCGATGAATGCACCGCTGAAAGAGTTTGGCCCGATCAAGGCTGTAATTTTCGACATGGATGGGCTGCTGCTGGACACCGAGGGGATTTACACCGAGGTCACCTCCATCATCGCCGAGCGCTACGGGCGCACGTTCGACTGGAGCGTCAAGCAGAACATCATCGGTCGTGGTGCCGGGGATCTGGCCCGTTATGTGGTCCAGGCGCTGGAGTTGCCGATCACTCCCGAGGAGTTCCTGGTGATTCGTGAGCCGCTGATGCGTGAGCGCTTTCCCCATGCGCTGGCAATGCCGGGCGCCGAGGAGCTGGTGCGGCACCTGAAGGCCAGTGGCGTTCCGATAGCGGTGGGCACCAGTTCGTCGAGCCAGTCGTTTGCGCTTAAAACTACCTTGCACCGGGACTGGTTCGCGCTGTTCGACTTCATCGTGACGGCGGACGACCCTGAAGTCACTGCGGCGAAACCGGCGCCGGATATCTTCCTCACTGCCGCACGCCGCCTGGGCGTTGCTCCGCGCGACTGCCTGGTGTTCGAGGATTCACCGTTCGGTGTGACGGCTGCAAAAGCCGCCGGCATGACCGCCATTGCCATTCCGGATTCAGCCATGGCTGACGAAAAATACGCCCATGCCGACGGGATCATTCGCTCCTTGAAGATGTTCCAGCCAGGCCTTTGTGGCTTGCCGGAATTGGAGTGGGCCTAAAAAAGGGCTGCTGCGCAGCCCGGCGGGAGTAAGCTCCCTCGCCACATGGGTTGAAGCCATGATCGGCGTTTTTCATGCCTGATCAGGCGCCGAAACCACCGTCGATGGTCAGGCTGGCGCCGGTGATGTAGCCGGCTTCCGGCCCTGCCAGATAGGCAACGAAGCTGGCGATTTCGTCGACGTTGCCGTAGCGCCCGATCGCCATCAGCGACATCAGGCTGGAGGCGAAGTCGCTGTCGGCCGGGTTCATGTCGGTGTCCACTGGGCCGGGCTGCACATTGTTGACGGTGATGCCCCGCGGGCCGAGGTCACGGGCCAGGCCTTTGGTCAGGCCCACCAGCGCGGATTTGCTCATGGCGTAAGGCGCGCCACCGGCGAAGGGCATGCGGTCGGCGTTGGTGCTGCCGATGTTGATGACCCGACCACCTTCGGTCATGTGTCGCGCGGCGGCCTGGGTGGCGACGAACACGCTGCGCACGTTGATCGCCAGGGTCTGGTCGAAGTCTTCGAGTTTGAATTCGTCCAGCGGTGCCATGGCCAGCACGCCGGCATTGTTGACCAGGATGTCCAACCGGCCGAAGGCCTCGACCGTGGCAGCGACGGCATTGCGGATGGCGTCGGCGTCGGCGCTGTCGGCCTTGATCGCCAAGGCCTTGCCGCCCGTTGCGGTAATGCTGTTTTGCAGTTCTTCAGACTTTGCGGCAGAGCTGACGTAGGTGAAGGCCACCGCGGCGCCTTCTGCTGCGAGGCGTTTGACGATGGCGGCGCCGATGCCGCGAGAACCGCCTTGGATCAAGGCGACTTTACCGCTCAATGTTTGCGTGCTCATGGTGTTCTCCAAGTGTGCCGAGGCGAGATGCCGCGGTTGATGGACGGAGTATCGGGAAATGGTTCTCGGCTGTGTAGACGCTTATTGATACAGTCTGTGTAAACCAAAAGTTTAGAGTGGCGCCGATGGAAACCTTTAGCAGTATCGAATGCTTTGTGCGCAGCGCCGAAGTCGGCAGCTTTGCCGAGGCTGCGCGGCGCTTGAGCGTGACCCCGGCGGCGGTGGGTAAAAGCGTGGCCAAGCTCGAAGCGCGGATGGGCGTCCGGCTGTTCCAGCGTAGCACCCGTAGCCTGGCCCTGACTGAAGCCGGCCAGCTGTTCTTGAGGGAAGTCAGCAGCAGTTTCAATACCATCCAGAACGCCGTCGCCAACCTGGCCAGTGCCAGTGGGCAGCCGGCAGGGACGCTGAAGGTGAGCATGGGCACGGCGTTCGGTCGATTGTATGTCGTGCCGTTACTGGGGGAGTTTTTGCAACGTTACCCGGCGATCAATCCGGACTGGCATTTCGATAACCGCCAGGTGGACCTGATCGGCCAAGGCTTCGATGCCGCCATCGGGGGTGGTTTTGAGTTGCCCTTGGGTGTGGTGGCGCGCAAGTTGACGGTGGCCCATCGGGTGCTGGTCGCCTCAACAGACTATCTGCAACACCATGGGCCGCTGATCGAGCCGGAGGATTTGGCGCACCACCACGGCATCCTGATCCGCTCGCCCCAGACTGGGCGTATTCGTTCCTGGCAACTGACCAGCCGCACCCGGCAACACAGCCCGCTCATGCTTAAGGCCCGTATGACCATGAGCGATTCGGAAGCGGCCTGCGCCACCGCAGCCCAAGGGCTGGGCATCGCCCTGGTGAGCATGCCGTTCGCCGTTTCCTACCTGGAATCCGGCGTGTTGCAACGGGTGCTGCCGGACTGGTACGTCGACGATGGCAACATTTCCATCTATTACGCTGAGCACAAACTCTTACCGGGCAAGACCCGGGCGTTTGTGGATTTCATCATTGAGCAGTTTGCCGCGCAGGGGTTGGGGGAGCGGTTTAGCGCGGTTTGAGGTTGGCCGAGTACCGCGTTGCCCTCATCGCGAGCAAGCTCGCTCCCACATGGATTTTAGTGTTCACAAAATGTGTGCTCGCCGCAAAACCAATGTGGGAGCGAGCTTGCTCGCGATAGGATCACGCAGTTTAGAAAATAATGCTCACCGCCCCAACAGCCCCGGCCAACCAATGATGGTCTTGGGCCGAGGCGTCGCATAGGTGCGCACTTTCGAGGTCGACAACCCCAGCCGCACCAGGGATTCGGCAATGGTCACCGCAGCGGTCACACCATCGACCACTGGCACCCCGGTGCGCTGGCGGATCTGCTCATCGAGCCCGGCCATGCCGCCGCACCCCAGGCAGATCACCTCGGCCTTGTCCTGGCTGACCGCCAGTTCGGCCTGGCGCACGATGGCTTCAACCGCCCGTTGCGGGTCCTGCTCAAGCTCCAGCACCGCCAGGCCACTGGCCCGTACCGAGGCGCAGCGGTCGAACAGGCCGGACAATTTGAGGCGGTCTTCGATCAGCGGCACGGTGCGGTCCAGGGTGGTGACCACCGAATAGGCGTGGCCCAGGAACATGGCGGTGCTGGCGCCGGCGTCGGTAATGTCCACCACCGGCACATTCAGCAGTTCCTGCAAGCCTTCTCGGCCATGTTCGCCGTAGCCGGCCTGGATCACCGCGTCGAACGGCTGATCGTAGGACATCACCCGGTCCATCACCGCAATGGCTGCCAGGTAGCTTTCAAAGTTGCCTTCGATGGAGTCGGCGCCGAAAAACGGCGTGAGCCCGATGATCTCGGTGCCCGGCGCCGCCACGGCTTGGGCTTGGCGGGCGATGGCCTGGGTGATGGATTCGGTGGTGTTGACGTTGACCACGAGAATTCGCATGAGCTGTCCTTTCCAACGAAAAATAAAGCGGCCCCAGGCTTCACGACGCAGCGGTTTTCTCAAGCCTTGGATTTGCTGATGATATTGCCGGCGTGCAGCCCGCATTCTTTCTGCGTGGCTTCTTCCCACCACCAACGCCCTTCGCGTTCGTGCTGGTTTGGCAGTACTGGGCGGGTGCAGGGCTCGCAACCAATGCTGATGAAGCCGCGTTCATGCAGGCTGTTGTAAGGCAGCTCCAGCATGCGGATGTAACCCCAGACTTCTTCACTGGTCATCTGCGACAGCGGGTTGAACTTGTACAGGGTGCGCTCCGGGGTGGAAAACGCCGTGTCGATTTCCAGCACGGCCACCTGGCTGCGGGTACCGGGGCTCTGGTCGCGGCGCTGGCCGGTGGCCCAGGCGCGGACATCGCTGAGCTTGCGCCGCAGCGGCTCGATCTTGCGGATGCCGCAGCACTCGCCGTGGCCGTCCTTGTAGAAGCTGAACAGGCCTTTTTCCTTCACGAAGGGTTCAAGTTTCGTGTAGTCCGGCGAAACCAGTTCGATCTCGATCTTGTAGTGCTCGCGCACCTGGTCGATGAAACGGTAGGTTTCCGGGTGCAGGCGACCGGTATCGAGGCTGAATACCTTGACGTTCTTGTTCAGCTTCCAGGCCATGTCCACCAGCACCACGTCTTCGGCGCCGCTAAAAGATATCCACAGGTCATCGCCGAACTCGGCGAAGGCCAATTTGAGGATGTCCTGCGGGGACTTGTTGGCATAGGTCGTGGCGAGTTCCACGACGTCAAACGATGGGCTCATCAGGGCGGTTTCCTACAGGTCGGTGGCGCTGGGCGCTCTATATGGGCTGATGGTAACAAAAGCTGTCGAGGCTGGCGCGCTCCTGTGCGTTGCGCAGCCTCCGGCGAATGGCTAGAGTCGGCAGGCCTTTTATTCGCTCAACCGATAAATATCAAAAAATGGGAGTGTCTTGTGGAAATTGCCTGTCTCGACCTGGAAGGTGTGCTGGTCCCGGAAATCTGGATCGCCTTCGCTGAAAAAACCGGGATTGAATCCCTCAGGGCAACCACTCGGGACATTCCCGACTATGACGTGCTGATGAAGCAACGGTTGCGCATCCTCGATGAACACGGCCTCAAGCTGTCCGATATCCAGGAAGTCATCGCCACGCTCAAGCCGCTGGATGGCGCTATCGAGTTCGTCGACTGGCTGCGCGAGCGTTTCCAGGTGGTGATCCTTTCCGACACATTCTATGAATTTTCCCAACCCTTGATGCGTCAACTCGGTTTCCCGACTTTGCTCTGCCATCGATTGATTACCGATGACAGCGGGCGGGTGACCGGGTACCAGCTACGCCAGAAAGATCCCAAGCGCCAGTCGGTCCTGGCTTTCAAGAGCCTGTACTACCGCGTGGTTGCGGCGGGGGACTCCTACAACGACACCACGATGCTGGGCGAAGCCGACGCCGGGATTCTGTTTCATGCGCCTGAGAATGTGATCCGTGAGTTCCCGCAATTCCCGGCGGTGCACAGTTTTGCCGAGTTGAAGCAGGAATTCATCAAGGCTTCGAACCGGACCTTGGTCCTGTAAACCACTATCCCCTGTGGGAGCGAGCTTGCTCGCGATAGCGGTATGCCAGTCGATTCAAATGCTGCTGACCCAACGCAATCGCGAGCAAGCTCCCACAAGGGGAACGGTTACAAATTCTGCAAGGTTTCCAGCAGCACCCTGACCTTGGTAATCGACTCCTGGTATTCCGCCTGCCAATCCGAGTCCGCGACAATCCCGCCGCCGCCCCAGCAACACACCTGGCCATCCTTGACCAGCAAACTGCGGATGGCGATGGAACTGTCCATTTCCCCGCGCACGTCCAGGTACAGCAACGAGCCACAATACAGCCCGCGCCGGGTCGGCTCGAGTTCGTCGATGATCTGCATGGCGCGGATTTTCGGGGCGCCGGTGATCGAGCCGCCAGGGAAGCTGCCGGCGATCAGGTCCAGGGCATCCTTCTCGTCGGCCAGCTCGCCGGTCACGCTGCTGACCAGGTGATGCACGTTCGGGTAGCTTTCCAGGCTGAACAACTCCGGCACCCGCACCGAACCGATACGGCAGGTGCGGCCCAGGTCATTGCGCAGCAGGTCGACGATCATCAGGTTTTCCGCCCGATCCTTGGGGCTGGCCAGCAGTTCGGCGGCGTAGACCGCGTCTTCGCCAGGCGTAGTGCCCCGGGGGCGGGTGCCCTTGATGGGTCGGGTTTCCACGTGGCCCTGGCTGACCTTGACGAAGCGTTCCGGCGACAGACTCAGCACCGCACCGCCATCCGGCAGGCTCTGGAAGCCTGAGAATGGCGTCGGGCAAGCCGCCCGCAGCGCCTGGTAGGCGACCCAGGCGTCGCCTTCACAGGACGCGCGAAAACGCTGGGCAAAGTTGACCTGGTAGCAGTCGCCGGCCTGGATATACGCCTGGATACGTTCGAACGCCTGTCGATAAGCTTCGGCGCTGAGGTCAGGCGTCATGGTGCCTTGAAGGCTGAAGGCGGCCATGGGTAACACGGCCGGCTGGCTGAACAGCGCGATCAGGCGCTGGCGTTCGCCTTCGCCACAATGGGGATGGAACACCAGTTGGCTGGTGCCGGCCTGATGATCGGTGACCATCGCCCAGTCGTACACACCGAAACGCGCATCGGGCAGTTGCAGGTCGTCTTTGGCGTGGGACGGCAGGGCTTCGAGGTGTCGGCCGAAGTCGTAGCTCAAGTAGCCGATCAGGCCACCGGCGAAGGGCAATTGCACCATGTCTGGCAAGACTGCATGCCCCAGCTGTGTCAGTTGAGTGCGTAAGCGTTGAAGGAAATCGCCACCGTTCTCGTCCGGTTGCACCGCCAGCTGCTCCAGCGGCCAGGCGCTGAGCAGGTCATAACGACCGCGTTCGGCGCTCGGCCGGCCGCTGTCGAGCAGCACGCTACCGGGGGCATGGCGGATCGCCGCGAAATACTCGGCAGGGTTGGCGCGGTAGGGCAACGGGTGTACGAAGCAGGTTGGCATGGCGGGGCGGGTCAGCCGTTGAGGCGGGGTGGCGATTGTAATCCCTCTGTAGGATTTGCTCCTAGAGGGATGTCGGAGATGAGCAAGTATGGGGGTTATCGAAAATATTTGGGTGTGAACACCATGTGGCGAGGGAGCTTGCTCCCGCTGGGTTGCGCAGCAGCCCCAAGCAGTTGAACGAGGTCAGCCTGATGCAGCGTGGTGCCGGGTTTTGAGGGGTACTTCGCACCCCAGCGGGAGCAAGCTCCCTCGCCACAGGGGCAAACGTCAAACCTCAGTTTCAGCCCTCAGCCTTCAACCGGCGGAATATGCCCAAACAACTCCTGGGCAAACGCTACGCGTTCTTCCACGGTTTCAACGACGCCACGGGCCTTGAGCTCTTCCAGGCGTGCTTCCACGGCGTGGGTGCGCAGGGTCAGGCCGCAATCGTTGGCGATCTGGATGTTCAGCCCCGGCCTGGCGTTCAGTTCCAGGATCAACGGACCTTTCTCCTGGTCCAGCACCATGTCGACGCCGATGTAGCCCAGCCCGCACAGCTCATAGCAACCGGCGGCCAGCTTCATGAACCCGTCCCAGTAGGGGAGCTGGACACCGTCCACCGCGTTGGTGGTGTCGGGGTGTTTGGTAATGATGTTGTTCAGCCAGGTGCCGCGCAGGGTCAGGCCGGTGGCGAGGTCGACACCCACGCCGATGGCGCCCTGGTGCAGGTTGGCCTTGCCGCCGGATTGACGCGTTGGCAAGCGCAGCATGGCCATCACCGGATAGCCCATCAACACGATGATGCGGATGTCCGGCACGCCTTCATAGCTGATGCTCTTGAAGATCTGGTCCGGCGTCACGCGGTACTCGATCAGCGCCCGGTCACGGTGCCCGCCCAAGGAGTACAAGCCGGTGAGGATGCTGGAAACGTGGTGCTCGATTTCCTCGTGGCTGATGATCTTGCCGGACACCGTGCGATAACGCCCCTCGAAGCGGTCGGCGATCACGATGATGCCGTCGCCGCCCGCGCCCTGGGCCGGCTTGATCACGAAATCGGTACGTCCACCGATGATCGCATCGAGCTTGTCGATTTCCTTCTCGGTGGAGATTACCCCGTACAGTTCCGGCACGTGGATGCCGGCAGCGATGGCCCGTTCCTTGGTGATGATCTTGTCATCGACGATGGGGTACAGGCTGCGCTTGTTGTACTTGAGCACGTAGTCGGCATTGCGCCGGTTGATGCCCATGATGCCCCGGGCTTCCAGGGCCTTCCAGGTCTTCCAGAGGCCGAACATTACGAGTCAGCCTTGAGGAAGGCCTTGAACCGCACCAGCTCGGTCAGGCGATAGCCGCGATAACGACCCATGGCCAGCATGAAGCCCACCAGGATCAGCAGGATCGCCGGGAAGGTGAACACGAAGTACACCAACTCCGGCACGCTCATGATCAGGTGCGCCAGGGCGGCGGCGAACAAGGTGCCGATGGCGACTTTCATCGCGTGGCCGGCGCCGCGTTCTTCCCAGGTGATGGACAGGCGTTCGATGGTCATGGTCAGGATCACCATCGGGAACAGCGCCACCGACAGGCCCCGCTCCAGGCCCAGCTTGTGGCTGAACAGGCTGATGGCGGCGATCAGCACCACCACGAACGTCAGCACCACCGAAAGCCTCGGCAGCATCTGCAGCTTGAGGTGTTCCAGGTACGAACGCAGCGACAGGCCCAGTGTCGTGATCACCGTGAACAGGATGATCCCGAAGCCCAGTTGGGTTTCCCGGAAGGCGAGGGCGATCAGCACCGGGGTAAAGGTCCCGAGGGTCTGCAGGCCGATCAGGTTGCGCAGCACCAGGATCACCAGCACGCCGATCGGGATCATCACCATGATCATGAAGGTCTGCTGGGTTTGCAGCGGCAGGCCGTAGAGCGAGTACTCGAGGAAGTTGGCGTCGGTGTTCTCGTCCGTCAGCTTGGCCAGGCGAATGGCGTTCATTTCGCTGTTGTTCATGGTGAAGGTGACGGTGGCTTTCTTGCCGCCATCGACGGTGATCAGGTTTTCATCGCCGGTCCACCACAGCAGGCGGTCGGTGGGCAGCCCCTGTTCGCCGCTGTCCGGGTTGAAGTACAGCCAGTCGGCGCCGTTGAAACTGCGCAACCACAGTTCAGGTGTCTGTGGTTGATCGGCGACCAGGCGGATGGTGTGGACCTTTTCCACCGGCACGTGGGCGATGGAGAGGACCAATTCGACGATCCGGGCCTTGTTGGCGGATGAGGGATCGCCGGCCAATAGCAGCTTGACGTTGTCGTCGTTGAGGTTGTTGACGCGCTTGATGGCCTCGCTGATGAACGTCTCGACGTCGGCCGAGTGCTGGCGGATCGGCGCGAGCAGGGCTTCGGCGGCCAGCTTCTCCGGGCCTTCGACGGCGATGCTGTCGCGGAAGGTCGGGCCCTTGACCTTGGTTTTTTCGGCGGTGTAGCGCTTGGTCAACACCAGCCGGTAATACAGCGTCTGGTTGCCTTTGGCGCGACGGGCCGACCACGTCACCTTGCGGTTACCGTCGACCCGGTTCACCGCTACACCGTAGTTGTTGGAAATGAAGCTCTCGTTGAGGCTGACGTAGTCGCGGCTCAGGGGCGGCACGAACATCTGGATCTTTACCGGATCCTTGGCATTGGGCACGAACTCGACCTTGGCGTCGATGTTCCACAAGTCGTCGGTGGCGTCTTCGGTCACCGGAATGCCGAGCACGAAAATCTGATAGGCCGTCACCGACAGGCCCACCGCCACCAGGATGGCGATCAGCATTTTCAGATGGAGGGTAAGGGAGCGCATTGGAATTACTCTGCGGTTTGAGCGGCATTGGCGCAGGCGGGTTTGCCGGCAGCGTATTTAAGACTGGGGTCGACCAGCGCGTCGAAGCGCTTGAGCGCCTCGGAGCCGATCAGTAACGGGTATTGGAAGGCGCTACGGTCGGTCAGGTTCACTTCGATGCTGCGTAGGGCCGAACCCATGCAGATGTCCAGCTCGATGACCGGCCGCGCCGTGTAATTCTTGCCTTCTTCCGGGTCGTAGTCTCCGGCACGGCGCTTGATCTTGCTGACGCGGGCCAGCGGGCGTTCGATGGGGTGAGAGTGGGCCGCGTCGATGGCCAGGTAAAAGCGCACCCAGGATTCGCCGTTGCGCTTGAAACGCTTGATGTCGCGAGCGCTGAGCGAAGCGGTCTTGGCACCGGTGTCAAGCTTGGCGGCGACCTCCAGGTCGATGCCCTGCAGGGCTGCGTATTCATTGAGACCGTACACAGTTTTTTCGCCCGCCGCAGCAAGCCCCGGCAGGCACATGAAATATAGAACAGCAGATAAGGGCTTGAGTGTCATAGATCCTGGTGCGCAGCGTTCCGTTTATCGGTTCAGGCCCTGGCATTACTGCACAAGCTCCCTGGGCAGCCTTCCCTATAAAAGGAGAGCGGCAAATCGCGCGGCATTCTAGCACGGTGGTTTTCTGACGCCACCGCTGGCCCGACGCTACGAGTCAATCAATAGATCGGTTATGACTGCTGCTCTTATTAGACGATTGTCGACAATGTTGATTTTATCTTTGACGTTTACGGGCTTATTGGGTAGTTTTTGCTGTATTGATTTTAAAGGTGTCGACAATATGCTCGATCAGCTCGAATCCCCGGTGATGGTCCAAGATGACTCGGAAACCCTTTCCGAGAATGTCTTTCGACGTATCCAGGCCGCCATCGTCAAAGGCGAGATCGCCCCCGGCAGCAAGATCTCCGAGCCCGAGCTCGCACGCACCTACGGCATCAGCCGCGGGCCGCTGCGCGAGGCGATCCATCGCCTGGAAGGCCAGCGCTTGCTGGTGCGCATTCCCCACGTCGGGGCCCGAGTGGTGTCCCTGAGCCACGCCGAGCTGCTGGAACTCTATGAAATCCGTGAGTCCCTCGAAGGCATGGCCTGCCGCCTGGCGGCCGAACGCATGACCCTGGAAGAAATCGACGAGCTGCGCCGGGTTCTGGAAACCCACGAGCGCGATGCGGCGTTCCAGGCCGGCGTCGGCTATTACCAGCAGGAAGGCGATTTCGACTTCCACTACCGGATCATCCAGGGCAGCGGCAACCGCACCCTGACGCAAATGCTGTGTGGCGAGCTGTATCAACTGGTGCGCATGTACCGCATCCAGTTTTCCACCACGCCCAACCGTCCGCGCCAGGCATTTGCCGAGCACCATCGGATTCTAGACGCCATCGCCGACCGCGACGGCGAACTGGCTGAATTATTGATGCGTCGGCACATCGGCGCCTCCAAACGCAACATCGCGCGTCATTTTCAGGACAGCGCCACTGAACGAGGTGAGTCATGAGCAACAGCACTCCAGGCCAGCGTTTCCGCGATGCGGTCGCCAATGAGCATCCGCTGCAAGTGGTGGGGACGATCAACGCCAACCACGCGTTGCTGGCCAAGCGCGCCGGTTTCAAGGCGATCTACCTGTCCGGCGGCGGCGTGGCGGCCGGTTCCCTCGGCGTGCCGGACCTGGGCATCACCGGCCTGGATGACGTGCTGACCGATGTGCGGCGGATCACTGACGTGTGCGACCTGCCATTGCTGGTGGACGTGGACACCGGTTTCGGTTCCTCGGCGTTCAACGTGGCCCGTACGGTCAAGTCGATGATCAAGTTCGGTGCGGCAGCCATTCATATCGAAGACCAGGTCGGCGCCAAGCGCTGCGGTCATCGTCCGAATAAAGAGATCGTCTCCCAGCAGGAAATGGTCGACCGCATCAAGGCCGCCGTCGATGCCCGCACCGACGACAGTTTCGTGATCATGGCCCGTACCGATGCCCTGGCCGTGGAGGGCTTGGAGTCTGCTCTCGACCGCGCCGCCGCCTGCATCGAGGCGGGTGCCGACATGATTTTCCCTGAGGCCATCACCGAACTGGAGATGTACAAGCTGTTCGCCAGCCGCGTGCGAGCGCCGATCCTGGCGAACATCACCGAATTCGGCGCGACTCCGTTGTACACCACCGAGCAGCTGGCCGGTGCCGACGTGTCCCTGGTGCTGTACCCGTTGTCGGCCTTCCGTGCCATGAACAAGGCCGCCGAGAACGTCTATACCGCGATCCGCCGCGACGGTACGCAACAGAACGTCATCGACACCATGCAAACGCGCATGGAGCTTTACGATCGCATCGACTACCACACCTTCGAGCAGAAGCTCGATGCGTTGTTCGCGTCGAAGAAGTAAGGCGCGATCCCCTACAACTTGCCGATTCCCTACAAATTCAAAAAATGGAGACAGCAAATGGCCGAAGCAAAAGTACTCAGTGGCGCCGGGCTCCGTGGCCAGGTGGCCGGGCAAACTGCATTGTCCACCGTGGGCCAGTCGGGCGCTGGCCTGACCTATCGCGGCTACGACGTTCGCGACCTGGCGGCTGACGCGCAATTTGAAGAAGTGGCCTACCTGCTGCTGTACGGCGAGCTGCCGACCCAGGCACAGCTGGACGCCTACATGCGCAAGCTGAGCCAGCTACGCGACTTGCCCCAAGCCTTGAAAGAAGTGCTGGAGCGCATTCCCGCCGACGCCCACCCGATGGACGTGATGCGCAGCGGCTGCTCGTTCCTGGGCAACCTGGAACCCGAGGAAGACTTTTCCGAGCAGCACGACAAGACCGACCGCCTGCTGGCCGCGTTCCCGGCGATCATGTGTTACTGGTATCGCTTCAGCCACGAAGGCCAGCGCATCGAGTGCGTGACCGACGAAGCGTCCATCGGCGGTCATTTCCTGCACCTGCTGCATGGCAAGAAGCCGAGCGAGTTGCACGTCAAGGTGATGAACGTCTCGCTGATCCTGTACGCCGAGCACGAATTCAACGCCTCGACTTTCACCGCCCGGGTCTGCGCCTCCACCCTGTCGGACCTGTTTTCCTGCATCACTGCCGCCATCGGCTCGCTGCGCGGCCCGTTGCATGGTGGTGCCAACGAAGCGGCAATGGCAATGATCGAGCGCTTCCAGTCGCCGGAGGAGGCGGTCAAGGGCACCTTGGCGATGCTCGAGCGCAAGGACAAGATCATGGGCTTCGGCCACGCGATCTATAAGGACAACGACCCGCGTAACGAGGTGATCAAGGGCTGGTCGAAAAAACTCGCCGACGAAGTGGGCGATACGGTGCTGTTTCCGGTTTCCGAAGCCATCGACAAGACCATGTGGGAGCAGAAGAAACTGTTTCCCAACGCCGATTTCTACCATGCCTCGACATACCACTTCATGGGCATCCCGACCAAGCTGTTCACGCCGATCTTCGTCTGCTCGCGCCTGACCGGCTGGGCCGCCCATGTGTTCGAACAACGCGCCAACAACCGCATCATCCGCCCGAGCGCCGAATACACCGGCGTCGAACAGCGCAAGTTCGTGCCAATCGAGCAGCGCTGAGCTGGAGGGTTTTAGCCGCCGGAACTGAATGACCCCGAAACCCTGTGGGAGCGAGCTTGCTCGCGATTGCGCACTGACATTCAACATTGATGTCGACGGATACACCGCTATCGCGAGCAAGCTCGCTCCCACAGTGGCCGGGGGTGACTTCAAGTCCTGAGCCAGCCCCTTCTGAAACCACCGTGACCGAGTCCTGACGATGAACACAGAATTTCGCAAACCGCTGCCCGGCACTTCGCTGGATTATTTCGACGTTCGCGAGGCGGTGGATGCCATCCGGCCCGGCGCCTACGACGGCCTGCCGTACACCTCCCGTGTGCTGGCGGAGAACCTGGTGCGTCGCTGTGACCCGGCCACGCTACGCGAGTCACTGCTGCAACTGATCGAGCGCAAGCGCGACCTGGATTTCCCCTGGTTCCCGGCCCGAGTGGTGTGCCACGACATCCTCGGCCAGACCGCGCTGGTGGACCTGGCCGGCCTGCGCGACGCCATCGCCCTGCAGGGCGGTGATCCGGCGCAGGTCAATCCGGTGGTGCCGACCCAACTGATCGTCGACCACTCCCTGGCGGTGGAAAGCGGTGGTTCCGACCCTCAAGCCTTCGCCAAGAACCGCGCCATCGAAGACCGGCGCAACGAAGACCGCTTTCACTTCATCAACTGGACCAAGAAGGCCTTCAAGAACGTCGATGTGATTCCGCCGGGCAACGGGATCATGCACCAGATCAACCTGGAAAAAATGTCACCGGTGATCCAGCAACGTGACGGCGTGGCGTTCCCCGACACCTGTGTGGGTACCGACAGCCATACGCCCCACGTCGATGCCCTGGGCGTGATCGCCATCGGCGTCGGCGGCCTGGAAGCCGAAAGCGTCATGCTGGGTCGCGCCTCGTGGATGCGCTTGCCGGAAATCATCGGCGTCGAGCTGACCGGACAACTGCAACCTGGCATCACTGCCACCGACATGGTGCTGGCACTGACCGAATTCCTGCGCAAGCAAAAAGTCGTCGGTGCCTGGCTGGAATTTTTCGGCGAAGGGGCCAGTGCCCTGACCTTGGGCGACCGTGCGACCATTTCCAACATGGCCCCGGAATACGGCGCCACGGCGGCGATGTTCCATATTGACCAACAGACCATCGATTACCTGAAGCTGACCGGCCGCGAAGACGAGCAGGTGCAACTGGTCGAGACCTACGCCAAACAGACCGGTCTTTGGGCTGACAGCCTCAAGAGCGCGCAATATGAGCGCGGCCTGACGTTCGACCTGTCCTCGGTGGTGCGCAACATGGCCGGCCCGAGCAACCCCCACGCCCGCGTCGCGGTGTCGGATCTGGCCGCCAAAGGCATTTCCGGTCAGTGGGACGATGTGCCAGGACAGATGCCGGACGGCGCGGTGATCATCGCCGCCATCACCAGCTGCACCAACACCAGCAACCCGCGCAATGTGATCGCCGCTGGCCTGCTGGCGCGCAACGCCAATCGCCTTGGCCTGACCCGTAAGCCATGGGTCAAGTCGTCCCTGGCACCGGGTTCGAAAACCGTGGCGTTGTACCTGGATGAAGCCGGCCTGACCAAAGAGTTGGAGCAACTGGGCTTCGGCGTGGTGGCCTTTGCCTGCACTACCTGTAACGGCATGTCCGGCGCGCTGGACCCGGTGATCCAGCAGGAAATCATCGACCGGGACCTGTACGCCACCGCTGTGCTGTCGGGCAACCGCAACTTCGACGGGCGCATCCACCCGTACGCCAAGCAGGCGTTCCTCGCGTCGCCGCCACTGGTGGTGGCCTACGCCATCGCCGGGACCATCCGCTTCGACATCGAGAAGGATGTGCTGGGCATGGTGGACGGTCGGGAAATCCGCCTCAAGGACATCTGGCCGAGCGACGAAGAAATCAATGCGGTGGTCAAGGCGTCGGTGAAGCCGGAGCAGTTTCGCCAGGTGTACATCCCGATGTTCGCCATCCAGGAAGACACCGGGCCGAAAGTCACGCCGCTCTATGACTGGCGCCCACAAAGCACCTACATTCGTCGTCCGCCTTATTGGGAAGGGGCGCTGGCCGGTGCGCGGCCGCTCAAGGGCATGCGTCCGCTGGCGGTGTTGCCGGACAACATCACCACTGACCACCTGTCGCCGTCCAACGCCATCATGCTGGACAGCGCCGCCGGCGAATACCTGGCGAAAATGGGCCTGCCGGAAGAAGACTTCAACTCCTATGCGACCCACCGCGGCGACCACTTGACGGCGCAGCGCGCGACCTTCGCCAACCCGAAACTGTTCAACGAAATGGTCCAGGAAAACGGCAAGGTCAAGCAGGGTTCCCTGGCCCGGGTCGAGCCGGAAGGCAAAGTGATGCGCATGTGGGAAGCCATCGAAACCTACATGGAACGCAAGCAGCCGCTGATCATCATTGCCGGCGCCGACTACGGCCAGGGTTCGTCCCGGGACTGGGCAGCCAAGGGCGTGCGCCTGGCGGGTGTCGAGGCGATCGCCGCCGAAGGTTTCGAACGCATCCACCGTACCAACCTGGTGGGCATGGGCGTGTTGCCGCTGGAGTTCAAGCCCGGGACCGATCGCAAGACCCTGGGCATCGACGGCACCGAGATCTATGACGTAATCGGCGAACGCACTCCGCGTGCGACGCTGACCTTGGTCATCACTCGCAAGAACGGCGAGCGCGTCGAGGTGCCGGTGACCTGTCGCCTCGATACGGCTGAAGAAGTGTCGATCTACGAGGCCGGTGGCGTATTGCAACGCTTTGCCCAGGACTTCCTGGAATCGGCGGTTGCCGTTTAAATCACTGCTGCGGGCACCGGTGGGTGTCCGCTTAAGGAGCACCATGGCTCACGCACCTCAAATCAGAATTCCCGCCACTTACATGCGTGGCGGCACCAGCAAAGGCGTGTTCTTCAGCCTGCAAGACCTGCCCGAAGCGGCCCGTGTCCCAGGCCCCGTCCGGGATGCCTTGCTGTTGCGGGTGATCGGCAGCCCCGACCCGTATGAGAAGCAGATCGACGGCATGGGCGGTGCGACGTCCAGCACCAGCAAGACCGTGATCCTGTCCAAGAGCACCCGGGTCGACCACGACGTAGATTATCTGTTCGGCCAGGTGTCCATCGACAAACCGTTCGTGGACTGGAGCGGCAACTGCGGCAACCTGTCGGCGGCGGTCGGTTCATTCGCCATCAGCAGTGGCTTGGTGGAGTCCGGCCGTATTCCACAAAACGGCGTGGCTGTGGTGCGAATCTGGCAAGCCAACATCGGCAAGACCATCATCGCCCACGTGCCGATCACTGGCGGCGCGGTGCAGGAAACCGGTGATTTCGAACTCGACGGCGTGACCTTCCCGGCAGCCGAAGTGCAGTTGGAATTCATGGACCCGGCGGCGGAGGAAGAGGGCGGTAGCGGCTCGATGTTCCCCACTGGCAACCTGGTGGACGACCTTGAAGTGCCAGGTGTCGGCACCTTCAAGGCTACCCTGATCAACGCTGGCATCCCGACGATCTTCATCAATGCCCGGGACGTCGGTTACACCGGCACCGAATTGCAGGGCGCGATCAACGGCGATCCCAAGGCGTTGGCGATGTTCGAAACTATCCGCGCCCATGGGGCCTTGCGCATGGGCTTGATCAAGCACCTGGACGAAGCCACCCAGCGCCAGCACACGCCGAAAGTGGCGTTTGTCGCACCGCCTGCGGCTTACGTTTCATCCAGCGGAAAAGCCGTGGCGGCCCGGGATGTCGACCTGCTGGTGCGGGCGCTGTCCATGGGCAAACTGCACCACGCCATGATGGGCACGGCGGCAGTTGCCATCGGCACGGCCGCAGCGATTTCCGGCACTCTGGTGAACCTGGCAGCGGGCGGCATCGAGCGCAACGCCGTGCGTTTCGGCCACCCGTCCGGCACCTTGCGCGTCGGCGCCGAGGCCAGCCAGGTCAACGGCGAATGGACCGTGAACAAAGCCATCATGAGCCGCAGCGCACGGGTGTTGATGGAAGGGTTTGTGCGGGTGCCGGGGGAGGTGTTTTAACGCAATATTTCAGGAATAACACAAAACCTGTGGGAGCGAGCCTGCTCGCGAAAGCGCTGTGTCAGTCGACATCAATGTTGAAGGCGCCGGCCTCTTCGCGAGCAGGCTCGCTCACACATGGACTTTGTGGTTTACGCGAAATCTGTGACCATCGGCGATCAACTGTGGGAGCGAGCCTGCTCGCGATGGCGGTGTGTCAGTCGACATCGATGTTGAAGGTGTCGGCCTCTTCGCGAGCAGGCTCGCTCCCACATGGACTTTGTGGTGTAGGCGAAATCTGTGACCATCGGCGATCAACTGTGGGAGCGAGCCTGCTCGCGAAAGCGCTGTGTCAGTCGACATCAATGTTGAAGGTGCCGGCCTCTTCGCGAGCAAGCTCGCTCCCACATGGACTTTGTGGTGTAGGCGAAATCTGTGACCATCGGCGATCAACTGTGGGAGCGAGCCTGCTCGCGAAGGCGCTGTGTCAGTCGACATCAATGTTGAAGGTGCCGGCCTCTTCGCGAGTAAGCTCGCTCCCACATGGACTTTGTGGTGTACGCGAAATCTGTGAACATCCGCGATCACTGTGGGAGCGAGCCTGCTCGCGAAAGCGCTGTGACAGTCGACATCGATGTTGAAGGTGTCGGCCTCTTCGCGAGCAGGCTCGCTCCCACATGGACTTTGTGGTGTAGGCGAAATCTGTGACCATCGGCGATCAACTGTGGGAGCGAGCTTGCTCGCGAAGGCGCTGTGACAGTCGACATCAATGTTGAAGGTGCCGGCCTCTTCGCGAGCAGGCTCGCTCCCACATGGACTTTGTGGTGTAGGCGAAATCTGTGACCATCGGCGATCAACTGTGGGAGCGAGCTTGCTCGCGATGGCGGTGTGTCAGTCGACATCGATGTTGAAGGTGTCGGCCTCTTCGCGAGCAGGCTAGCTCCCACAGGGGGATTGCGTTTTCTGTAGTCAGCCCTTCTTCGTCAGCGCCGCGACCACCAGTCCCACATTGCTCTCCAGCTCCGCCACCGGGTCGGCGGCGTCGGTGCTGAGTACCAGCAATTGGCTGCCACCCTCGGAAATGGCTGCTTTCACCGCCTCCGAGGGTTGACGATGGTGCAGCACCAAGGCCACGTCGTTGTCTTTCAAGTTAGCGGTCAATTGCTTGAGCGCTTCGGCTGTCCAGTCGGCGTCGGGCCGGGTATCGGTGCTGATGCCGTCCAGATTGAGCCCGCTGATCAGGTAACCGAAATGCTCGCTCAGGCTGACCACGCTCAGGTTGTCGGCATTGGCGAGCTGCTTCTCGCTGTCGGCGCTGAGTTTGAGCAGACGTTGCTTGAGCGCCGCCAGGTTGCTGTCGATCTTCGGTTTGGCCGTTGGGGCCAGGCGCACCAGGTCGGCGGCGATCACATCGGCCATGCGCCCCAGGTTATGGCTGGCCATCCACGGCTGGCTCGCCAGCCCGTCGGCTGTGCCCGGCTGCAGGGCAATGCCGGGCAGGGCGCCGTCTACGGGGCGAGCGGCATCGATTTCGACGATGCGAATATTGCTCCGGCGAGCCATGGGGTACAACGGATCGTCCGGCCACAACGAGCGCAGGCCGATCACGCCGTCGGCATCGTTGGCCAGTTTGCTCAGGGCCGCCGCACCACGGCCACTGAAGTAGGCGCTCTGCCGAGTGCCGGGCAAATTGGCGGGCGCGGCTCTTTCCAGTTTGACGTCGGAGCCCTTGAGCAAGGCCTCGCCCAAGCCATAGGTGACCGG
The DNA here is from genome assembly GCF_030064125.1 of Pseudomonas sp. G2-4. NCBI lineage: Bacteria > Pseudomonadati > Pseudomonadota > Gammaproteobacteria > Pseudomonadales > Pseudomonadaceae > Pseudomonas > Pseudomonas sp. G2-4. The sequence goes on along the minus strand of NZ_CP125957.1, from coordinate 4,597,248 downwards.
CAACGACGCCAGCAAGTGCACCGGTCTGCTTTCGGTGGCAAATGAAGAGGGGGTGACCACGCTGCACAGGGCCGCGACCAAGGCCAGTTGTCGTAATGAAAAAACCATTTATCCAAGATTCCCTTTGAGACTGGGGACAATGCCGCGGGCGATGGCGCTCAAGGCGAAGGCGATGCCGGCCACCAGGATGATTGCGGCACCGGACGGGATCGGCAGATCGAAGACAATCGGCGCGAGAATCCCGCACAAGGTGCTGACGGTCGCAATCAACACGGAACACCAGAAAAAACCTTTCAACGACTGGCTGAGCAGACGCGCCGCCGCTGCCGGAATCACCAAAAGGGCGCCCACCAGAATGGCGCCGATGACTTTCACTGCCGCCACGGTGATCAACGTCACCAACACCACGAACAGATAATCCAGGGTCTTGACCGCCACCCCGCGCACCGCCGCCAGTTGCGGGTTGAAGCTGGCGAGCATAATGCGGTTGTACAGCGGCAGCGCCAGGGCCATCACCAGCGAGCCGACCACCGCCAGCACCAGCAGGTCATTGCCGTTGACCGTCAGCACTGAACCAAACAGCACGTTCTCCAGGATGTGCACATTGATCTTGCCCGCCAGGATCAGCAGCAGGCTGGCACCCAGGGCCAGGGACACCGACAGGAACACACCGATCAGCGTGTCCGGCGCCAGGCCGGTGCGGTTGCGCAGGTAATTGAGCAGGATGCCGAACAGCAGGCAGTAACCGAACAGGCTGCCGTAGGGGCCGGTATAGGGTTCGCCGAGCAGGATGCCAACGGCCACGCCGGTCAGCGCCGCATGGCCCACCGCTTCGGAGAAAAATGCAAAGCGCTTGACCACCACCAGCGTGCCGAGGCCGCCCAGCACCGGGCCGATCAACAATCCGGCCAACAGCGCATTGACCACAAACCCGTAGGCCAGCGCCTCGGGCAGGTAACCGGACGAGGCCCAGCCCTGGACCATCAAACGGAAGGCTTCATAACTCATCAGGCAGCGCTCCCATTCGTGCGTGGGTGGGTGGAAAACAGCGTCAGCAGGCGTTCTGGAGTCAGGGTTTGGCGAGGCGGTCCGTCGAACAGCACTCGGCGATTCAAGCCCGTGACGCGGTCGGCCAGGCGCCCGACGGCTTCCAGGTCATGTTCGATCCAGAGCACCGTGATGCCGGCCTGGCGCCAGTCTTGCAACAATTGTTCGAACACCTGGATGCCGGCCTCATCCAGGGCCGACATCGGTTCATCCAGCACCAGCAATTGCGGCGGCGGAATAAGCCCCTGGGCCAGCAATACCCGCTGGCGCTCGCCGCCGGACAGCGCGCCCATGCGCCGCTTGCGCTTGTCCTGCATGCCGACCCGCTCCAGGGCCTGGCCGATGGCGCCGGCATAATGCTTGCTCAGGCCCAGGAACGCCGGCCGCCGTTGACACATCGCCGCCATGAAATCATCCACCGTCATAGGCAGGCCCCGGTCGAACTCCAGCGCCTGGGGCACATAGCCGATGACACCGGGTTCGCCCGGCCACTGCAGGCTCAAGCGTCCCTGATGCGGCATCTGCCCCAGCAAGGTCTTGATCAACGAACTCTTGCCGCCGCCATTGGGGCCCACCAGTGCATGGATGCTGCCGGGCTGTACCTGGAAGGTCACCGCGTCGAGAATCGTGGTGCGCCCCAGGTTCAGGCTGACGTCGGAGCACTCAATCAAAGGGCCGACGCGTTGCGGGGTGACGATTTCCTGGACAGTCATGCGCCGGACTCCTGAATCGCTCGGACCACGGTGTCGAGGTTGCCGGTCATTTCCTTTTCGTACTTCTCGGCGCTGTAGTCGCCGTAAGAAATGTGTGACAGCGGGTACAGCTTCACCCCCGATTCACGCTGGATGGTGTCGACGTAGGTGGACGGGAAATCCATTTCCGAGAAAATCACCTTCACGTCCAGCTCGCGCAGTTGGTCGATGGTCTTCTTCAACTGGCTGGGGCTCGGTTCGATGCCGTGGGCCGGCTCGACCACGGCGGTCACTTCCAGGCCGAATTCGCGCAGCAGATAGTCATAGGCGGCATGCACCGTGGCGACCCGCAACTCGGCATTGGGGGCCTGGGTCAGTTTCGCCAGGGCAGCGGCGCGCATCTGCCGCAGGCGCTTGCCGTAGGCGCGGGCGTTTTGGGTGTAGGCCTTGGCGTTGTCCGGGTCGAGCTTGCCCAACTCCCGGGCGATGTTATTGACCTGGGCGATGGAGGCGCTGATGGACAGGAAGGTGTGCGGGTTCACGACCTTGCCCGCGCCGCGGGCCGCGGTGCCGGTGGCGGCCAGCAAGGGTACGTTCTCGTTGGCCTCGATCACCTTCACGTTGGGGGTTTCGCTGGCGGCGATCATGCGGTCGGCAAAATCGTCGTGACCTACGCCGTTGAGCACGATCACGTCGAGGCCGCCGATACGCTTGATGTCCTCGGCCCGTGGTTCATAGGCATGGGGGTTGAAACCCGCCGGGATCAGCGGCACCACTTCGGCCTTATCGCCGACAATGTTCGCCACGTAGCTGTAATAAGGGTGCAAGGTGATGCCGATGCGCAGGCGCTTGGCTGTTTCGGCGCTGGCCTGCGAGGTGAACAGGCAGGCCAGCAGGCCGATCAACAACAGGCGCAGCAAGGGTCGGCGTTGAGATGCAATAGGCATGGGCGGAGGGTCTTCTCGAATGGGGGCGTGGGTCAGTGTCGGTGCTGGCGGGTTACGCCTGCGTCGAATTGCGCGACGATCTGTTGCCAGCCAGCGGCGGACAACGCGGCATCGTCCAGCGCGGAGGGGGCGGAGAGGTCTTTGCTGCGATTGAGCCAGATGTCGGGAACGGCGTCTGACGCTTCGCTGATGCGCATCAGAAACGAGCCAGCGACGGATGGGCGGGGGCTTGCGCCGAAGTAGGCCCGGTCCTCCAACTGTTGCCAGGTATGGCCGCCGCGGCTGACGGAGCTGGCGTCCTGGGCGAACGGGGCAAAACCTTCATCGGCCAGTGTTTGCGGGCCGGGCAGGGACTGTTGCTCCTCACGCAGCAGGCGGATCTCATCCAGAGTCACTCGCAAGTCTGCGTAAATGCCTTGCTCGGCGGCGCTGAGGTCACGGCGGGCATCGAGTTGGTTCGAGGCGATGTGAACGGTGTCGTCGGCTTCGCCGTGCCAGGCCACTACCGAGCCGGCCACCAGCACGATGATCAGGCACAGCAGCAAGACATACAGGGTTTCATGGCCCGCGCCAGCGGGGCGGATGACTTGGGTGGTGGGGCTGGTCATGGGGCCTCGATATCGGCTTGGTCGATTTCCACCACGTGGCCGGGGCCGGCGTCGAAGAGCACGTAGAATTCGGCGTTTGGTTTCTTGAAGGTCAGCGTCGAGTCGGCGCCGAGCTTGCCTGGCACCAGGATGGTTTCGTCGTAGCCGATCACGTCCAGGGTCACCCCGGGCGCGCCGCTGCCGTCGGAAAAGCCGCCGGTGCATTGGATCTGTTCGGCGTCGATGGCCTTGCATTCACACATGGGGTTGTGGGCCAGGGCGATGCTGCTGAAGCCGATGCAGAGCAGCAGCGCCAGGCTGTTGAGAGAGGCGCGGGGAGTCATGGTTGGGTTCCTTGAGTCTTCAGCCAGGCGACAGTGGCGGGGGAGGCCTGGCTCAGGGGGATGGAGGCCTGATGCATCGAACCGTCCCAGCCTTCTAGGGTTATCCACAACTCAGCGTCGGGCTGGGTCTTTTGTGGCACCGGCAACAAGGCGCCCATGCGATAGGGCGAGCCGAAGAAAATCACCCCGGCGGCCCGCAGACTGCGGGGCTTGCCGATGCGCAGGTAGGTGGCCTTGACCTGGCCGGTACAGCTTTGGCACAGGGCCGCGTTGAAGTGCTTCATCGGCCCGGCAGGCCCTTGGACGCGAGGGGGTTCGTTGCGAAATTCCGCCAGGCGCAGGCTCCAGGGACCGACCTGGACTTCGCCGACTTCCCGCTCACCAAGCCCGCCATCACCGCGGAACAACGACGCTTCCGAGAAATATTTGGGCATGAATCCCAAGGGGATCAGCAGCAACAGCACGTTGAGGTGAAAGCGCCATTTGTGCCAGAACAAGCTCAGGCGCGACGGTGGTGAGGCTGTGTTGGACGGGTTCACAGGTTGCCCTCCGGCGATTCACGGTGCATGGACGGCTGCAATGACCGCGCAGTTCGGGCTTCACGAGTAGGTTTTTGGCTGCGCTTGAACGCATTGGCGGTGGCCAGGGCGGTGCGTTTGGTCCAGATCAGCAGCCCGCTGAGGACCATCATGCTCAGGATCAAACCGAAGAAAAACCAGATGAGCTTGATCCAGAGGCCGCCGAAGTCCCCAGTGTGCAATGGCCGCATGGATTCGGTGACGAACTCCAGGGTCGTGCGGTCCGACAGCAGCCTTGAGGCGGCCACGTCGCCGTTGTAGGGGTTGATGGTGGCGGTCTGGAACATCAGCGGATACCAACCGCGGCCGCCGATTTCCAGATGGCTGTAGGCATTGCCGGGCAGACTGATGAAACTCGCTTCCAGTCCCGGGATGCGTTGCTGGGCGATTTCAATGGCCCGGTCCAGGTTCACTTGCGGTGGCGCCAGGCCATCGACCGACAACGGAACGTTTTCACGGGCCACCACCGGGATGACCGGTTCGCTGGAAATGGATATCTGGTTGTCGCCCAGCAAGGCTTGGATCAGGAACCAGGTGCCGGTGATGGAGATGACGGCGATGAACCAGATTGACCAGATTCCGCTGAGCCGGTGGAAATCACCCCAGAAAATCCGTGCGCCATGGCGAATCCGCAAGGTCGGACGAAAGAAGCCTTTCCAGAAACGCTTGTAGACCACCAGCCCGGTCACCAGGGATGCGAGCAAGGGCAGGCCGAGGAACGACACCAGGTACCAGCCCCAACTGTAACCGTTGGTGAACGGCACCAGCCACCAGCCATGCAGGGCCCGGGTGAAGGCCTGGAAGTTGAACGTCGGCGCCGAGCCCTGGATGGCGCCACTGTACGGGTTGACGTAGACCGTGTCGGGGCGCCCGTCGGGGTAGGTCACCTTGGCCTCCAGCGCAAAATGCGACTCGTCCGGGCGGATGATGCTTTGCACCTGGGTTTGCGGTTGGGCCTGCTTGATCGCGGCGATCACCTGGTCATAGCTGAGCAGCGGGGCATCGTCCGAGGGCTTGCTCGCCCGCATGTCGGGGTTGGCCAGCCAGACGATCTCCTGGCTGACCACCGCGAGGGTGCCGGTTACGCAAACGATGAGCACGAAAAACCAGATAGGCAGGGCCAGCCAGCTATGAACCAGGAACCACAGTTTGGAGCGGGATTTCTTCGACATGATTGAACGTCTTGATTCGATGAAAGGCTCGGTATTAGGGGCTTCGCAATACCCTGAACCCTGAAAAGCCGGCCGTGGCTTTTGCCGACGTGGCCTGCTGCATCTAATTAAGACGAACGAGCAACCCAAATCCTGAAAGGGAAGATGAAAGAAAATGTTTCGCGTTTAGTGTTCGTGGATTTTGTGGCGAGGGGCAGCTCCCTCGCCACAGGTACGTTAGCTTCAGAACGCGTCAGCCTTGCTGTTGAAACATTTCTTTGGCCCGCTGCTCGATCTGCTCCTGGGTCAGGTCCTCTTTGTGCGTTGCCAGGAACCACACATGCCCATAGGGATCTTTCAGGCTGCCGCTGCGGTCACCATAAAACTGATCCTTGACCTCGGAAATCACCTTGCCACCGGCCGCAATCGCCTGGGCAAAGGCACTGTCCACGTCCTCGACGTATAAGTGCAGGCCGACCGACGGCGATTGGTCCGGGTTGCTCAGCGGGCCCTGATCACAAGGCGTGCCGAGCATGATCGGGTAGCCGTTGATCCGCAGTTCGGCATGGCCGATGCCCCCGTCGGGCATGGCCAGGCGCATGATCTCGGTGGCATTGAAGGCTTTTTTGTAGAAGTCGATGGCTTCGGCAGCTTTTTGAATGCCCAGGTAGGGTGTGATGTTATTGAACCCTTCGGGAGTGGATTTGACGCCCATGACGTTTCTCCTTGTTGTTACGGGAGGCGAAGAGGGTCTTCGTCGATTTGCGCCCATCCACTATAGGCCAGCACCTTGGGGCCGGTTCACGGCCCGACGAACGTCCGCGGCTTGTCCAACAGATGTGCTCCCGGCCCTTGCTGACCCAGCACATCGCCGTGATTGCGCAGCGGGCAAGCTTCCATCGACAGGCATCCGCAGCCGATGCAACCGTTGAGTCGATCGCGCAGTGCCATCAGTTGCTGGATGCGTTCATCCAGGTCCCGGCTCCACCGCGCCGACAGGATCTGCCAGTCAGCAGCCGTTGGCGTGCGGTTATCCGGCAGGGTTTTCAATGCCTCGCCGATTTCCGCCAAAGGAATGCCCAGGCGCTGGGCGACCTTGATCAGCGCTACACGGCGCAACACTTCCCGCGGGTAGCGGCGTTGATTGCCTGGGTTGCGAGTGCTTTTGATCAGTCCCTTGGATTCATAGAAGTGCAGGGCCGTGACCGCTACGCCGCTGCGGGCGGCCACTTGGCCGACGGTGAGTTCCTTATGGACGTTTATCTGTGCCATCGCCTGAATTCACTGCTTGACCTTTAGTTAACTAGAGGTTTTACCCTGCATGCCTTCGGATCGCAAGATTCGCCTTACGAGCATCGGGGACCTTTCATGCAATCACCAAGGAACAATCACAGCTTCACCCAACTCATGGAGTTCGACATCGAACCTCAATGGCAGCAAGCGCTGGTCACAGCCCTGTCGGAACAGACCGAGCGGCTGGCGCGGGATCATCAGGGTTTCCTGAGCGCCAGTATCCAGGCCAGCGAGGACGGTCGACGTGTGCTCAATTACTTGCAATGGCAAACCCGTGAGGCGGGTGAAGCGGCGTTTCAACGCTTTGAAAGTGGCGAGCAGGATTTCTGGCGGCTGATCCAGGCACACCGTGCCAAAGCCGTGACATTCGGCTCGTTCCAAGTGCTGCGCAATATTGAACGCAGTCTGGATAACGCGCTGCACTGCCCGTTGGTCGATGGAGCGCAGCGGTAGATCCTGGGGGGCAATATCCACTATCGAGAGGGTTGATTTCTGCCGGGCGTGGCCGGCGGGTAGCCTTTGTTCATCGCCCAACCCCAGAACCCCGGACATCCGCCATGAACCGTACCCTTGCTGTTTTGCTGCTGTTGACTGCCACCGTATTGAGCGGTTGCGCTACCTCATCTCCAGAGCTGCGCCCCTACACCGCCGAAGAAACCCGAGAGCTGGCACTCGAAGCCTTGAACCGCCGTGGGTTGTCGTTCGACGAATACCACGCGAAAAAAATCGAATTGCTCGGCCCGTCGCAAAAAAACGTGAGCTTCGACGATCAGGGTCAGATGAGTGCCGAGCGGGTCGTGCAACAGCCTGGCCGGTCCAGCTGAGGGACTGTACCGCTCGAAGTTTTGCCCAACTGTCCATGGGTTTGCGCCAGGACGTGGGGTAGGGTCATGACTTGACTGACTGCCCCGATGGATTGACCTGCCATGACCCTTTCACTTGACCTGCTGCTGGGCTTTGCCCTGTTTGCCCTCGTGACTTCGATCACGCCTGGGCCCAACAACACCATGTTGCTGGCTTCAGGTGTCAACTTCGGTTTCAACCGCACCATTCCACATATGCTGGGCATCACCTGCGGGTTCTTCTCCTTGGTGTTGGCGGTAGGCCTTGGCTTGGGAGCGGTATTCCAGACTTACCCCTTGCTCTATACCGCGCTGCGTTACATCGGTGCGGCGTATCTACTGTACTTGGCGTGGAAAATAGCCCACTCCGGTCCGGTCTCGGAAAACCAGCCTGGGGAAAATACGCCGATCAGCTATTGGGGCGCAGCAGCGTTCCAATGGGTCAATCCGAAAGCCTGGATCATGGCTATCGGCGCGATCAGCACCTATACACCGCTTCAGGGTTATTTTCTCAATGTGGTGGTGATTGCAGCGGTGTTTGCCTTGATCAACTTGCCTAGCGTGAGCCTGTGGGTGGTCTGCGGCAGCCTGTTGCGCAACTTGCTGCGTGATCGCCGCTGGCTGCGCCTGTTCAACTGGGGAATGGCGCTGTTACTGGTCGCCTCGCTGTATCCGTTGTTGCTCGAAAGCCTCCGTTGAGGGCTCAATGCGGTTCATTTAAGAAAAGTGATGGACGTGTGGCGAGGGAGCTTGCTCCCGCTCGGCTGCGAAGCAGTCGTAAACCGGCGGGTGCGGTGTGTCTGATGCTCCGCATTTGGCAGGTTTTGGGGCCGCTTCGCGGACCAGCGGGAGCAAGCTCCCTCGCCACGGGTTTGTCGATTGCCTTAAGTGAGCGGCATTACATTGAGGGCTGAGCTTCGACGCGATGCCTGTTAAGCTCGCGGTTCAGGAGCGTTCCTACGCACTTTAAAACGAAGTCCGACTTCTTTAAGGTCCTTGATCAGGTATTGCTAGTCTTGAACCCAACGAGGGCGCCTGATCCCGAGCAGGCTCTGCGAGTTTCCTATGAATAAACGTCCTTTGTATTTTGATTACGCCGCCACCACGCCGGTGGATGAGCGGGTCATCCAGGTCATGGTCCAATGCCTGGGTTTTGACGGCAACTTCGGCAACCCGGCCTCCAGCTCCCATGCCTTCGGCCAGGAAGCCCGGCGTTCGGTGGAGCTTGCGCGCCAGCAGGTGGCGCAATTGGTGGCGGCTCAGGCCGAACAGATCGTCTGGACGTCCGGCGCCACCGAGTCCAACAACCTGGCCCTCAAGGGGGTAGCCCAGGCGCGCAGCGGTTCCGGTGGGCATATCATCACCAGCTTGATCGAACACAAAGCCATTCTCGATACGGCGCGACAGCTCGAAGAACGTGGCATCGCGGTGACCTGGCTGGCGCCGGACGCCGAAGGCCTGATCAACCCGCAAGCTGTTCGCGAGGCCCTGCGCGACGATACGTTCCTGGTGTCGCTGATGCTGGTGAACAATGAACTGGGCACCGTCAATGACGTTGTCACCATTGGCGAGATCGTTCGCGAGCACGGTGCGTTGTTGCATGTAGACGCGGCCCAGGGCGCCGGCAAGGTGAGGATCGACCTGGCCCGCTGGCCGGTGGATCTGATGTCTTTTTCCGCGCATAAAATCTACGGCCCCAAGGGCATCGGTGCCCTTTACGTCGGCGACCGCGCCCGGCCTCGGCTGTTGGCACAAATTCATGGCGGCGGACATGAAGGCGGTTTGCGCTCCGGCACCCTGGCGACCCATCAGATCGCCGCCATGGGGGCCGCATTCGAACTGGCCGCCCAGGCATTCGACGAAGAACTCGCTAAAATCGCTCTGCTGCGCAATCGTTTGCTGGAACCACTGCTGGCTTTGCCCGGTGTATGTATAAACGGCAGTGCGAACCAGCGAATTCCTCACACGCTGAGCCTGACGTTCAACGAAGGTGAGTTCAACCCGGCAACCTTGGGCGCGTCGATTGCATTTTCCGCGACTTCGGCGTGCAATTCGGCAGCTAATACGCCATCTCACGTGCTGCTGGCCCTCGGGCACGATGCGCGTGCGGCTGGGCGGACCATTCGTTTGAGTCTGGGGCGTTTTACCCGCGAGCAGGATATCGATGAGGCGGTGCGGTTGATCAAGGCAGCCTGTGCGACTGCGCCCGCGTTCTGGGCCTCCACCCCGTAAGCCGAGCGTCTTCGGCACCAAACAACAATATTGATGAACAGGAGAAACGATGAGCACCGAGCCTTTGACCCATGGACTGGTTCCCCAGCGCCTGGCCCGAATCCGCCAACTGATGAGCCGGGAGGGCATTCACGCGCTGCTGGTGCCATCGGCCGACCCACACCTGTCGGAGTACCTGCCGGGCTACTGGCAGGGGCGGCAATGGTTGTCGGGCTTCCATGGCTCGGTAGGTACGTTGATCGTGACCGCAAGTTTCGCCGGAGTTTGGGCTGACAGCCGTTATTGGGAACAGGCCACCAAGGAGCTGGAGGGCAGCGGTATCGAGCTGGTCAAGCTCATTCCTGGCCAGCCCGGGCCCTTGGACTGGCTCGCCGAACAGACGCCTGAAGGTGGCGTGGTTGCGGTCGACGGTGCGGTCATGGCCGTGGCGTCGGCCCGGACCCTGAGCGGCAAGCTCGAGGAACGCGGCGCGCGGTTGCGCACCGACATCGATTTGCTCAAGGAGGTCTGGACTGATCGCCCAAGCTTGCCCGCTCAGCCGGTCTACGCGCACTTGCCCCCGCAGGCGACTGTCAGCCGGGTCGAGAAACTCGCCAAGCTGCGCGAAGCCCTCAAGGAACGTGGCGCCGACTGGCATTTTATTGCCACGCTGGATGACATCGCCTGGCTGTTCAACCTGCGCGGCGCGGATGTGTCCTTCAACCCGGTGTTCGTGTCCTTTGCCTTGATCAGCCAGGAACAGGCCACGCTGTTCGTGGCCCTGGACAAGGTTGACGCATCGCTGCGTGCCGTTCTCGAACAGGACGGCGTGACCTTGCGTGATTACAGCGAAGCCGCGGCCGCATTGCGTGAAATACCGGACGGGGCTAGCCTGCAGATCGATCCGGCGCGGGTTACGGTCGGCTTGCTGGATAACCTGGGCAGTGGCGTGAAGCTGGTCGAAGGACTTAATCCGACGACGTTGGCCAAGTCCCGCAAAAGCCTGGCCGACGCTGAGCACATCCGTCGGGCCATGGAGCAGGATGGAGCGGCGCTTTGCGAGTTCTTCGCATGGCTGGACAGCGCCTGGGGCCGCGAGCGCATCACTGAGCTGACCATCGATGAGCACCTGACCGCCGCCCGTACCCGTCGGCCGGATTTTGTTTCCCTGAGCTTCAACACCATCGCTGCGTTCAACGCCAATGGCGCGATGCCTCATTACCACGCCACCGAAGAAGCCCATGCGCTCATCGAAGGCGATGGCTTGCTGCTGATCGATTCCGGCGGACAGTACCTCGGCGGTACCACCGACATCACCCGCATGGTGCCGGTCGGGACACCCACCGCCGAGCAGAAACGTGATTGCACCCGTGTGCTCAAAGGTGTGATTGCCTTGTCCCGAGCCAAATTCCCGCGAGGCATCCTGTCGCCCTTGCTGGATGCCATCGCCCGTGCGCCCATCTGGGCCGAACAAGTGGATTACGGGCACGGTACCGGCCATGGCGTGGGTTATTTCCTCAACGTTCACGAAGGTCCTCAAGTGATTGCCTACCAGGCCGCTGTGGCGCCGCAAACGGCGATGCAGGCGGGCATGATCACCTCCATCGAACCGGGCACTTATCGTCCGGGCCGTTGGGGGGTACGGATCGAAAACCTGGTGTTGAACCGTGAAGCGGGTAACAGCGAGTTCGGTGAGTTCCTTGAGTTCGAGACCCTGACGCTCTGCCCAATCGATACCCGTTGCCTGGAGGCGTCGCTGCTGACCCAGGACGAAAAAGACTGGTTCAACGCTTATCACGCCGAGGTTCAGCGTCGATTGAGCCCGTTGCTGGAAGGCGACGCGCTGCAATGGCTGAACACGCGGACACTGGCGATCTGACGCAGGAGATCAGGCAAGGGCTTCACGGACGAAGTCCAGCCGATCCTGGCCGAAGAACAGCTCGTCGCCGACAAACATGCTTGGGGCGCCGAATACGCCTCGTTCGATGGCTTCTTCGGTGGCGGTCTTGAGCGCTTGCTTGACCTGTTCGTCGGTCGTCATGGCCAGTACATATTCAGGATCGAAACCCCCTTCATCCAAGACCGCTGCCACCGTTGCCGGGTCGTTGAGGTTTCGACCGTCCACCCACAGGGCGCGGAATAGGCAGTCGATGAAAGCTTCGAAGCGTTCGGGTTGGCGCAGTTGCATGCCGGTCACGGCACGCATCAGCAAGAGCGTATTGATGGGGAAAAAAGGGTTGAGCTTGAAGGCAACGCCGTAGCGTTTGGCGAAGCGATCCAAATCCTTGAACAGATAAGGGCCCTTGGCCGGTATGGTGACCGGTGACGCATTGCCGGTGGCCTTGAAGACACCACCCAGCAGCATTGGGCGATAGACCAGCTGGCTGTTTGTCTGTGCACAAAGCGTCGGCAACTGGGTATAGGCCAGGTACGTGGTCGGGCTGCCGAGATCGAAATAAAACTCCACCGATTTGCTCATGGTATCTGCTCTCTTATTTTTTGTGGGGGGAGGGTTTACCAGCGTTCATTCCAGGGGCGCAGGTCCAGCTCAAAGGTCCAGGCATCACGGGGTTGGCTGTGCAGATACCAATAATTGTCGGCAATGTGCTCGGGATTCAGGATGCCGTCCTCATCCTTGGTGGCATATTTTTCTGGAAAATTATCGCGGATGAAATCGGTGTCGATAGCGCCGTCCACCACCACATGAGCCACGTGAATGTTCATCGGGCCCAGTTCACGCGCCATGCTCTGGGCCAATGCCCGGATGCCATGCTTGGCGCCAGCGAACGCGGCAAACCCTGAGGCTCCGCGCAATCCCGCCGTTGCTCCGGTAAACAGAATGGTCCCTCGCTGGCGTTTGACCATCCGCTTGGCTACTTCCCGTGCGTTGAGGAAGCCCGAGAAGCAGGCCATCTCCCAAATCTTGAAATATTTGCGCGCGGTTTCTTCGAGGATGCTGCAGGGCACATTGGCGCCGATGTTAAACACAAAGGCTTCAATCGGGCCGATTTGGTTCTCGATTTGTTCGACCAACGCAATCACGTCGTCCTCTTTACGGGCGTCACAGGCAAAACCGTGAGCTTCCCCACCTTGGGCACGGATCCCGTCAACCAATGACTCGAGTTTGTCGGCGTTGCGGCGGGTGACACAGGCGACAAACCCCTCCTGTGCGAAACGCTTGGCAATTGCTCCACCAGTGGCATCACCCGCGCCAACAACCAGTACGACCTTCTTGTTGTTCATGAGTAGCCTCATTGGTAAACGATCGTTAACTAAACGGACGTTATGCTAAGATCCGGCGAGCGTCAAGATGAGTAATCAGAGGCAGGACGATGCGTTATTCAGCCAATCACAAAATGGAAACCCGGGAGAAACTGCTCGCCAGCAGTGCCGTATCCGCCAAGACATCGGGTTTCTCCACGGTCGGTGTCGATGGCCTGATGAAAGCGATTGGGTTGAGCGGCGGGGCGTTCTACAGCCACTTCTCATCCAAGGATGAGCTGTTCAAGGCTATTGTTGAGCGGGAGTTGGCCCAAAGCCTTGATCGTTTGAGCGGTGACGGGGCCATGGGCACAACGAAACTGCAGCGCTGTCTCAAGCAGTACCTGAGCATGAGCCACGTTGAGCAACCGGAGGCCGGTTGCGCATTGCCGGTTCTGGGCGCCGAGATCGCGCGATCGGATGTGGGGGTGAGGGAAGCGGCGCAAACATGGATCTGCCGGTTGCATGAAAGCTGGACGCGGATATTGGAAAGCGACAGCCTGGCTTGGGCCATCCTGTCGCAATGTGTAGGTGCGCTGGTTGTGGCGCGGATGCTGGTCGCTCCGGAGGTCCAGCGTGATGTCCTCAAGTCCAGCTATGAAGAGATCAATCGTCGAATAGTCGAACAACGGCTCGACTGACACCGCCTATTTACTTACAGATGACGATCATACTGCGGCTGGTATAACCGGCGGGGTTGAGTCCGAAGGGATAATCCCCCGGCTCCTCGACGGCATCACCCGATTTGGCGATGACCTTGTAGCCTTTTGGGGCGCATGAATTGGCGGCGCTGGCGGCGCACTGGTCCCAGGATGAGGAAAGACCAGAGCAGTTGATGTGCAGACCCTTTTTACCGCGCTTGACTTCAGTTTTCGATGTCGCCGCGCAGCCCGCAACTGCAAGTACGGCGATCAATATCAAAATTCGTTTCATTCCCGTCCTTATACCGTCGTGGATCTTATGCCCACATACGGTGGCGTTCGCTTTCGCTTGAAGCGTTCATGACGTCCTGTATGAAAAAAATCCATGTCTGGCATTGGGTTACGGAGCTAAACATGGCCTAAATGCGGGGTAAATACCAGTCCTTCGTTAAATCCTGCTTCAATCTGCCGCGATGGCGGGCTTCGCTGTGTTGCCCATGGTCAACGTAGCGCCGACCGACGCAAGAATGATGCAGGTAATGGCTGTCCATTGGGCCAATGATAAATACTCCTGGAGGAACACGAGCCCCGACAAGGCGCCGAATGCCGGTTCGATACTCATCAGGGTACCGAAGGTACGGGCCGGTATCCGGGTCAGTGAGATCATCTCTAAGGTGTAGGGTAGGGCGGTAGACAAGATGGCGACTCCAATGGCGATTGGAATCAGGCTCGGTGTCAGCAGTGCGGCGCCGGCGTGCACGATGCCGATAGGGGCGACGAACAGGGCGGCGATCATCACCCCCAGGGCGGCGGTTTGCACGCCATTGTCCGCCCCGGCTTTCTGCCCAAATAGAATGTACAGCGCCCAGCAGAGCCCGGCCCCCAATGCGTAGCCGGCTCCTACCAAGTCAATCCCGGCACTGGCGGCTCCAGTGGGTATCAACAGAAGCAGGCCAATCAATGCCAGGGCTATCCAGAGAAAGTCGATTGCCCTGCGCGAAGCGTAAATGGCCACCGCCAGAGGACCAGTGAACTCCAGTGCCACGGCGATTCCCAGTGGAACGGTGCGCAGTGACATATAGAAGAGGAAGTTCATGCCGCCCAGGGCCATCCCGTAGACAATCACGGTGCGTAAGGATTGAGCCGTAAGCTTG